>CAZRAD010000045.1:0-17683 GCA_964597945.1 uncultured bacterium
GTAAAGGAGGCGGATATCCTTGTTGAGAACTTCGAGATCGCTCCGATCACAACGGCCGGCGAGGATCTGGCGGAGATTCTGGGGTAACCGCGACTTGCCAGAGTCGCGAACCGAGTGCTTTCTTGACGAATGCTCATGGCTCGGTTAGAATGGGGTGGTCGCACATAGAATGAGTGACACGGTGGGTGGCTGTTCGGCATCGGATCGCCGCCCCACGCTTCAGGAGGAGACAATGGTGAGAACGATCGTACTGACGGTCCTTATCGTCATCGGGGCCGCTGTTGGTGGCTATGCGCTCTGGAACACGTCGCAGAGCGATGGTGAGGCCGTGGCTGAGTCGTGCGGCGGTGCTGCCGCGGCGGCGTGTGCATCCGCGACGGATGCCGGCTGTGGCGGCTGCCCATCAGCGACCGCTGCCGACGCAACGACAGCCGACGCAACGTCCTGCGCCTCGGAGATGAAGACGGCCGACGCCGGCTGCGAGGGCTGCCCGAGCATGGCGTCCTGTGACGACGCCGGCACGTGCGTGGGTGATGCCGAATGCACGTGCGAAGGCGAGTGCACGTGCGACATGGAGTGCGACGGCGACCCTGCCAACTGCACCGATGAGATGAAGGCGACCTGCAGCGGCGGCCGCTGCGGACCCGCCGGGAGCTCTGCTGACGCCAGCTAGCGTTCGCCATGGACATGTTCGCGAACCATTGTTCACTCGACAGTGGGTGATGGAGAAAGACATTCGCTTTGGAGGCGGTCGGGCTTGACGAGTCCGACCGCCTCAGTGTATGGTGCTCAGGAATCGCGGGGTCGTCGTCCGGTATCCCCATCGTCCCACGGCAGAGGGGCCGATGGGCCGGTCCCGGACGCCGACACGGAGAGAGGCACAGAAGCTGGATGTGTGAAGGGAGGGCGCAATGCGCTGTCAGACCGGACTGATGGTGGCGATGCTCGCCGTCGCGATGCTGCTCGTCGCGGTCCCGGCGTGTGCTCAGATCGCCGACCAGCTCTCCGCGTACACGGGTGCCAACGCCGAGGGCTACCTTCAGCCTTTGGCCGATGCGTTCGGCGCGGATCTCAACAGCAACTGGTATCACTCGGCACACATCGCTGTGGATGGCTTCCACTGGGGCATCGAGTTCCCCGTGATGGGCGTCATCTTCTCCGACGACGTCGCCACGTTCGATGCGACGACGCAGGACGGCTTCACACCGGAGCAGACGGTCGAGGCCCCGACCGTCGTCGGTGACGGCGGCTCGATCACGGTTGACGGTGACGCGAACTCCCAGTTCACGTTCCCCGGAGGATTCGACCTCAACTCGTTCGGCATGACGGTGCCACAGATCAGGCTCGGGAATTACATGGGCACGGAGGCCGTCATCCGCTACTTCGCCATCGACATGGGCGACGTCGAGATCGGCAACATCGGTCTCTTCGGTTTCGGTGTCCGGCACAGCATCTCACAGTACATGGAGCCGGACTTCCCCATCGACATGGCCGCCGGGCTGATGTACCAGAGCTTCACGCTCGGGGACGATTTCATCGACGCGACCGCCTTCACCCTCGGCATCCAGGTGAGCAAGAGCTACGGCTGGATCGAGCCGTACGGAGGCGTCTCTTACGACATGTTCTCGATGGACGTCAGCTACGAGAGCGACGAAGAGAGCGTCGAGATGACGCTCGACTCCGAGTCAAGCGTCCACCTGACGCTCGGCGTCGCTCTGGGCATCAAGCCGGTCATGGCGAACTTCGAGTACAATCTCGCGTCCACCAGCAGTTTCGGATTCGGCCTCTACATCGGGATGTAGGAAGGTAAGGAGAGACTGGCATGAAGACGAGATTTCTGATCCCTGTGCTGCTCGTGCTCCTGGCCTTCGCCTTGAGCGGCAGCGACTGCCTCCTCTATGAGAAGGTACTCGACGTGGTCTTCCTCCACAGCACGTGTGTGGACTTCGAACAGATCGAGGACTCCGAGGAGTTCACAACGCCACAGACCGTCGACTACGCCGATGAGATCGATGGCATTCTCGAGGACAACGACATTGAGAAGAGCGACATATCGGCAGCCCACGTCGTGAGCGCTTCGTACGAGGTGACCGATTTCACGGTCCCGGCCACACATGACGATTGGGACATCTCCGGCGAGATCACGGTGCGGAGAATCGACGTCGCAGGTCCAACGGCAACGATCGTCGAGTACACAAGTCAGTCGGTCGCGGCGGCCCTCGGCACGCGGACGCCCGCTACGCTGGTCCAGCAGGGTGTCGACCTGCTCAACGACGCGCTCGACGACTATCTCGCCGGCGAGATGCCGGTGCTGGAGTTCGCGGTCGTCAGTGAGACGGGTGATGTCGATCCGGCTCCGAGCCCGTCCGATGTCATGGAGTTCGACTGGACAGCGTGCATCGCGTTCCACATCGTGGCGGCCGTTGCGACAGACACCCCCGACCCGTTCGGTGGGTACGAGGCCACGCCGTAGACGGTCACCTGCATCACATCCACAGGGTGCAGTGCAGCTCCGAGGCGCATGCCCGCTTCGGGACCGCGACAGCTCCAGGACAGCAGAAGGCCGCCCGTCACCGGGCGGCCTTACTGCTGGCTCCTCAGATCATGAGGAGCCGCTGACAAACAGAACATGTCACGCTCCTGAGTTGTGTCGTCGTGATACCCGCCGCTCAGCAGTTCCTACAGGCTGTGCCAGCCGCCGGCCGCCCACGCGAAGAACCGAACGATCCACTCGAAGAGCGACTCGCCGCCCTCAGGGTCGGACGCGAAGCACGCCGCCGGCGTCGCGAGGACGATCAGAAGCGTGAGGTACACTCTGGTGGTCAAGCGCTTCATCTCCATCACCCCCTTCTCAGTTCGAAGGAATCAGGGACCCAGCCGTCACTCCCTCTGAGACTCCCCTGGTCAAAACGAACGGCGACCAGATAGCCGCCGCTTCTCACTCTTGCATAGCTCCCACTCTCCTCCGTCAGCACGATCTTCGAATCACACGTGCTAAACACGCGCTTCTCCAGAACACTGTCCGTCAGAAGCATCTCTTTGCTGGTTACCTCCCGCTCCCCGTAGGTGAAGACGAACCGGCAGTCGTCACACAGTTCGAGCCGACCGCCGTCCTCCACGTACACGACACACATCACGTAGTCGTCGGGGTTCTCTCTGATCCGGGTGTGCAAACGAAATCCGCCCCGGGATTCGAGGCGGATGCATTCACGTCCTGCTCTTGTCTGCGAAAGGACCGAGGGCCATGTCTCTTCGACGATCTCGACCTTGTGCTTGAACGCGGCGATGACGCCTGGAGCAACCTCCCTCTCGATGCACTGCTTCCTTCCGGCCTGAGCTCCAAGAGCCAGAATGAGCAGAACGAGGATGACTGTCACCGCGAGCGTTCTCATGGTCTCCCTCCCAAGCAGACCGCATGGACACCGCCTTGAACTGCATCAGGTGTGCCAGCGATGGCGCGTCCGGGAAGTGCTTCACCGTAAGCGCTTGCGTGGAAGGGAATTGGAGTGTGATGAAACGCGGCCGCGTCTGCACAGGATACCGAGCGTGGATAGTGTTGCGTCAACCGCGTTGACGAACAGGTGCTCAGTCACGCGGTACCGAAGCGTCGTGGACGGACGTTTCGTCAAGCATGGTGGCGGGTGCAGAGCCGTTCGCCGCAGGCGCCGCGCCGTTGACGGCGGAGAACTCTGCCGGTCGTTGCGGAGGTCTCTGCTACTCGCAGCGGAGGTCTCCGCTACTCGTATCGGAGGGCGTCGATCGGATGCAGACGGGCCGCCTTGCGAGCCGGGTAGTATCCGAAGAAGATACCGATGGCCGCGGCGAACCCGAACGCCAGCAGCACGACACCGGGGCTGATGACGGTTGTCAGACCGACCGTGTTGTTGAGCAGAACCGAGACGCCTGCAGCAAGCAGGACGCCGATGGTCCCGCCGGTGAGCGCAAGCACGACAGCCTCCGTCAGGAACTGAACGAGCACATCGCTCCCGCGCGCGCCGACGGCCATGCGGATGCCGATCTCGCGCGTCCGCTCGGTCACCGAGACAAGCATGATGTTCATGATGCCGATGCCGCCGACGATGAGCGAGACCGCCGCGACCGCCGCAAGAAGAAGCGTCATCACCTCGGAGGTCTCCGTCGCCATCTCCATGAACTCGGCCTGACTCCGGATGCGGAAGTCGTCCTCCTCCCCCGGAGCGATGCGGTGCGCCTCGCGCATGATGATGGTGAGCTCTTCTTCCGCCTTCTCGGTCACGTCGACCGACGCGGCGCTCGTGTAGATACTCGATATGAAGCGGCCGCCGGCGAGCCGGTAGAGCGCCGTGGTCGACGGGACCATGATCACGTCGTCCATGTCGGAACCCCACGTGGACTGTCCCTTGGACTCGAGCACGCCGATGACCTTGAACGGGGTGTTCCTGACACGGATCTTGGCGCCGACGGCGTCGCCACTCGGGAACAGGTTGTCCGCCACGGTCTTCCCGAGCACGGCAACCTTGGACTTCGCGCGGACATCGCGCTCCGTGAAGAACTCGCCATAGTCAACGTGCCAGTCGCGGATCTCCTCGTACTCCGGGTCGACACCGCGCACGCTGGTGTTCCAGTTGCTCTCGCCGCCGATGACCTGTGCTCCGACGCGCACCTCCGGCGACACCGCCGACACGAACGTCGCCTGCCTGCGGATCGCCTCGACGTCGTCCAACGTGAGCTTGTTCTGGTTCCCGCCCTGACTCACTCCGTGCGACCAGGACCGCTCGGGCCAGACCATCAGCATGTTGGCCCCGAGCGACGAGATCTGCGCCTCGATGTCCTGCTGCGCGCCCTGCCCGACACCCACCATCACGATAACGGCGCCGACGCCGATGATGACGCCGAGCGACGTCAGCAGCGTCCGCATGCGGTTCTTGATCAGGCTCTTGAATGCGACCTTGAGCAGATTCCTGAACTTCACGGCGCCTCCATCAGGCCTTGCGGTTGTTCGCGGCCGCGTCCCGGACGATCCGTCCGTCCTTCATCTCGATGGTCCGGCGTGTGTACTCGGCGATATCGTGCTCGTGCGTGACGATGAGCACGGTGATGCCCTGGTCGTTGAGCTCCTGGAAGAGCTTGAGAATATCGATGGTCGTCACGCTGTCGAGGTTGCCGGTCGGTTCGTCGGCGAGGATGATCGAAGGCTCGTTGACGAGCGCCCGGGCGATGGCGACGCGCTGCTGCTGTCCGCCCGAGAGCTGATTCGGGTCGTGCCCCATCCGGTCCCCCAGCCCGACCCGCTCGAGCGCCTTGACCGCAGCCTCACGCGGGTCGGCGATCCGATCGCTCCGGTCGTAGAAGAGCGGCAGCTCGACGTTGTCGAGAGCGCTCGTACGCGCCAGCAGATTGAACCCCTGGAACACGAACCCGATCCGCGTGTTCCTGATGTCGGCGTACTCGTCGGGTGAGAGCTCGTGGACGTTCGTGCCGTCGAGGATGTAATCGCCGGCGGTAGGCGCATCGAGGCAGCCGAGGACGTTCATCAACGTCGACTTGCCCGAGCCCGAATGCCCCATGATGGACAGGAAATCGCCGTTCTCGACGGTCAGGTCGACGCCTCGAAGTGCGTGGACCTCGAACTCGCCCATCTCGTAGACCTTGGTGATCCCGCGTGTCTCGATGACCGTGCTCACTCGCCCATCCCCTGCCTGCGCTGTAGCCTACCTGCGTCGTCCCATCGTGCTGAAGATCCCGCCCGGCCGCGAGTCTTCTGCGTTCGGGTCCTCGTTGACCTTCGTGATGACGTTCAGCCCCTCGGTGACTTCGTCGCTCTCCATCACCTGGGTCAGCCGACCGTCACTCGGTCCGACCTTCACCCGAGCCACCATCAGATGTCCGTCCTCATCGAGATACCAGAGGCGCTTCACATCCCCGAACGCCCGCATGCCTTTGCCATGCGCAGCGGACATGTCGCCTGACGGCGCGCCACCCGGCGCCCCGCCCTGTGTCCTGCCTCCGGTCGCCGTCTGACCGCCGACAGCACCCTGACTCCCACTGCTCGGCTGCCCGCCCGGCGACGAGCTCTCGTCACGCACTGCGGCCTTATCGCCATCCGCAGTGCCGCTCCCACCGCCCATGCGCTCGCGCATCACCTCGCGAATCTCCTCGATCATCGCATCATCGGGCTGGATGCTCAGGGCTCTGTTCGGAACGAGCAGAACGTCGTGCAGACTGTCGAGCAGGAAATCAACGGTCGCGGTCATTCCAGGGAGCAGGAGCCCTCTGTCGTTCACGGCGTCCACGACGACCGTGTAGTTGACGACGTTCGATATCGTCTCGGGCTGGAGCCAGACCTGACGGACCGTACCGGAGAACTCCTCATCGATGTAAGCCTCGACCGTGAAGCGGACATGCTGTCCCTCCTCGATCTGTCCGATATCGCTCTCATCGACGAGCGCATGGATCTCCATCCGACTCAGGTCCTCCGCGATCGTGAAGAGCGTCGGGGTCGAGAAGCTCGCCGCCACGGTCTGGCCGCGCTCGACGTTTCTCATGATGACGGTGCCATCGATCGGCGAGCGAATGACGGCGTAGGAACGATTGGCGCGCTGGCGGTCAAGCGACGCCTTGGCCGCAAGGAGAGACGCCTCGGCAGACTTGAGGTTCGTGAGCGACTCCTCGATCTCCGCGTCACTCACGAGACCCTGCTCGAACAGCTCCTGGATGCGGTCGTAGGCGCGCTGGACCTGTTCGTACTGCGCCTCCGCGGCCTGCTTGTTGGCTCGCGCGTCACGAACCGACGCCGCCAGCATCGTCGTATCCAGAACGGCCATGACCTGTCCCTGGCGGACCGTGGCGTTGTAGTCGACAAACACATTCGCGATCGTCCCCGACACCTGCGTCCCCACCTCAACCGTACCGACCGCGGACAACGCTCCGGTCGCCGTGATGACGTTCTCGAGGTCGCCGCGTGTGACCTCGGCGAAATCGTACTTCGCAAACGCCGCTGCGCCCCCGTTGCCGCGGATGATCGCGAAGGCCGCAATGAAAACAACCGCGACGGATGCGATGATGATCCACTTCTTCATGTCAGTCCCCTGGATTCGGAATCGATACCGCTCCGCACAGACTCAGGAGCAACTCAACCATCGTATCAGACGCGCGTCCGCACGGCGAGTATGAGGAAGAAAAAACAAACGCCCCAGGTGCGAAAAAGCTGCGCACCCGGAGCGCTCGATTCGTGACGTGCTTTCGGTATCGGCGCGGCGCTCCTCCACAGCGAGCGCCTCTCTACGCCGAGCGGCTCCCTCTAGCGGTAGAGGATGGTGCTCGACTGCGCACTCTCGCCTGCGAGCAGCAGCTCCCGCAGGTCCGGCCACCACTCCGGATGTATGACCACTTGACTGATCCGGAGATCCCGAGTGACGACAAGCCAATCGCCATCACGCTCGACCGTCTGCGTGAATCGGCCGACACCGTTCTCGATGTCAACGACCGCTGGAGCGAGGGCGACATCGTCCTCCGGCAGCCTGATCCGCAGCGAAAGCGTCTCCTCTATAGGCGCGACGAGCAGCACCGGACTCGTCCGCTCACGCTCGTAGAGATGGACGTCCGAGGGAAGTCTCGACTCGAGACCGGCAGCCGGCGAGCCGAACGTCAGCACGTTCCGTTCCTGCTCGTCCTGGTCGCCCGGATCCCAAGCGAGTGTGAATCCCACAACGGCGCGACCGCTCTCGAGCACCGCCACGTTGGAGGCCGTGACCTCGGCATCACCGACCACATCCGAGGCAAGACCGTCGCAGAACCGCTCCGTCTCGTTTCCGACCCCGACGATGCTCCGATGGAACGAGAGTGCACCCGTCCCGCTCACCCGACCATCGCCCGTCCACGCGCCGTCGTCGTCCTGCTCGAGCATCACGGAGCATCTAAAAACGCTCCCGACCTCTCCGTCCAACGAACTGCCCTGATCGGCCGAAACGTAGATGCCGGGCGCGTTGCTCGTCGCGTTCCAGATGGTCCGTTCAGAGTACTCGTCCGGCAGGCGCGAGGTGAACGTGCTGGACGCCGGATCATAGATCCCCCGGACGCCTTCCCCCGAGACGAACAGCTCCATTCGGCCGAACCGCGCGAGTCCGGGGACGTCCAGGTCGATCGGCGAGGCCGGGGCGCTCCTGAAGACCGGCACAACGGAACTCACACCCTCGACCGCTCGAAGCAGCGCGGTAGCGAGAACGGCGCGGTCGAGCCTGTTGCCGTACGCTGTCTCGTACACGCGAGCCGCAGGACGCTGCTCGAAGGCCCAGTGCGACTCGTCGTATCCGATATGCCGGACTGACTCCGCCACGAAACCGGAGACGGCCTCAATGCGAGCCGGGAGGTGCGACTCATGCTCTGTCAGCGCTACCACCGTGTCGCGGAGCGCGTCGGTCGGCTCAGCCGCAGCATCGATGCTCGTTGTGAGGGCGGCACCAAGTGCGCTCCAGTCGCGCCACGTCGACCAGCAGGCGTACGGCGCATGTGCCGTCGCATCGCGCACGTGCGGAACGCCGAGCCTTGGCTGGTCGCGCATCTCCCATGCGTACCCGGCTCGTTCATCAACGCGGGTCACCACCGGTTCCGGGGCGCCGTTGCCCACAGCGAAGGAGAGCGGAACATCGGGTGCGACGAGAACCTCATAGGAGGTTCGGATCGCCGGATCATCGCGCTGGAAGACCCAGAGACCATCCGTCCCCGTTCCCTCGGGGAAGCGACGCGTCACCGTGTAGACCGTCTCCATGATACACGGCAGCTCCACACCGTCGTGCAGGAGCATCGTCTCGCGCATGGTCGTGTAGTCGTCCGCGTTCGCCACACCGTACGGGACCGTCTCAACGATCGCCGTCGGATTGAGATTCGATTCGTGGGGCCACCACCGCCCGTCCATCCATGTGCGGAGCGCCTTCACCTCGAGTGTGGCGTTCGTCGTGTTCCACGGGACTCTCAGATCGGCATACTCATCGATGCCGAGTTCGGTCGAGATCCAGACGATCTGGTGGAACGTCGTCTGCACTGCTCCATCGGCAGCGATGTCGACGGTCCGTCCGTCGAAGAGCAGCACGACATCGGTCGATCCAAGATCGAGCGTCTCATCGGCACGCGCCATGAGCGCGCCGATGTCCATGTCACCTACCGCGGAGGTCGGGGCCGCGAGTGCCGGGACCACCATGAGAAGGAGCGCTGCGAGCGCGATCGTCTGTTCGAGTCCGTTGAGTCTATTCACGACGCACCCTCCTTCTCCGCACGGTAGACGATCGCGGCCCAGTCCATCATCTCATCGACGGCCGCCTTGAAGCCATCGTAGCCGTCCGGCGGGATCTGGCGGCGCCGAGCCTCGAACCGTTCGCTCACCGTGAGCGTCCGGCCGTCGGCCTCCGCATCGCCCCTGAAATAGCCGTACGTCTCGTCGATCTCATCGGGGGTCTCGATCTCCTCGAACGAGTACCCGCCCGGAACGCGTATCGTCTCCTCCGCATCGATGAGCTGCGTGAACCAGAGGAACACGTCGCTCTCGCGCTCATCGCCCCAATCGTAGACGCACGAGCGGCAGAGCCATCCGTTCTCCGTCGCGAGCACCATCATCGGGCTCTCGAATTCCAGTCCGTCCTCGACGACGAGCGCGTATCCGGGGACCCGGTACTCGATCTCGATCCAGGCGTCCTCGCTGAAATCGTCGACGACGATGTGCGAGAGCTCGACGATCTCGATCGCGGCTCCGAGCTCCGCGAGGTAGTACGCGATGTCGTTCTCGACGTCCTCCATTCGACTCATGCTGACCATGCCGCGAAGACGCGAGTCCAGAGCGCGCGAGCCGTCAAGGCGGAAGGTCCCCTCGAGGGTCCCGTCTTCAAGGATGCGCGCCTCGTGCCGAATCCGCAGCGCCGAGTCCTCCGGCGGGCTGTACGGCATTGACGCGAGCGGCTCGCCCTCGGGTGTGCCGATGAGGTAGTGCTGTTCCGATTCGGACTGCGACCAGATGTCGTTCTGATACGGGACCCAGGTCGGGTCGTACATCTCGAAGCTACCGTCGTCCTTGCGGAGCGCGCAGACGCAGTGATTGAACTGGTCGGCGGGCACCTCCTCGATTCGGCTCCCGGCCATCGTCATCGCGGCGTACGAATCCATGTCCGCCGCCCGCATCATCGTGATGAGCATGCCGGCGATGTCCTTGCAGACGCCGCTGCGCTGCTCGAAGATCATGTCACCCGGGTGAAGCGTGAACCCCTCACCCTCGCCCATCGTCTGGCCGCTGTACCTGATGTTCTGAGCCACCCAGTGCACGAGGACCTCGGCCTTCTCGGCCTCGGTGCCGTTCGCCACGCCGGCGTCGCGGAGGATCTCGTCGACCTTCGCCTGGATCTCCGGGGTGACGTCGAACTGGTCCCGGTTGGCGTCGAAGAACCAGCGGCTCTTCTTCTCCCAGCTCTCCACGGTCGCCACGACGACCTTCGCGACGCGGTCGCTCGCATCCGGCTGGCGAGGTTCGGAGTTGACGGCCGGGACGTCGAACGCCCACCACGAGTAGGTCGTCGCATCCGCATCGTAGCTCGTCGAGGAGAAGAGCGGGCCGTTGTAGACCTCCGAGTGGAGCCGCTTGTCCGGCGGCATCACGAGTTCGTACCGTCGCTCGACGATCGGCGCGGAGCCCTGGAAGAGCACGATGTCGAAGTACTCGCCCGGCATCGGCGGGATGTACTTCTCGTCGCCCGCGTCGGTCGCGGCACTCGTTGTCACCGCAGCGGTCGTGCCGGTCGCAGCGGCCATGTCGGTCGCAGCGGCCATGTCGGTCGCAGCGGCCGTGCCGGTTGCTGCGCCGGATCCGGTCGTGCCGCCCGCGTCCTCGAGCAGCGCATAGCTGTATCCCTTGCGAAAGAGCGTGACCTCAATGCCGTCGTTCACCTCGAGCCGCGGAAGCTGGAGCGTCTTGATGCGACTGTTCCAGTAGATGGCCGACTGCGGCGCCGGGAGGTCATGTACGTTCGCGACATCGACCGGGATGCGCTCGCCGCCTCGGATGACGTTGACCTCGCGCACCTCGACCTCGCTGCTCCACGGCTCATATCCCCAACGGAGGACCGAGCGGTCACGGCAGCCGTCGGAGGTCAGGATCTTCGTCAGGAGGTAACTCTCACCGTATGTCACGCCCGTCGGCTTCACTCGGTTGACGGTCTCGTCGAAGACGATGATGTGATTTGCATCGGGGAAGTCGTCCGCGTCTCCGGCGGCGTCAAGCCGGGAGAACGCGGTCGGTGGCGGAGCGTCACCCGGGGGCAACTCCTCCCCGATCACGTCCGGCGCGGCGAACGCGACACCCTCGAGCACCGGAACGGCACCCGAGAGAAGAAGCGTCACAAGTGCTGCCGTGATAACAATGGACCACCGATACTTCGAGAGAGGCACATCTACCTCCTGTGTGCTGGCGCGCCCCGTAGGGATGCGCGGTCCGGCCGTGCCGTCTTCACATCATCGATCGGGTTCCCAACATCGTAGGGTATCGGCGGCCACACGGCAATACGCGGGGTCGGACCGACACAGATTCTTGATAAGTGGCGCGAATTGAGTTACAATAGATGTACCGGGCGTGGACGCCCCGTCGTCTCCGACGTCTCCATGGCGCGACTCAGAACGGAAACGAATCGACACGTCACAAGGCTCGTCGTGGTACGATGGCATCCCCGGGTGACAAGAGGACTCCGTACATCGCGCTCCAGGCATGGTGCAGGACACCCCGAGAGGAATCACATGAGACGACACATCCCCTTTGGACTCGCGTGCCTCATCACACTCAGCCTGCTCTTCCCGAGCACGGCGTTCGCGCTTCGAGTCGTGACGTACAACGTGCTCAATTTCCCCGGCTCGACCGGGACGTCCCGGCTGGACGATTTCCGTGTCATCCTCGAGGACATCGACCCGGACGTGCTCGTCGTCCAGGAGATGCTCAGCGAGACGGGCATGAATCAGATCCTCAACTCCGCACTCAACTACTACTCGCCCGGCGAGTATGCGGCGGGACCGTTCGTCAACGGCTACGACACGGACAACGCGCTCTACTACAAGGTCGCGACGGTCGACTACGTTTCCCATCAGGAGATCTCGACGGCGCTCCGCAACATCTCCGAGTACGTCGTCCGTCCCGTGGGTTACTCGTCGAGCGAAGCCAACGTGAGGATCTACTCGCTCCACCTCAAGGCCGGTTCGGGCTCAGACGACAAGACGAAGCGGCTCGCCGAATGCACGATCCTCAGGAACCACATGAACGCCTACCCGTCAGGCCAGGCGTTCATGGTCGCCGGCGACTACAATATCCGCGCCAGCTCCGAATCCGCTTACCAGAAGCTCATCGGCAGCGAGGCCGACAACGACGGTCGCGTGCTCGACCCCATCAACCGGCCCGGCACGTGGCACGACAGCTACAGCTTCGCCGACATCCACACCCAGTCACCCCGTACGACACAGTTCGGCGGCGGCGCGACCGGCGGGATGGACGACCGGTTCGACATCATCTTGATCTCGTACTCGCTCTACGACGGTGAGGGAATGGACTACATCCCGGGGACATACACGGCGTACGGCAATGACGGACAGCACATGAACCAGGCCATCAACAACGGGACGAACTATGCGGTGAGCGCCGCGATCGCCGACGCGCTCCACGAGGCGGCCGACCACCTTCCCGTCTACGCCGACTTCCAGCTGCCGGCGAAGATTGATGCGCCGTCACAGCTCGCGTTCGGTTCATACATCGAGGGCACAGCCGCCACGCTCCCGGTGACCATCGGCAACGTGGCCGTCGCCCCGGCGGATGAGCTCGACTACTCGCTCGCGGCGCCCTCGGGATTCTCGGCGGCGAGCGGCCTCTATGAGGTCGAGCCAGGCAGTGGAAGCGCCCACTCAATCATGATGGACACCGCGACGCCGGGACACCGTTCCGGATCGCTCGTCGTCTCGTCGGACGACGTCGATAACCCGACGGTGTCGGTCGCGCTCTCCGGCATGGTCGTTTCGCACGCCATGCCGTCGCTGGCCGACGACTCCACGGTGCTCCAGGGATCGCTCGACTTCGGATCGCACAACCCGGGGAACTTCCCGACCCTCTCGTTCGACGTTCACAACGTGGGCTACTCGACGCTCCAGGCCATCCTCGGGATCCACGACGGCGAGATCGATGGCGGTGACAGCCGCTTCTCCTTTGACGGAGGCTTCTCACCGCGTGCGGTCGGTGCGACACCCGCCACGTTCGATATCGTGTTCGACTGCGACGGTGCGACACCCAACACCTTCTACGAGGCCGAGATCATCCTCCAGACACGCGACGACACGTCGATCCAGGGCTGGACGGCGCGCCCGGAGATCACGCTCACGGTGGCGGCATACGTTGAGGACGGCACGGGCGTCGATGACGTTGTCGGACGTCTCGCCTTCGCCCCCGCGTCCCCGAACCCGTTCATCGACGCGACCGTCTTCCATCTGAGTCTCCCCCGCTCGGCTCCCGTCGATGTGGCGGTCTTCGATGTGAGCGGTCGGCTCGTGGCGACGATTCAGTCCGGCGAACTCGCGGCCGGCGAGCACGCACTCGCGTGGGACGGCAGGAGCCGTCACGGCGCGCAGGCGGCATCGGGCGTCTACATCTGCCACGCCCGCGTCGGAGAGTGGCAGCAGACGCGGAAGGTCGTGCTCATCAGGTAATGCTCCCAGCTGAGACACCCGCTGGAGCATCCGTTCGACGCCCGGGCATCAGCGCCAAGCTGCGCCCGGGGAGCATCGCCCCGCCGACCGAGCATGCACAGACAGGTGGCTACAGAGAAGCCCCCGGACCGCGAGTGTCCGGGGGCTTTTCTGCGTTGCTGTGGTCTGTGCGCTACTTCAGAAGAACGACCGATGAGCGCTCGCTGACATCGCCCGCGTCGAAGCGACAAAAGTAGACGCCCGACGCGAGATTCTGGCCGGCCTCGTTCTTGCCGTCCCAGGCGACCTCGTAGCGGCCCGGCGACAGAGGCTCGGACACGAGCGTCCGGACGAGCTTGCCCGATACGTCGTACAGCGTCAGATGCACCGGCTCCGAGATCTCGCCGATCTCGAACGCGACGGCGGTCTGGTCGCGGAACGGACTTCGTGTGAACGCCTGGAACCGCGTCACGAATCGGCCACCGGTCAGCGAGGACGCCGGCCACTGGCTCGCGCAGTACTCGGCCCCGGAGTCCTCAACGACCCAGAGCTCATACCAGTACTCGGTCTGCGGGAGAACATCGCGGTCTTCGTAGACACCCGGGTTCTCGAGTCCGATGAGTTCGGTCGTGATCCGCTCATATGGACCGGCCTCGGCCAGCGACCGATGAACATGGAAGCCGGCAACGCCGTCCAGCGACGCGACACTCCACCTGAGCGTCACACAGAGCGGCTCGGTCGTCGACGCGAAGAACGCAGCCTCGACCGGCGTATAGGCACCGCAGCCCCACAGAGCATACGAGGTGCTCTCAGCGCTTCCGACGAACGGACCGCCGATGCGGCTTCTCAGCCGGTAGCTTGTGGACTCGGCGAGCGGGCCGTCGCTCGAGCCGCCCGAGACGATCGCCCAGGTTCTCAGCTCGTAGCTGTCGCTCTCGGGACGGTCACCGGCCGCGGCCACCGTCACGAGACACACGCCCAGGACCAGGAGCGCCAGCGTAGTCGTTGTCAACGCTCTCTTCACGGGCCACCTCCTCCGTTGGAGTTTGCCACTCTGTTCATGATCGGATTGAATCCGCAGTCGGCACAGACCCACCAATGGACTCCCTTCACAAGGAAGGGGGCCGATGCGTGAACAATAGCCACCATCGTTCAATCAGGTCAAGCAGAATCCGACTCCGGCGATATGGCTTCTGCCTCCGATGATCCGGCGTATTGGAGCACGAGCGCAGCATCCCACGATCGGCTCCTTAGCTGTTCAAGACGGTTTTGTCGCATTGTGCCGCTTGACCCTACGCCACAATACCGCCGTTGCATTGCATCCAGCCGTAGGCTACGTTGCTTCTCAA
The DNA here is from genome assembly GCA_964597945.1 of uncultured bacterium. GTDB lineage: Bacteria > Joyebacterota > Joyebacteria > Joyebacterales > Joyebacteraceae > JAPEKQ01. The sequence goes on from CAZRAD010000045.1 coordinate 15,021, forward strand.
CTGACTGTCATGGTTGCCTGTGTGCCGGTCGACGCGCCTGCCGTGCACGCATCTCCAGGGAGCCTCGCGGGCGCGCGGACGGGAGGCACGCTCTGCCCCCACGGAACGACCACATCCTCGCCGATGGGAACATCGGCCGCCTCCTCTGGAAGCTCTCGATCCCGGCGACCGTCGGCATGCTCGTCATGGCGACCTACGGACTCGTCGACGCCATCTTCGTGGGACGAGGCGTCGGCCCTCTTGGGATCGGCGGGATCGCCATCGTCTTCCCCATCCAGCTGACGGTCATGGCGATCGGTCACATGATCGGGATGGGCGGGGCCTCGATCATCTCCCGCTCGCTCGGCGCCGGGAACCCGGAACGCGCGGAGCGAACGCTCGGCAACGTTGCGTCTCTTGCCATCGGCATCTCCGCCATCATCATGGTCATCGCGTTCCCTCTCTCGGACCGTCTGCTCAGACTCTTCGGCGCCACCGAGGGGCTGCTCCCCTACGCGCGTGAGTACCTGCTCGTCATCCTGTGGGGAACGCCGTTCCGGGCGTTCATCATGGCGAACAACAACATCATCCGTTCGGAGGGCCGCGCGCGGGTCGCGATGACGACCATGCTTGTCAGCGCGGGCATCAACATCGTGCTGGATCCCATCTTCATCTTCGGATTGGACATGGGAGTGCGGGGTGCGGCGCTCGCGACCGTCATCGCCATGGGCTGCGCGACGATCTTCGTTTCAGCCTACTTCATCGGCGGCTTCAGCGGACTCAGACTCAGGCTCAGGGCGCTCGTTCTGCGAGCAGACATCGTTCGTGAGACGTTCGCCATCGGTGTGTCGTCCTTCGTACGAATGGTCTCCGGGAGCGTGGTCGTCGTCATCCTCAACCGGAATCTGGGGCTCTATGGCGGGGACATCGCAGTCGCGGCATACGGAGCGATCCACCGACTCGTCCACTTCGCGTTCATGCCGATGCTGGGGTTCTCGCAGGCGCTTCAACCGGTGGCAGGATTCAACTACGGAGCGAAGCGGTACGCGAAGGCCAAGGAGGCGCTCCGCATCGCGACGGTTCGCTCCTCGGTGGTCGGCCTCGGCGCCTTCGCGCTGCTGATGATCTTCACCGAGCCGCTGATGCGCGTCTTCGGGGACAACCCGGAGCTCGTCCGTGTCGGAGTGCCGATGCTTCGGATCGTCATCGCCGTCTTCCCGGTCGTCGCGTTCCAGTTGATGGGAGCGTCACTGCTTCAGGCGCACGGACGGGCGATGTCGGCTTTCATCCTGTCGCTCTCGCGCCAGATCCTGATCCTCATCCCGCTCATTCTCGTGCTCGGGCCCATGCACGGGGTCAACGGCATCGCTGTGGCGTTCCCGATCTCCGATCTGGTATCCGCGGCCATCGCGGCGATCCTGCTCGCCGCCGAGGTCCGCTTCCTCAACCGGATGCAGGCCGGCATGGACACCGTCGCGGACCGCCCCGGGACCGGCGCCGCCTAGCTGTTTCCGGCCCGTCTTCGCATCATCCACGCCAGAGGCTTCGTCAGGAACGTTTCGAGCTCGCGTCGCACCTCACGGAGGTACTCGGGGACGTCCAGCCCCTGAGGACACGCCTTTACGCACTTCCCGCAGTTGGTACAGAGCGATGCGAACGCGGGCTTGCCCGAGAGAGCGCCGCCGACCCGGAAGGCATAGACCATCCTCGTCTGCCGCCTGTTCCCGAAGCGTCCGAGGTCGTTGAGCACGGCGAAGCAACCGGGGATGTCCACGCCCGCCGGACACGGCATGCAGTACCCGCACCCGGTGCACCCGACGCGCTCGAGCTCGATGTACGCGTTCTTCGCTCGCTCGAGGATCGCGAGCTCCTCGACCGTGAGCGACTCCGGCAGCGCCTCTCCCGCAATGCGGATGTTCTCATCGACCTGCTCCTCGGTACTCATGCCCGAGAGAACCAGATGCACCTGGGGATGGTTCCAGACCCAGCGAAGCGCCCACTCGGCGGCCGAGCGTCTGGTCGGCGCGTCATCCCAGACCGACTGCACCGACGGCGGCACCTTACCGGTGAGCCCTCCCCCGCGAAGCGGCTCCATCACGATGATCCCCAGCCCCTTGTCCGTCGCGTACATCAGCCCCTCGGTGCCGGCCTGGCTATGAGTGTCGATGATGTTGTACTGGATCTGACAGAACTTCCAGTCGTAGCCGTCGACGATCGTCTTGAACCCTTCGAGCTTCCCATGGAACGAGAAGCCGGCGTTGATGATCCGCCCGTCCGCAATCGTCCTCTCGAGGAAGTCGACCACCCCGAGTTCGAGCATCTTCTCCCAGCTCTTCGCGTTGAGCGAGTGCACGAGGTAGTAGTCGATGTGATCGGTCTGAAGCTTTTCCAGCTGCTGGCCGAGGATGCGGTCCATGTCCGCCCGCGTCTCCACCTTCCACGGCGGGAGCTTCGTCGCGAGCTTCACGCGGTCGCGGTAGCCGTCCTGGAGCACGCGTCCGACGAACGGTTCGCTCTGCCCGCCGTGATACGGCACGGCCGTATCGATGTACGTCACACCGCGGTCGATGGCGCCGCGGATCATGGCCATCGCGCGAGGCTCATCGATCTGCTGTCGTTTGCCCGGCAGCCGCATGCAACCGAATCCAAGGATCGAGAGGTCGTCGCCGGTACTCGGCATTCGG
>CAZRAD010000046.1:0-17563 GCA_964597945.1 uncultured bacterium
GTCGCTCAGCCCGTGTCGGCGGCTCGGGCCGCCGTGCCGAGGCCAAGCCCGACGGGTCGGTAGAGATCGAGCAGGCGGCGTTCGGCGTGGCTCCAGTTGTAGCGCTCGCGCCCGGCGCGCTGCGAGCGGGCCTGGCAGTCCGCCAGCCGGCCCGGCTCGCGCAACTCCGAGAGCGCGCTCACCAGGGCGTCGCGCGTGAGGTGCCCGACCACCACGCCGCAGCTCTCCTCGCGCACGATCCGCCCGATCATCCCCTTGCCGTCATCCGAGCAGAGCAGGCTGTGGGGCATCGCAACGACGACGCCCGGGAGACCGGAGGCGAACCGCACGAGCTCCGGAACATCCATCGCGTCCTTGATGTTCGGCCCGCACTCGCAGATGAAGACGCCTGTTCTTTCAGTCATGTTCTCTCCCCGCACGCTGCGGTCTATCCAGAGGTCACTCGTTCTCGAATCGCATCCGACTCGATCGCATGACCTGATTCATATCGAGAAGCGTCACAACCGTGCCGTCGGCAAACTCGACCTGTCCGCGCGAATACACGGCCTCGGTCTCCGGGATCGTCGACAGGGACGGCTGGATGGAGTCCACCGTGATGCTCGTCACGGCTCCGACGTCGTCGACAAGGAGCCCCGTCGTGACGCCTTCACCTTCGACGACGAGAATCCGGCTCTCGACCCCCATGGAGGTCGCGCCGATATTCATCATTCTCAGCAGATCCACAACGGATGTGATCGAGCCACGCACGTTCGAGACACCGACCACGTAGTCCGGAAGATTCGGCAACTTCGTTACGGGCTGCAGGTCGAGCACCTCGACGACCGAGGTCACGTCGACCGCGTACCACTCGTCTCCGAGCGCGAACGCGAGCACCGTCAGCTCGTTCGTCGTCTCCGCGTCATCCCCGAACATCTCGGACGGGTCTTCGTACAGATAGAGCCCGTCATCGGCGCACGGGATATCGCCGTCAGTCCTGGGTCGTTCAGTCTTCATCTCCGCCCTCACTGTCCGCTGTGTTGATCCTGAGATCCTCGATACCCGTCACCGCGTCCGGGTCGACGAGCAGCACCATCGAGCCGTCGATCTGAGCGACGCCGCTGAGGTAGCCGGTCCCGATCACGTCGACCGGCGGCGGCGCGATATCGTCGTCCGTCGTGCAGACGACGCGGGTTACCGCGTCGACCACGATCCCCGCCAGGCCGTTCCCGGTCCTGGTCACGACGATCCTGCGGCTCGACCCGTCGTCCGATTCAACGACGCCGAAGCGCTCGCTGAGTCCCACCACCGGCATCACGCGCCCCCGCACGTTCACGATCCCGCGCACGTGCCCGGGGGCGCCCGGTAGCGGCGTGATGTCCATCAGCGGGTTGACTCCGAGCACGGACTCGACGCCGATCCCGTACTCCGCATCGGCGATCGTGAAGCACACGACGTCCATGGCACGCTCTTCATGCGAGCCATCGCCATGCTGGTGTCTCGAGCTAGTCCGCATCCTGTCCCTCCATGGCCACGTCGCCGGACGCCGTCGCGCGGCTCTGGGGCAGCCAGCATGTGATCGCGCCGCTCACATCCTCGCCTCGCTCGCCGCGTCGGCTGAGCGCGAGCAGCGCGTTCTGATACTCCCGCTGCGCGTCGCGGTCCCTGCCCATCTGCCGATGGATTCCCGCGACCGCGAAGTACGCGAGGCTGTTGTCTCCGTCGAGATAGATGCACCGCTGAAAATCCGCGAGCGCCTCTTCGGTCTGCGACATCTCCTTGTGGATACACCCCATCACGAAGTGCGCCTCGGGAGCGAGCGTGTCACCCGTCAGCGCCTCCCTGCATACGCGCTCGGCCTCGTCGAGCTCACCCCGGTTCGCGAGGATCTGCGCGAGCAGCGCCTGCGCGCCGGGATCATGGGCATCGACCTCGAGTGCCTGCCGCACGATCCGCTCCGCGGTCTCGTAGTCCTTCTCGGCCAGCCATCTCGCGGCCTCGATCCCGAGTTCGACCGCATCGGGCACGGGCGGATCCGCGGCTGCCGACTCAGGATCCGGCACCCGGTCCTTCGTCAGTCTCGCATTGTCGCAACGACCGTCTTCCGGTGCCTTCGACATGGTGGACGCCGACCTGTTCCGTCTTTTCGCTGTGCGCTCAAGCACCCGCCTCGCAGCGTCGCGGACATCGGTCGCCGCACTGTGTGACGCGGTCTTCCTGATGGCCCCGTCCGACTTGACGTAGGCGAAGCTGCGCCCCAGCCGCAGCGGGCGGAATAGGTCGGTCACCTGGCTCGGCGACTCCGCGGCGCCCGCGAACATGTAGCCGTCGGGCGTGAGCCAGCCGTGCATCCGCTCGAGAACGTCTTGCGAGGTCTCCTGACTGAAGTAGATCGTGACGTTTCGGCAGAAGATGATGTCGAAGGACTGGATGGGTTCGTAGTCGAGGATGTTGATCTGGTGGAAGTCGACCCGGCTCGCTGCCGCGAGTCCGACGATCAGATCCTTCCCGTCAACCTCGCAGTAGCGCTTCATATAGCGTTCAGTGAAGTCGCTCTCGACGTACTTGAGCGCGTCGGCCGAGTAGACCCGCGCCTTCGCTCTCCCGAGTGCGTCGGGACTGATGTCGGTCGCGACGATCTCGAACTGTGGACAGGCGCCACGCTCCTCCTCGTCGAGAAGCAGCATGGCAAGTGAGTAGGGTTCCTCGCCGGTCGAGCAACCGGCCGAGAGCACACGAAGCGCCCTCTCGCTCTCAGCGCGCGTGCGCCCGGCGCGCGTGCGCCCGGCGCGCGCGCTGCCGGCGTGTGCGCTGCCGGTATCGGCGCGGCTCCCGATGAGCGCGGGAAGAACGCTGTCACGAAGCGCGGCGAGCTGATTCGGGTTGCGGAAGAACCGCGTGTGTCCGACGGTGACAAGCTTCACCAGCTGCGTGAACTCACTGCTCGCGTTTGCGCCCTCGCTGATCAGAGCGAGGTACTCGAGACCGTCGCTGCAGTCTGTCGCCACCATCCGCGCGCTCACGTATCCACGCAGCACATTGAAGTCCCGCTCCGGAACGATGAGGCCGCTCCGTTCGGCGATCAGCTTGCGGATGCTCTCCGTGACCTGCGCTGCGCTCACTCACGCCTCCATGGAGGTAGCCGGTACGAAACCACCTCGGCACCACACCACCACACCGCCCAAGCGTGCAGTGACAGGCTGCCGGGCTCGTTCCGCCCCGGGAAGAAGTCTCTCTGTGAAGCGTTCATCTCACCGTACTGACAGCTGGATACGTGGGCTTCTTCTGCAATGGGCGTGCCAAGGGAAGATACTTGTGAGCAGACACTCAGCGAGGAGACTCTCAATCGTGGGGAGTCGAAAAGGGGCGAATTCCGAGGTGCTTTCGGTGAAAGGCAGTTCAGCGGCGCAAAGACAGCTCAGCGAGGCGGCTCCGTCCGAGGCGGATGGTGGCGTAACTGCATGTATGAGTAGCACAACGCAACTCGGGGTCCGGATGGTCCGGACCAGGATAGAAACAGGTCTCCAGAGTTGTATTCGCAGACCACAACACCGGAAACCTGTATCTCCTGCGAGCTCAAGAGTCCCCTACCCAACCGCGTCCATGATGATGCCGGCGAGCTGCGTGATCTCGATCTCGCTCCCTCCGTCGGGCGGAGAACCCGCGGGCGGCGCCTCGAGCGACCAGAAGAACGCATCGTCCCACGTGTGCATCCCGGTGAGATTCGTGCGGCCGAAGAGGTCCGGCTCGCGCACCGAGTCCTTGAGGTCGTACCCGTGGTGACCGACCGGAATGAGATCCGGCGCACCGCGCGTCTCGGGACCCGAGTAGACCGCGTCGCGTTCGAAGACGTGCTGCATCACCGGCTCGCCCTCGTACGTCAGCGACGAGAGTCCGGACTTGATCTCATCGAGGATCGACCGCGCCGACGCATCGTCGACCCCACCCTTCGGGAACCGTCCGGCGCGATTGAGGAAGATGCGACCCGGAGCCATCGCGAACGCTCTGGTGCCCTCCGCGATGTCCTCGAGATTCATGGGCTGCTCCTTCTCGAAGACGAGGAAGCCGTTGTCGGCAAGCCAACGGTTGACCCGGACCTCCTGCTTGATCCCGCAGAACCCGTGGTCGGAGAGCATGTAGAATCCCTCTCCCGCACGGTCGCGGCCGTTCCCCGCGTCGAACTTCTCGAAGAGCTCCCCGATGAACGTGTCGACCAACGCGTAGTACTCCATCGCCTGGGAGTGACGCTCGTGTGACTCGTCCTCGAGCGCGGCCCAGAGATAGTGCATGAGACGGTCGGTTCCGGTCACCACCACCTGCATGAAATCCCAGTCTTCCTTCTCCCAGAAGTGAAGCGCCGCGCGCTTCCGCGTCATCAGCGTGTACTCGAGTTCGGTGAACAGGAAATCGTGGTCCTCTCTCGCGCGCGCCGTGTCGACGTCGATCTTGTAGTTCATCCCCTCGAGGTCGGCGAGCACGTGGAGCGGCCAGACGGCCTTCTTCATGTTGAGAGCCACGAACCCGGAGACGAGCACGCCCGGGATCTCGTGAGCCGGATAGGTCGACGGCTGGTTGATGACGACCGACCGCTTCTTCCGCTCCCCCATCTTCTCCCAAAAGGTCGGCGCTCTGAGATCCTTGAAGTTCGGGAACCGGATGTCGTAGCTCTCAGGCTTCGGATCGATGAACCCGTAGATGCCGTGCGTGCCCGGATTGGTACCGGTCATGAAGGACGGCCAGCTCACGGCCGAGATCTCCGGGAGCGTGACCTTCATCTGCGAGAGATGCCCGAGCGAGGCGAGCCTCGCCATGTTCGGCATCGTGCCGTTCGCCGTCAGCTTCTGAAGCAGCGTGTACGGAACACCATCGAGACCTATGACAAGCGTCCGCTTCTTCTTCCGTCCGAAGAGCCCCACTGTGCCTCCCGTGTGCGAGGTGAGTTGTCGATGGGTCGATGATACAGCCAGCGGCGAGGGTGAGCAAGACGCGACGGGCGCGGACGAGCACACCGGCAGGGGGCACGCCGCGGACCGCTGATTGCCTCTCGCCAACCTGAACACCTCCCAGTATTGTGGCCGAAACCGTCGCTCTGCAGGTCGTGTCCCCGGGAGGCCCCATGCGCTCAGGAGAACCCATGCGTTCACTGTTACGATGCCCACCCGCACATTCGCGGCCTGCCTCCTGACCCTCATCGCCTGCACGATGCCGCTCTCCGTCCGAGCATATGAGGTTCACTCTGTGCGTAGAGTACGGCGTTGCCGCGCTCTTCTCGGGACACAATCACCTCTACGCGCGCGATGGTCAATGGCGTGATGCATGTGACCAGGGCGGCGGTGGCACCAGACGACACGCCGGGCGACGATCCAGCCGTGTCTGTTCTGCGGCTCCATCGTGCCGCACCGACACCATTCTCAGCGGCCGTGAGCGTTTCTCTGTCAATGACCGTCCCCGAGCATGTGATGGTGGCCATACCCGATCGGGCCGGTCGCCGCGTTGCGACACTCGCCAACAGGGTGCTCGCGGCCGGCGAGCACGCCTTCTCCTGGCGGGCCCGTGACGATGCAGGACGCTCGTTGTCATCCGGCACATGCTTCTGCGTCGCCAGGTCGTCAGCTGCGGTCGATCGCACGAAGCTCGTACTGCTGCGCAGACACCGATCCAGGCCACGGACGCAAAGAAGCCCCCGACCATCTCAGGCCGGGGGCTTCCCTGTGAAAGCTCTCGACGCGCAGTCGAACCGCGCTTACTTCATCAACACCATCTTGCGCTCGACCGTCTCTCCGTCCGCCTCGACGCGGTAGTAGTAGACGCCTGAACCGACCGCGGACCCTGCGTCGTTGCGACCGTCCCAGCGTACGCTGTTCAAGCCGGCACGACCGGTTCCCCGCGAGCCGGCGACCCGGCGCCCGGTCACGTCGTAGATGACGATCTCGTACGCGCTCGTCGCGGACAGCTGGAAGCTGAGTTCCGTCGTGACGTTGAAGGGGTTCGGCGCGTTCGGGAAGAGCTGGAGCTTGCCCGCGGACACAACGTCAGCGCCGTCGGCGACCGACGTCCCGCCGTCATCCCAGTAAATGTCGTCCAGCGCGAACTCGCACCCGACGCCGTTCACCTCGAGGACCACGAACGGGTAGCTCAGCATACGCAGGTCGATGAGCGTCCCGCGGAGGTCGCTCACGGGGATCTCGGCCTGTCTCCACTCGCCATCGCGCACAAGCCCGTAGGTCGTCTGGTTCCCCGGGAAGTTGACGTACTGCTGATTCCCCCACGCATCGATGATCCCGATCTGGAACGACACGTGCGCGGGGATCTTGATGCGGAACTTGAGGTGCCCGTCGCCGAAGTCGAAGAGATTCAGCGGCTGGATCGCCATGATGCCGGCGCCGAACCAGCCCAGGCCCGCCGTCTGCCACGACAGCACGTCCTCGCCCTCGTACGGCGGGATGGTCCCGTCAAAAAGGGTCCCCTCCCATACGTAGATCTCGGATGAGATCTGCGGGACGAGTTCGCCGGTCACCGGCGTTTCCTCCGTGTAGAGCCCGAAGACGCCACTCTCGAAGGTCGGCGGCCCGATGTGGACGTCACCCTGACCGTTCCACTCGTACACGCGGATGTAGTCGACGTACATCTCGGCCGGGAAGGGCATCGAGACAGGCAGACCACCCCCGCCGAGGACTTGCGCATCGGTGAAGCCGCCCCCGATCGCCAGGTTCGTGATGAGGTAGAAGGGCTCCCTGAACTCGTCTGATTCCTCATCGATCGTGAAGGGGGTCTCGTAGAGATCGTACTCGACTCCGTCGTCGACGACCGTCAATCGCAGGCTGTCCTCGTCCCAGTACAGTCGGTAGATCAGGAAGCGCTCGACGAGCGAATCCGCGTAGTTGTAGTACGGGCGGCAGTAGAGATCATCGGGGTCCCAGGAGATGCTGGCGGCGCCGGAGGGGTTCTCGGGCGTGACGGAGTCGTCCGAGTAGAAAATGGCATTGGCGCCGACGCACTCGTTGACCGTCGAGTTGTTCAGACCGTTGCCGCCATTGTGCGTGTCATGCAGGTCACGGAACGACTGCTTCGAGCCCATCTCCATCATGTCGATCTCGCCGCAGCGCGGCCACGCGTAGTTGGCGTTGCCCAACAGCCAGACCGCGGGCCAGCCTCCCAGGTCCAGATCCGGAATTCGTACCCGCGCCTCGATCATCCCGTACTGGACCGTCACCATCGACTTGGACACGAGCTTGCCGGATGTGTAGTTCAGCGGGTTCCCCCACTGATCGACGATCCCGGGACCGCTCTCCTGTCGCGCCGTGATCCGGAGCGCGCTGCTGCCCGGCTCTCCGGGGATCTCGGCGATGTCAACGTTGTCCTCCGAGTAGTACTCGAGTTCTCCGTTGCCCCAACCCCAGTAACCGTTACCGGTCTGTATGATCCAGTTGTCGAGATCCGTGAACTCGTCTTCCCAGATCAGCGCGCCGACCTGAGCCTGAGCTGCGACGACACTGAGGATGATCGTCATGAGCACGAACAGATTCATCTTCACCGGGCGCCCCCTGTCAGTGTGGTGTGAGCGTGATGCACGCGGAACGCATCAATGACAACGTGAAGCCACGGCGACGGCTTGACGCCACCATGACAGCTTCGAGCCATTCCATTCTACTCTTTGTACGGCCACCGTACAATTGCCTTCTCGTGCGGCCACGATCTCGCCGATGAGAGCCAGAACACCCCAAGAACTACCCCTTGTGCGCGAGAAAAAACTCGAGAAAAACATTGTACGGTCACCGAACATAGTGTATACTCTCTCCTGAATCGCAGAGCCACCTCCCCCACCGTGCGCTGAACCCGGCGTCCGGAGAGGGCGCCGCAGGCGGACTCGCGAACGGGAAGTGGCAGTGGCAGTCTCACCGCAGCAGAAGTGGAAAGGGGATCACTCATGCAGCTCAGTAACAGAGTGGCTGTCGTTCTTCTGGTCCTGGCAGTGGCCGTCAGTGCGTCGGCCGACAACATCGTGCTCAACCCGGGATTCGAGACCGGTGACCTGACCAACTGGCAGGTCTTTGGTGAGAGCCCCAGCTCCAGCGCGTCGGTTCTCATGGGCGACAACGGCATCTCGGCGCCCGGCGACTACAACTGCTTCATCGACAACCAGGCAGAGGCCAACGCCGTCACGCTCAAGCAGTCGACCCCGGTCGGCAGCGCGATCGCCGGTGAGGTCTACTACGCCTTCGACTGCAAGCTCGACCAGGCTGACGCCGGCGGCGTCATGTTCATCCAGATGTTCGCCGAGCAGTCCGGTGTTGGTATCGTCGGGAGCAGCCCGCTGATCGGCCCGATCTGGCCGTGGGGTGCGTGGCAGATGTTCGACGGCACGTGGAACGCTCCGGCGGGCACGGACTTCCTGACGATCGAGTTCCGCGCCACCACCGGCGCCACGTCCGGCTCCAACTGCATCGTGCACGTCGACAACGTCGTCATGGACCAGGGCGTCTCCCCGGTCGAGTCGGCGTCGTGGAGCACCATCAAGGCCATGTACAGGTAGCATCTCGACCAGCTGCTTGCACATGCTCGACACGGTACGCGCAGAGACCCGCCCTCGTGGCGGGTCTTTGCGTTGCCGTCGGCCACCCTCACTTGACAACGTGAGCACTTCGTGACATGCTGAATGTGCAGACTGACCCGCGTACGTCGTCCGGCAGTTCCTACCGATCCCGCCAGAGGGGGACCACCATGCGCTCCCGACTTGCCCTGACTCTCCTCGCGCTCATCTTGCTGACGGTCACACAGACCGCACACGCCCAGTGCATTCTCGCCAACCCGAGCTTCGAAATGGGCAGCGGCGGCTGGGATCAGTTCGGCAACGTCGGCACCGTCGGCACGGCCGTGCACGGGTCGTCCGCGGCGCGTGTCACGGGACCGAACTACGGCGGCTGGGACGTCTCCGGCTACTGGCAGCAGATGGACTGCGTCCCCGGCGAGCAGTGGGAGGTCACAGGCTTCGTGCAGAACTCGATTGCGAACCCGCTCGGGTCACAGTCGAGCGCCATCGTGAACATCGAGTGGTGGGACGGCGGCGGCATGATGAGCTACGAGTCGCACGCGGTCGCCACCTCGTCGACGCCGACCGGCGAGTACCAGTCGTTCTCGTTCATCAGCGACCCGGCACCGAGCGGTACGATCACCTGCCGGCTCGTGCTCGCGGTGCTTCAGGCCCCGGGCGACGCGCCCCAGGACATCTACTACGACCAGGTCACCTTCTACAGCACGTCCTCCCCCACGATCGACGAGATGCAGTGGGACGACTTCCCCGGCGGGCGGGTCATCGACTTCTCAGGCTACAACTGGCGCGTCAAGGGACCCGGATACTACGGTCCCGGCCCCAGCTCATTCACGGATGCCGCCAACGCCGTCTGGGTCGACGCCGAGGACCAGCTCCACCTGACCATCTCGTATCTCAACGGCTGGCGCAGCACGGAGGTCGCGCTCGAGGAGCCGCTCGGATACGGCGACTACATCTTCACGACGAAGGGACGGCTCGACCTGCTGGACCAGCACGCGGTGCTCGGCCTGTTCATCTGGCAGTACGGGCCGTGCTGGGACGAGGGCTACCTCTGGTGGAACCCGTACAACGAGTTCGACATCGAGATCAGCTACTGGAACAACCCCTCCCAGGACATCGTGCAGTTCGTGGCGCAGCCGTGGGACTTCGGCGGGAACCTCAACCGGTTCGACATGACGTTCGCGGACGAGGAGATCGTCAGCTTCGCGTTCAACTGGACGGCGCACAGCGTTGCGTGCCGCGCCTGGCGCGGCGGGCCGTACGAGGAGGCCTCCTCCCCGCTCATCCACGCCTGGACCTACACGGGTCCGCACATCCCGCGCCCCGAACAGCCCCGCGTCCACATGAATCTCTGGCAGTACGACGGCTCACCGGCGACGGAACAGGAAGCCGTGATCTCCGCATTCACATTCATCCCGGAGGGGTGGACGAATGTCCCCGACGTTCCGCCCGACGAACCGCCGATGGCCGACGCCCGGCTCCTGCCCGCGAGGCCGAACCCGTTCAACCCGACCACGACGATCGGCTATGCGCTGAGGATCGATGCGGCGGTCGAGATCGACGTCTACGACGTCGCCGGGCGCAGGGTCCGGACGCTCGTTCGCGACGTGTTGCCCGCCGGGGACTACGAGGCGATCTGGGACGGACGGAACGACGATGCGCAGCTCGTCGCATCGGGCGTCTACCTGTACAGCCTCAGGGTCGGAGATGCCGCGGAGACGCGGCGGATGGTCCTGCTCAAGTAGCGCGCGTGCGCTACTGTGGCTGACGCGCCTGCGCAACTGCGTCCAGCGCGCGTGCGCTACTGCGGTTTCCTATGCGCTGCAGAGCGTGCGGTGCGGAACTCCCACGTGCAGTCGGATGACTCGGCCCGAACGGTCGAAGATCGCGCGGCTCGTCTCCTCGTCCAATCGATCGCCGCGGTACCCGCGCGTCCCGCCATCACTGAAGATCACGCGGATCCAGCCGTCGCCGTTGGTCGCTTCGTAGACGACGGGCACCTGGCAGTAGGTGAACGCCAGGGAGTCCGCCCTGAGCTCCACCGTGCGCTCCTGCCCATGCACGTCGATGAACCGGAAGTCCTCCGGCTCGGTGAGGAACTCCTCCTGCCTGAGAAGAAACGGTCTGAACCGAATCACGCCGCCTCTGGCCTCAACACCCAGCTCTCCGAAACGCGTGAGGATCTCCTCCTTGACCTGGCCCGTCATGCCCGGCTGCTTCGCGCCGCCGTGGCGCGGCGTGTGCGAATACGGATCCGTCGGGAAGGCGCCGTACTCGCCCGGCGTCTTCTCGAAACCAAGCCCTGCGCGGATGCGGTAGTACAGCTCGATGAGGCTCGTGCGTGTCTCCGCGGAACTCCCGTCGTCCAGGGCGCGGACCGCGACCTCCTGCACCGCCAGCATCAGCTTCGCCACCATGTGCCAGTAGATACAGCCGATCCCCTCGTAGCTGTACATCGCTCCCGACCGGCCCGTGTACGAGCGGTGGTGGAAGACACCCTCATACAGATCGAGGACCGCCGCGCGGTCGCGCGCCACGCGCTTCCGCCACTCGGGTGACGCCGACAGGCGGTCGAGCACGGACTCAAGGTCGTGCTCGTGCCTCAGAGACGGGTGGAACCGGCACACGCCGAAGGCGTCGACGGCGACGATCGAGTTGTCGCCCGCCTCGATCAGCTCCATCAGGAGCGGCACCGCCTCCACACCGTCACGCGGCACGGTGTTCTTCTCGAGGAAGCCCGGCAGCTCTCGCTCCGGGTAGAGCAGGAAGCTCCTCTGATCCTCCCGGTAGAGCGCGCTCCCGAAGAGCCGCTCTACGACGCGGACGGAGTCCTCGCCATCCAGAAGTCCGGAGCTCAGAACAGCCACCTGTCCCTCGAGCATCTCATGGAGCGGCTGTAGGCTCGCCTCGTTGCCGCGGCCTGAGAACGAGAGGAGCGAGTAGGCGTTGTACAGGTCGTCCGCCCGCCGGTTCGCCCGGATGCCGTGCTCGATCAGCTGACGTGCCGTGCGACACAGGTCAAGCACCTCCGACGTCGCGAGCGATCTCTTGTCGGTGAGTCCGTGCGCGTAGACCGCCCTGCGATACACCGAGAACGACTCGCCGAGGTCGTCGAGCAGCTGCTTCCGTGCCCGGTCCGACATGGAGTCGCTCTCAAGAAGAGACGATGTCGCCTCGAGCGTCTCCTGAATGCGTCGGAACCAGTCCACGATCTCGCCGGCGACCGGCGCCGAGCGGTCGGAGACACCCGAGAGCAGGTCCTCGATGAACACCACGTACCGACGAAGGTAATAGAGCGTCACCACGGAGACACCGTCGCCCACGAGCGCGTTGTTCGCGTCGTTCCACTCGGGACGCTGCGTGTTCATCCAGATGCCGCCGTCCGGCACGAGATTGGAGAGCTTCGCCAACAGCGGCACGAGCAGCTTCTCCAGGAGGCTGGCGTGATAGATCTCTCCATCGCCATCGACCGCGAGCCGTCCGTCGGAACCGACCGCGGCGATGCGTTCCTGGATGCGTCGCTCGTGCTCCGCGTCGTAGACGATGGTCGAGCTGGGGTCGTCGAGGACATCATCGTACGGCTTGATCCGGTACGGCACGTCCGCGTAGCTCAGAATCTCGCGGTCCAGAAGCGCCTCGAGCTCGCCCGGGAGGTGGTTCCGCATCGCCTCGAGGAGCTTCAGGAAGTAGATGATCTGATGATCGCCCCAGTAGCCGATGTGGCTCCATGGGTCATCCGGGTCGGGGGTCTCCCAGTCCACACCGTCGCGCGAGATGCGGTACGGGTTGTACCCGTCGACCGTCGACGCGCTCGCGAATTTCGCGATGATGCCCGGCAGGAACAGCGGGAAGGACGCGGACAGCGCCTCCCAGTTCTGGAAGATGTCCCGCCAGTTTCCCTCGTAGTTGAGCGCTCTGGACCCGTCGTCGTTCCGGACGCGGACCGAGAACTCGTTCCACGGTCGGCTCGGGTCGCCGTGGCGCCTGCCGAAGTAGACCGGCAGATACTCATAGCAGAGGCGTTCGAGGTCGGCGTCGCCCGTCGCCCGAGCCGCGTTCGTCAGTTCGGCGACCGTGGTCACCTCCGGAAGACCATCCAGAACCGCGCGATAGCGCTTCGCAACAGTCTGGTTCCTCTCAGCGATGAACGCCGAGAGGTCCTCGGTCGGAATGTCGTAGTTCCGGCAAGGAACGCCTCCCCGCATGTTGTTGAACAGCACATTCGCGAGGTGATGCGTGACGACGACCGGATCGGCCGTCAACTGGACACCGTCGGAGCTGGCGATGTTGCGGAACACCCGCCGCTCCTCATCGTCGAGCGCGAGCTCGACCTGCTCGAAGAGGTCGGCACCTTCAAGGATCCGCTTCCGCACCGCCGCGACCTCCACGTGGCCGCGTCCCGCGTCGGCGACGAGGTGCCAACGCTCCTCGCCCTCCGGTTCCAGCGTGAGGCGCGTCGTCACGACGTAGTTGCCGCGTTGTCCGTTCACGACCGCCGCGTCGTCAGGTTCCTCACCGCAGCGGAAGGTCTCGATGGCGCGGTTGGCGAGATGCACGTCGAAGTCGTCGAGCCCGGCGCACCACGCGGTGTTCGCGCGCAGCACCTCCACGGCCTCGACCCTGTCGGTTATTCCGGCTGTGAGCGAGAAGATCGCCATCCCGGTCTCGCGGTCGACCTCGGACTTCCGGTAGGCGTCGGCCAGATTGCTGGCCTGGCGGCAGACCGACTCCGGCACGCCGTACGGCAGGATGTTCCTGAGCCCGTCGAGTACCTCGACGACGGCGCGACGCCCGCCGAGGTTTCTGAGCATTGACGTGCGCACCCAGCCGTGCTCGTCGCTCGCGGCCCAGCGGTACAGGAACGCCAGCCCGAGTTCGCGGTTGACGCTCTCAAAGATGAGACGCGTACCGGTGACACTCTTGTAGAGGGAGCGTTCGTTCCCCGCCGAATGCTCACCGTCGGGCGGGAACGGCTGCCAGAGCGCTTCGCTTCCGTCGTCGTTGGTCACTCGGATGAGCGTGATCGGACCGGAGTGATGATGGGCGTCGTGAAGGCGGTCGACGGTCTCGTACGAGAAGAGCCTCCCGGTGACGTCGACCCTGCCGGCCGTCAGCCCGCCTCCGGACGTGACGAACATCCAGAGGTCGCTGTCACTGGCCAGCGTCATCATGAACGGGGGCATCGAGTCGTACGCCGTGATGCGGTAGTACTCCTCGCCGTCGAAGCACACGAACCCGCCGGTGGGCACGCCCGGCGATCGGTCGCCCGTCGTGCGGACGCCGGCCACCTCGCGCTGCTCAGTCGCCGCCGATTCGGTGCTGGAGGTCCGGTGAGTATCGGCATCGACCCGCGACGGGGTAGTCTTCATCCAGCCTCTCCTGTGCTATGATGCGGAGCCTTGAATAGCCCTTGACATTCACAAGGAGTATTATACACTATGTTCGGACACCGAACAAAGCCTTTTTTCGCCTGTGGGAGGATTCCGTGAACGCTCCCCCGGAACCTCGGAGTAGACCCATCCTTGAGGTCGAAGGCCTTTCGAAGACCTTTGTTTCCAGAGGCCTGCTTACGACGTCGCGTCCCGTGAAGGCGGTGGCCGATGTCTCGTTCACCGTGGACCGCGGTGAGGCCGTCGCGCTTGTCGGCGAATCCGGCAGCGGCAAGAGCACCATCGCCAAGCTCCTCCTCCGACTCGAGCAGCCGGACGCGGGCAAGATCATGCTCGACGGTGATGATGTGCTCGTCAGGGAGCCGCGCCGCGCCTCGCTCGCCTACCGGCGTCGCGTCCAGATGGTCTTCCAGGACCCGTTCGGGTCGCTCAACAGGACTCACGACGTCGCGCACCATATCGAGCGTCCCCTCCTCCGCCACGGCCGCGCCACGAAGCACGACGCGCGCGCGAAGGCGATCGAGCTGCTCCACACCGTCGGTCTCGAACCGGCCGAGGAGTTCATCTCGCGCCGTCCGTACGAGCTCTCGGGAGGACAGCGCCAGCGCGTCGCGATCGCCCGCTCGCTCGCGGTCGACCCCGACCTCCTCATCGCGGACGAGCCGACCTCGATGCTGGATGTGTCGATCCGGATGGGCATTCTGACGCTGCTGACGCGTCTGAAGACGGAGCGCCAACTCGCCATGGTCATGATCACGCACGACCTCGCGTCCGCGCGCTATCTCGCCGACAGGGTGCTCGTGCTCTTCCGCGGACGTATCGTCGAGGATGGTCCGGCCGACGAGGTCGTCACCGCCCCGGCGCACCCCTACACGAAGGCGCTTCTCGAATCGATCGCGGACACCGGGCGCCTCGAACAGGCCGCCCCCACACGCGATCCGGGCGAACTCCCCATGGAGGGATGTCCTTTCTCCAACCGTTGTCCAGACGTCATGGATGTCTGCCTGAAGATCGAGCCTTCGTACCGAGTGTTCAGGAACCAGCGCGTGCGCTGTCATCTCTACCCCGAGAACAAGGACTGATCCGATGGCCATGCACCGCTTCCCCGACGGATTCCTCTGGGGCGTCGCCACCTCTGCGCAGCAGATCGAGGGCGCACGGCACGAGGACGGCCGCGCCGACTCGCTGTGGGACGATTACGCTGCGACGCCGGGCACCATCGCCGACGGCTCCAACCCGTACACTGCATGTGACCACTACCATCGCTGGCGCGAGGACATCGAGCTGATGAGGTGGCTCGGCGTGAACGCCTACCGCCTCTCGATCGCCTGGCCGCGCATCCTCCCCGCCGGCACCGGTGCGCCCAACGAGGCGGGGCTCGACTTCTATGAGCAGCTGATCGATGAACTCCTGGCCGCGGGGATCAAGCCGTTCGTCACGCTCAACCACTGGGATATCCCGATGGCGCTCCAGGAGGCGGGCGGTTGGCCCGAGCGGGACACCGTGCAGGCCTTCGTCGAGTACACCGACGCCGTGACGAGACGGCTCGGGGACCGCGTCCACGCATGGGCGACGCACAACGAGCCGTGGTGCATCGCGGTCCAGGGATACGAGGAGGCGGGGCACGCGCCCGGTCGGAGGAATCCGGACGAGGCCCTGCGGACGGCCCACCATCTCCTCCTCTCCCACGGCCTCGCGACAGGCGTCATCCGCGAGAACGCGCCGGACTCCGAGGTCGGCATCGTGCTCAATCTCGCCCCCGGCTGGCCGGAGACCGACAGCCCCGGCGACGAGGAAGCCGTGCGCATCCACAACGGACTCTTCAACCGGTGGTATCTCGACCCGCTCTTCCGCGGCGCCTACCCGGAGGACACCATCGCCGACCGCGTGCGTTTCGCCCAGCTCTCCAGTCCCGAACTCAGCTTCGTCGAGGACGGCGATATGGAGACCATCAACGCGCCGCTCGATTATCTCGGCGTTAACTACTATGGACGCGTCGTCCTGCGCGAGGGCCCCGACGGGCGTCCCGAGGGCGTCTGTCCCGTGCCGCCCGAGGAGCTGACCGAGATGGGCTGGGAGGTCTTCCCCGAGGGGATGACACGCCTGCTCACTGAACTGACGCGGGAGTACGACATCGCCGCCATCTATATCACGGAGAGCGGCGCCGCCTTCACCGACACGGTGGATGAGGACGGGAAGATTCGCGACCCGAAGCGCCAGGCGTTTCTGCACGACCATCTCGTGGCCGCCTCGGACGCGATCAAAGCGGGCGTCCCCCTCCGCGGCTACTTCGCATGGACGCTGATGGACAACTTCGAATGGCAGCACGGCTACAAGATGCGATTCGGCCTGTTCCGGGTCGACTATGACAGCCTGAAGCGGACACCGAAAGAGAGCGCACGCTGGTACCGAGGCGTCACGGCCGCGAATGCGGTGGACGATGAACGCCGATAGCCCTCGTGAGGAGGCTCGAGTGAGACCATCAAGGAATTCCGTCAACCGTGGCGCCGCGCATGCGCTTCTGAGCGTGTTCGTGCTGCTGCTCGTGGTCACAGGTCTGAACGCCGCCGCTGTTGCGGACGAGACGCCGGCCATGGACGTCCGCGTCGTGGCGGACGCAGCGGGCCAGAAGCTCCAGCTCAACGGCGAGGATTACATGGTCTTCGGCATGAACTGGGGGTACATGCCCATCGGCGAGAACTACATGTACAACCTGTGGGAGAAGCCCGAGCCATTCATCAGGGCGGTCCTCGACCGCGAGATGGGGCTGCTGGCCGAGATGGGCGTCAACTCGATCCGTCAGTATGTCGGCATACCTCCCGAGTGGGTCGAGTACATCTACGTCAACTACGGCATCACGACCATCATCAACCACACGATGGCGCGCTACGGCTACACGATCGACGGTACGTGGGTCCCAGTGGTCGACTACTCCGACCCGAGGCTCCGACAGCTCGTGACCGACGAGATCGTGCACTGGGCCGAGGTCTACCGCGACACCCCGGGCATCCTCCTGTGGCTCCTCGGCAACGAGAACAACTACGGGCTTCACTGGAGCTCGTTCGAGATCGAGGCGCTGCCAGAGGATGAGCGGATGTACACGCGCGCCCGCTACCTCTACACGATGTACGAAGACGTGATGCAGGAGATCAAGCGCGTTGACCCGGGTCGGCTCGTCTCCATCTGCAACGGTGACCTGCAGTACATCGATCTGATCGCCGAGGAGTGCCCGACGATGGACGTGCTCGGTACGAACGTCTACCGCGGCATCTCCGTGCGCGATATGTACGCCGAGGTCGACGAGAAGCTCGGCGTCCCTCTGCTGTTCACGGAGTTCGGCTCCGACGCCTACAACGCCCGCGAGATGCGCGAGGACCAGATCATGCAGGCGCGCTACCTCATCGGCCAGTGGGAGGAGATCTACGAGCAGTCGTACGGCAAGGGCCGCGTCGGCAACGCCGTAGGCGGCATCATCTTCCAGTGGAGTGACGGCTGGTGGAAGTTCGGTCAGGAGAGCCGGCTGGACATCCACGACACGAACGCTTCATGGCCGAACGGCGGCTACTCCGAGGACTTCGTGCAGGGCCAGAACAACATGAACGAAGAGTGGTGGGGCATCACGGCAAAGGGACCGCCCGATCACAAC
>CAZRAD010000047.1:0-10980 GCA_964597945.1 uncultured bacterium
AGAGGCGGACCGCCGCGCTCGTCCGGATGCAGGGGCGGGGTCCCCGAGGGGATGCCGCCCCTGCTGCGGAGGCGCCGCCGTTGTGAGGGTGGCAGTCACTTTGGGAAAGGGGCCGGAGGCCCGCAGACAACGGAGACGAAGTAATGCCCCAGCTCGACAAGAAAGCGGATCTGGCTGGACCGGGTGTGAGCACCTACGAGGAAGTGGCGAAGATACTCCCGAGAGACTACGAGCCCGTGCTGACGCCGATGGAGAGGATGAAGGCGCTCTACGAGATCAAGCGCTACATCGAGGACGGCATGGCGAAGGAGCTCAACCTGCAGCTCGTGCAGGTCCCGCTCATCGTCGACAAGAACAGCGGCGTCAACGACTACCTGGACCGCGACGGCTCCCGGACGCCCGTTGAGTTCCCCGCCGGGCTCGGTCTCGACAAGCCCATCCAGACGCAGGTCGTGCAGGCGGCGACGAAGTGGAAGCGCATGGCCTTAGCACAGTTCGACTGCGCTCCGGGCGAGGGCATCAACACCGACATGCGCGCCGTCCGCAAGGACTACTTCCTCGACCACGACCACAGCTCGTACGTCGACCAGTGGGACTGGGAGAAGTCCATCACGGACAAGGAACGGAACCTCGACTATCTCATCGATACCGTCAAGAAGCTCTGGAAGGTCATCCGCGGTGCCGGTCTGCACGCGCAGGAGATGTTCCCCGAGCTGAAGGGCCAGTACCCGGACTTCCCCGAGGAACTCGAGTTCTTCCACGCTGAGGAGATCCTCGCGATGTACCCGGACCTCCCGCGGAAGCAGCGCGAGACTGCGCTCATCAAGGAGCATCCGGCCGTCTTCATCATCGGTATCGGCTGGGTCCTCAAGGACGGCTACCCGCACGAGATGCGCGCGGCCGACTACGACGACTGGGTCACGCCGACGGTCGAGAAGAACGGCGAGCTGATGCACGGTCTCAACGGTGACATCCTCGTCTGGAACCCCGTGACGAAGCGCCGTCACGAGCTGACTTCGATGGGCATCCGTGTAACCAAGGACACGCTCAAGCAGCAGCTCGAGATCACGGGGCAGGAGGACTTCCTCAAGCTTCCGTACCACCAGGCCATCCTCAACGACGAGATCCCGCTCTCCATCGGCGGCGGCATCGGACAGGCGCGTACCTACATGTACCTGCTCCGCGCCGCGCATCTCGGCGAGGTGACGGTCACGGTCTGGCCGAAGCAGCTCAAGAAGATCTGTGCCGAGAGAAACATCACCGTGCTGGAGTAGAGCACGCGCGCTCTTGGTGAGCGCGTGAGCTCCTGAGGAGCGCGTTGGCAGCATCTTCCGGGCGCCCTGGTGTGTCCGGTGGAAGGAAACCACCTGTACGGTCGCCGGCCTGCAGGTGGTTTTCTGCGTCCGACGGCCGTGGTGGCCCCGGCTGAGCTTTGGGGGCGGCCACGTTTGTGGTATCATCCACAGGGTTTATCCGGGTTCGTACGATCTGGAGGGGTCTCAGATGGGCGGCATTCACAGGGTTCTGGCGGTCAACCCCGGCGGCATGACGACGAAGTTCGCCGTCTACGAGGGGAGTGAGCGCGTGTTCGAGACGTCGGTCGACCACTCCCGTGAGGAACTGGCCGTGTTCGAGGCGATCCCGGACCAGCTTGACCACCGGCTTGCCGCGATCCGCGATGCGCTCGAGGGCGCCGGGTTCGCCGGGAGGCCCTTCGACGCCGTCGTCGGCCGCGGCGGGCTCTTCCGTTCGATCCCGAGCGGGACCTACATCGTCAATGAGCAGATGATCGATGACGCCCGGACCGGATACGCGGGACAGCATGCATCGAACCTCGGCGCGCTGCTCGCTGAGTCCCTGAGAAGGACGCTCGGTGGGAACGCGTACGTCGTCGACCCGGTCTGCGTCGACGAGTTCGAGCCCGAGGCGCGCTACTCCGGTCATCCGGAGATCGAGCGCATCAGCCTCCTGCACGCGCTCAACATCCGGGCGACCGCGAAGAAGGCGGCGCGCACGCTCGAAAAACGACTCGACGACGTCAACATGATCGTCGCGCACCTCGGGAGCGGTATCTCGATCGCGCCGCTGCGCAGGGGGAGGATGGTCGACGTCAACAACGCGCTCTCAGGCGGACCGTTCTCGCCGGAGCGAACCGGCGCGCTTCCCCTGATCGAGATGTTCGACTTCATGATCGACAAGGAGATGGACCCGAAGCGGATGAAGCGCTTCATCGCCAAGGAGGGCGGACTCCTCGCGTACCTCGGCACCAACGACTTCCGCGAGGTGGAGGAGCGGTACGAGGCGGGGGACGGCCGGGCGATCGAGGTCATGCACGCGATGGCCTATCAGGTCGGGAAGGAGATCGGCGCCATGGCAGCCGTTCTGTCGGGCGACGTCGAACTGACCGTCCTGACCGGGGCGCTGGCAAAGGCTCCGTTCTTCGTTGACCTCATCCTGAAGCGCGTTAGCTTCATAGCCGAGGTGCTGGTGCTCCCGGGCGAGAATGAGCTTGAGTCGCTGGCGTACGGAGCTCTCGAGGTCCTCCGGGGAGAGACGGAGCCTCGTGTGTACCCGACGGGCTGTGCCGCAGGCGGCGAGGGACGTGTCTGCTGGTAGGCGAACCGACTGGACTGAAACCGGCTATCCCGGAACTCTGCAGCATCGCTGAAAGGAGCGCGTATGTCCGGAGCACAGCCTCCGAAGACCTTCGAGGAGCTTAAAGAGACAGCGTTGGCGTACGGCGAGAAACACGGGCGTGCGAAGCTCGGTGTCGCCGCGGCGTGGGACAAGCACGTGCTTGAGGCGACACACGACGCGTGGCAGCTGGGTCTTGTGGATCCAGTTCTCGTTGGCGTACCGGCTCTCATTGAGAAGGCGGCCGGGGATGTTGGGATCGACATCTCGAGCTGGGAGGTCGTGCCGGTCGAGGCTCCTGATGAGCCGACGGCATCGGTGCTTTCAGCGAGCAGAGCCGTTGAGCTCGTTCGAGAGGGCAGCGTCGACTTCCTGATGAAGGGGAAGATGCAGACGGCCGACATCATGCGTGCGGCGCTCGACAAGGAGACCGGCATCCGCGCCGGCGGACTGATGAGTCATCTCGCTCTTCTATGGACGCCGGCGTACGGTCGGCTGCTCGGTATGTCCGACGGCGGAATCGTGCTCAAGCCGGACCTCGTGAAGAAGAAGCAGATGATCGAGAACGCGGTCGATGCGATGCACAAGCTCGGATGGGAGTGTCCGAACGTCGCCGTCGTCGGTGCTCTCGAGCTTGTCAACCCGGATATGCCGCATACGCTCGATGCGGCGGCGCTTGCGAAGATGAACGAGCGCGGGCAGATCAAGGGCTGCAAGATCGACGGACCGTTCGGGTTCGACAACGCCATCAGCGCGAAGGCGGCGCGGATGAAGGGGATCGACAGCCCGATGGCGGGGAACACCGACTTCGTGATCTTCGCCGACATCGATGTCGGCAATGTCTTCTACAAGGCGCTCTGTTTCATGACGGAGGGCGTGCGAACGTCCGGAGTCCTTCTCGGTTCGAAGGTGCCGATCGTCATGGCATCCCGGGCCGACGGTCCGGACACCAAGAGGAACTCCATCATCGTGGGCACGGTCATCGCCCACGGGACGAAACGATAGCCGGTCCACGCGAGAGTGGCGGAACTGGCAGACGCGCTGGGTTTAGGACCCAGTAGGGCAACCTGTGGGGGTTCGAGTCCCCCCTCTCGCACCAGTCGGCGGGGTTGTCATGATAGCGCCGGCAAGGCGTGGTTTATGCAAAGGAGTCACTGTTGCTGGTTCGTGTTGAGGAACTCGATGGATGGAAGCGGAAGCTGCTGGTCGAGCTTTCGGAGGACGATGTCAAGACCAAGAGCGGGGAGCTTCTGAAGAAGGTCGCCGCCGACGTCGAGATGGATGGATTCCGCAAGGGCAAGGCGCCGAAGGCGGTCATCGAACAGCGCTACGGCGCGGAGGCCATGCGGGAGGCTCTCGGGTCGCTCCTGAGTGAGGCGTACGTGGCGGCGGTGAAGGAGGCGGGTATCCATCCGGTCTGCGACCCCGACGTCGAGCTTCTCGAGGACCAGCCGACGGACGGCAAGTACACGTTCGCCGCGACCGTCGCCGTGAAGCCGGAGTTCGAGGTCGGTGATCTGTCCGCCCTCGAGTTCACCGAGCGGGTGCCGATCGTCAGGGATGAGGATGTGGGGCGTGCGGTCGAGGAGCTTCGCGAGGCGAAGGCCGAGCTGGTGGCTCCTGGACGTCCTTCGGCGTCGGGCGACTTCGTCGTGATCGACTACGACAAGCTCGACGATGACGGGAGGCCGGAGGCCGAGAGCGGCCAGAAGGACTTCCCGTGCGAACTCGGCACCGGGAGACTGCCGGCCGAGCTCGAGGAGGCGCTCGTGGGCGTCAACGTCGGCGAGCAGAAGAACGTCACGATCAACTACCCGGATGACTACGGTCATGCCGACCTCGCCGGTCGGTCGATCTCGTTCGGCGTGAGCATCAAGGATGTCCGCTCGAAGCGGCTCCCGGTTGTGAACGATGATTTCGCTCGGTCGCTTGGCCCGTTCGAGACCCTGCTGGACCTCCGCGTGAAGGTCAGAGGGCAGCTCGAGGAGCAGGCGAAGGGCATGGCGCGGGAACGGCTCTACTCCGACGTCGTCGGACGGGTCGTCGAGAAGACTCCGTTCGATCTGCCGGAGTGCATGATCGACGATCGGCTCGACCGGATGTTCGACCGGATGAAGAAGGAAGCCGGCGAGGACGCGCCTGAGCCCGACCGTGAGGAGTTCGAGAAGACGTACCGCGAGATGGTCGGCCAGCGGATCCGCGCCGAGCTCATATTGAGCACGTTTGCCTCTGAGAACGGCGTTGAGGTGACCGAGGATGACGTCAGGAAGCGCGTTGCCGAGCTCGCCGAGCAGCAGGGGAGAGATCCGGCGGCGGCGTACGACGATCTCAAGGGAACCGAGATGTTCGACGAGATGTACCACGAACTCGAAGACAGGCTCTGGCTGGAGAAGGTCCACGAGCTGCTCGTCGACAAGGTCAAGGTGACGACGGAATCGATCGAGCTGCCGGTGCCCGGTGACGGACAGCCGGACGCAGCGGAGAACACAAGCGGCGACTGACAGCCGACACACGCCTAAGGGAGACGTGCATGGGACTCACACCGTTCGTCATCGAGCAGACGCGGCTTGGGGAGCGCTCGTACGATATCTTCTCGAGGCTTCTCAAGGACAACATCGTCTTCATCGGCACGCCGATCGATGACAAGGTTGCGAACATCGTGATCGCGCAGCTGTTGTTCCTCGAGGCTCAGGACCACGAGCGCGACATCTACCTGTACATCAACAGTCCGGGCGGCTACGTCGCGTCGGGTCTCGCGATCTACGACACGATGCAGTACATCCGCTCGGATGTGCACACGATCTGCATGGGACAGGCGGCCAGCATGGCGGCCGTGCTCCTGTGCGCTGGAGCGAAGGGCAAGCGCTCCGCGCTCCCGCACTCGCGTGTGATGATCCATCAGCCGATGGGCGGCAGCGAGGGACAGGCGAGCGACATCGAGATCTACGCCAAGGAGATCATCCACATGCGCTCGCAGCTCGTCGACATCATCGCGAGCCATACGGGGCAGCCGGTGGACCAGGTGCTCAAGGACTCGGACCGCAATTTCTTCATGTCGGCCGAGAGCGCGCTCGAGTACGGCGTGATCGATGAGGTCATCTCCCGGAAGGGCGAGATCATCCATCCGACGTAGGAATGACGCCCCTGGGGCGGTTTGCACCGGTTACAGGCCGCGGTTATGTTGTGCACAAGGCGGAGGTGAGCCTCCGCTTCGTGCCTGGAAGCGGGCTTCGCGGGTCGACGGGATTCGCGATCACACGAATCAGGCGAACGCACAACAGGAGATATGATGCTTCGAATCACGCACGATGACGAGATCATTGAGTTCAGCGAGAAGTTGCCGATCGTTCCGCTCCGGGACCTTGTCCTGTTTCCGCGGATGATCGTGCCTCTGCTCGTTGGGCGTCCTCGTTCCGTCAGCGCGCTCGAAGAGGTCATGCACGGCGACAAGATGATGTTCGTCGTGACGCAGCGTGAGGCGGAGACGCAGGAACCGACGTCGGACGACCTCTACAGGGTCGGCGCCGTCGTGCGCGTCCTCCAGCTTCTGAGGCTCCCGGACGGGACGATGAAGGTCCTGGTCGAGGGGCTCTCACGGGCCGTGGTCAAGCGCTTCATCCGTGGCGATGCATACATGTCCGCGCGCGTTGAGCTCGTGGACGAGCAGGCCGAACGCTCCGTTGAGACGGAGGCGCTCATGCGGAGCGTCGCCGGTCAGTTCGAGGAGTACGTACAGCTCTCGCGCAAGATCCCGCAGGAGGTTCTCGCCTCCGTGCTGAGCATGGACGACGTGTCGCGTTTCACCGACACCGTCGCCACGCATCTCTCGGGGAAGATCGAGGACAAGCAGCAGATACTCGAGACGCCGGACGTGACCGGTCGCCTGCGCATCCTTGCGCGCGCCCTGTCCGCGGAACTCGAGATCCTCAGGCTCGAGCGCAAGATCGAGAACCAGGTGCGGGAGCAGCTCCAGAAGAGTCAGAAGGAGTTCTACCTGCACCAGCAGATGAAGGCGATCCAGGAGGAGCTTGGGCAGGAGGGTGACGGGGCGCCCGAGATCGTTGAGCTCGAGAAGGCCATCAGCGAGGCGAACATGAGCGAGGAGGCCGAGAAGAAGGCGCTCTCCGAACTCGACCGTCTCAAGAAGATGTCGCCGATGTCTCCGGAGGCGACCGTGGTCCGCTCGTACATCGAGTGGATGACGACCGTTCCGTGGGACGAGCGCACGACCGACCGTGAGTCCATCCAGGCGGTCGAGGACATCCTGGAAGAGGATCACTACGGTCTGAAGAAGCCGAAGGAGAGGATCCTCGAGTACCTCGCCGTCCTGAAGCTGACCTCGAAGGTGAAGGGTCCGATCATGTGTCTGGTCGGCCCTCCGGGCGTCGGCAAGACCTCGCTCGGCAAGTCGGTCGCCAGAGCTCTCGACAGGAAGTTCGTTCGGGTATCGCTCGGCGGCGTCCGTGACGAGGCCGAGATCCGCGGTCACCGGCGCACGTACATCGGTTCGATGCCGGGGCGCATCATCCAGGGGCTTCGCAAGGCCGGTTCGAAGAACCCGGTCTTCCTCCTCGACGAGATCGACAAGATGAGCTCGGACTTCCGTGGCGACCCGGCGGCCGCGCTTCTCGAGGTGCTCGATCCCGAGCAGAACTGCGCTTTCAACGACCACTACCTGGACGTCGACTTCGATCTGTCCGAGGTGATGTTCATTACGACGGCGAACGTGCTGCACACGATCCCGCCGGCGCTCGAGGACCGGATGGAAGTCATCCGTCTGCCCGGGTACCTGATTCAGGAGAAGCTGCACATCGCACGGAAGTTCCTGGTCCCGAAGCAGATCGAGGCGAACGGTCTCACCGACGTCGAGGTGACGTTCTCGAACGCCGCGCTCGTCCGCATCATCGAGGACTACACCCGCGAGTCGGGCGTGAGAAACCTCGAGCGCGAGATCGCCAACATCTGCCGGAAGATCGCGAAGGAGCATGCCGTCGGCAAGCGCGTGACGAAGCGCGTTACGCCGCAGGGCGTCAAGCGGTTCCTCGGTATGGCTCGCTTCCTCTCACAGGAAGTGGAGATCGAGCATCGCATCGGTGTCGCGACCGGTCTGGCATGGACCAATGTCGGAGGTGAGATCCTCACGGTCGAGGTGCTCACGATGAAGGGTGACGGACACCTGACCCTCACAGGCAAGCTCGGCGAGGTCATGCAGGAGTCGGCGAAGGCGGCGCTGTCGTATGCGAAGGCTCACGCGAGTGAGCTCGGCATCGACGAGGACGCGCTCGCGACCACCGATATCCACGTGCACGTTCCCGAGGGAGCGATCCCGAAGGACGGACCGTCGGCCGGTATCGCTATGGCGACGGCACTCGTCTCGGCGCTGACCAAGCGCCCGACCGTGCCCGACGTCGCGATGACCGGGGAGATAACGCTCGGCGGCAAGGTGCTGCCGATCGGCGGGCTGAACGAGAAGGCGGTCGCCGCGCACCGCGCGCGCATCAGGACGCTCGTTATCCCGAAGCGGAACGAAAAGGACGTTGCGGAGCTGCCCAAGGAGGTCAAGCGGGACCTCGACATCAGACTCGTCAGCTGTCTCGACGAGGTCCTGGCTGTCGCGTTCAAGAACTGGGTCACCGACGGCGGAAAATGCACGGAGGTTCCGGAGGAACATCATCCAGAGCCCCCGCTGACGCCGGCCGCGCCGCACTAGTCCAGAAGCAGATACGCCGGAGGAGGGGGTCTCGCGAAAGCGGGACCCCCTCTCGTTTGCGACGCGTGGTATCATTGACGATCCGATTCGGGTGGCGTATCAGGGCCGACACGACTCGCGCGCACGGCGCAATGATTGGTGAGATGATGAAGATCAACAACGCCGAGTTCATGCTGGGGGCGGCGAGCATCACGCAGCTGCCTCACGGAGGTCTTCCGGAGATCGCCCTCGCCGGGCGGTCCAATGTCGGGAAATCCTCGCTCCTGAACAAGTCGATGGGGCGAAAGAGCCTCGCCAGAATCTCGCAGACGCCCGGGAAGACCCGGGAGCTCAATCTCTATCTCATAGAGAAGAAGCTCATCATCGTCGACCTGCCCGGTTACGGATTCGCGAAGGTCCCGCTGAAGGTCAAGGAGAAGTGGGGCAGGCTCATCGAGGCCTACCTGCATGAGCGAGAGGAGCTTGCGGGTATCGTCCATCTTGTCGACATCCGACACGCTCCGTCGAAGGAAGACGTCCAGATGCACGAGTGGATCAAGCACTTCGAGTTGCTGTCGTTGATTGCGGCGACGAAGGCTGATAAGATACCTCGAGGGCGGCGTCAGGCCGCCGTTTCGACGATACGGAAGGCTCTTGAGCCCGACGACGCGACGCCGATCGTCCCGTTCTCCGCTGTCACGGGAGACGGTGTGAAGGAAGTCCTCGCGTGGATGTGGGAGACCGCGGGGTCGCGCCAGGCAGGGTAGTGCGGTTGCGTGGAGGGTATCATGACGAAGAAGACGACGAATTCGAAGCTGTTCACGCCCGGACCGACGAAGATCCCGGGTGGCGTGCTCAATGCGGTGGGGAAGCAGGTGCTTCACCACCGGACACCGCAGTTCTCCGAGAAGGTCCGGCACGTTCAGGACGAGATCGGTCGGTTGCTGACGACGCACAACGACGTGTTGCTCTTCACGTGTTCCGGTACGGGTATGATGGAGGCCGCGGTCGCGAATCTGATGACGCG
The DNA here is from genome assembly GCA_964597945.1 of uncultured bacterium. Taxonomy (GTDB): domain Bacteria; phylum Joyebacterota; class Joyebacteria; order Joyebacterales; family Joyebacteraceae; genus JAPEKQ01. The sequence continues at coordinate 9,351 of CAZRAD010000047.1, forward strand.
CGGCGGCAAGGCCGTCTGTCTGATGAACGGTGTGTTCGGCACACGGTGGCGCGATATCTGCCAGGTGTACGGTGTCGAGATCGTCGAGTATGAGGTGGAGTGGGGCAAGAGCCACGATCCTGCGAAGCTCGACGAGATCCTCGCGCAGCATCCGGATGCGAAGGCGGTCTTCGCCATCCACAGCGAGACATCGACCGGGGCGCTCAACGACATTCAGGCGCTCGCCCGCGTCACCGCCAAGCACGAGACGGCCATCGTCGTCGACGCGACATCGAGCGTCGGTGTCCACGCGATCCGGATGGACGAGTGGGGGGTGGACGTGCTTGTTGCGGGAACGCAGAAGGCAATGATGACGCCTCCGGGCATCTCGTTCGTCGCCATCAACGGGAACGGCTGGTCGCTCGTCAACCAGTCCGATCTCCCGAAATTCTACTTCGACTTCACCACGACCTGGAAGCGGCTCCAGCAGAAGGGCCAGACGCCGTTCACGCCCGCCGTCTCTCTCATCTACGGCCTCGAGGTCGCACTTGAGATGATGGAGAACGAGGGGTGGGACGAGGTCTACGCGCGCCACGCCCGGATGGGAGAGGCGACGCGCGCTGCGGTCAAGGCTCTCGGCTTCGGTGTGCTGCCGGAGCATCCGGCCAACGGCGTGACCGTGGCCGTGTGCCCGGAGCAGATCGATGCAAACAAGATCGTCCGGACGCTCGACGACGACTTCGGCGTCCGCGTGGCGGGCGGCCAGCTCGATCTCTCAGGCCGCGTGTTCCGGATCGGCCACATGGGCGGCATTCGCGAGCGCGATCTGCCGATGGTTATCGGCGCGCTCGAGCGTGGCATGCTCAAGCTCGGGCACACGATCGAGCCCGGCGCCGGCCTTGCGGCGCTCCAGCAGGTGCTGCTGAAAACGGACTAGCATACTCGGTCGGGCCGTTAGCTCAGTCGGTAGAGCACCTGCCTTTTAAGCAGGGAGTCGCTGGTTCGAGACCAGCACGGCCCACCACCACCCGGGCCGGGAAAGGGGTGACACCATGGAGATGTCAGCGTTCTGTCCTTCGTGCGGCATGCCGCTCAACGCTCCCGATGCGAAGGGGCTTTCGGAGAAGCACTGCAAGCACTGCACGGATGAGAAGGGCGACCTCAAGTCGCGCGAGGAGATCAAGAAGGGCATGGCGATGTGGATCGCGAAGTGGCAGCACGTGGATGAGGCCACCGCCATGAAGCGCGCCGAGCACTACATGCACGCGATGCCGGAGTGGGCCGACGACTAGTCGAACGTCCACCGGACGCCGCTTGCGGTTCGAACCGGCACGGCTACATTGCAGGAGAAGCAGATACGTCCCCATCGTCTAGGGGTTAGGACACCGCCCTTTCACGGCGGCAACACGGGTTCGGGACCCTGCGCGCGATAGCGCGCATGAGAAGGATGCGGCGCAGCCGCGACACTGGGGTCCGCGAGCGGCCGGAGCGAAGCGACGGAACGCGAGCAATCCCGTTGGGGACCGAGTAGATTAGAGTGCTGAGAAGCAGATGTACCAGCAGGAGATACGTCCCCATCGTCTAGGGGTTAGGACACCGCCCTTTCACGGCGGCAACACGGGTTCGAATCCCGTTGGGGATGCCACAACAA
>CAZRAD010000047.1:11080-17271 GCA_964597945.1 uncultured bacterium
TCCAGCTTGAAGGCCATCGGGCTATCGGAGACCGAGGTATCGTCGGAGACCTCGAGGTCGACCGTTACGACCTCCGGACTGCCGGCGGCGTTGTGGTTGACCATGATGTAGGCCCGGTAGGTGCCGTCGGCCATCCCCGTCGCGTCGTACTCCAGGGTCAGGATGTCGGTTTCGCCCTGCGTGCACTGACCCGACCCCGGCGTGACAGCCAGCCAGTCCACCGGCTGGAAGATCGTGAAGACATCGTTGCCGGTGTCCACGATGGACTCGTCGAGGCTGCTGATCCGCACCAGACAGAGCGCGGAGCTCGGACCGGTGACGTCCCAGGCGAAGGAACCGTCGTTCGGCGTCGATGCGGTCAGCGACTCCCAGCTGGAACCGTTGTCGCGGCTGAGGTCGATCTTCACGTCTGCCAGGCTGCCGGAGTAGTCCCAGGTGATGGTCTCCGAGGATTCGATGGCCAGCATCTCGCCGCCGTTCGGGGCGGTGACGGTGACCGTCGGTCCTGCGACGGTCAGGCTGATGGAACCGCTCAGACTGTGTGGCGTTGATCCGTAGACGTCGCCGTCCATGGTCCAGGCGATGTCCTGCGTGCCGCTGAGTCCCGAGCCGAAGGTGACGTTGACGGTCGCCGTGGCCGTCTCCCCGCCGTAGATCACTCCCCAGCCGGACGAGCCTTCGCCATGCCAGGAGACGAGGGCGCCATCGCCCGTGTTGTTGTTGGTATCCATCGCGCCGCCCGAACCGCCGACGAAGTTGGTCGAGGAGTTGACGACCACGCCCGCGGGGAAGTCGAGGCTCGCGTCCTGTATCCACTCGGAATCGTTGCTTGCGTTGTAGATGGTGAACGTCAGGTCAACGGTCGTGCCGGGCAGATACTGATCGGCATCACACGTGAAGGTCGACCCGGCGATGCTCTTGTCGGACCTGGTCGGCTCCTCGGCCTGTATCGCGACAGTGTAGACCAGCACCGAGCCGGCCTCGCCGAGGTTGCTTATCTCAAGCTCGTCGGTCCCCGTCTCGTCCGGCGCAAGCGTCTTGCTGAAGGCGGTCGTACTCACAGAGAACTGCGGCGCGGCCAGCGGGATGTCCTCAACATAGGGGATGCGGTTCTGGGCCATCACCACCATATGCAGGTCCACTCCCGGCGCGAGGGTCGTGAAGAAGTCGATCACCTCGGTGCCTGATGCGCCGACCGTGCCGGCTCCGACGAGCGTGCCGTTCTGCGTGAACCCGACGTAGCTGCCCGGGTCGGCGGAGACGGTGATCGAGGAGGATCCCAGGGCCGACGTGCTGACCGAGTTGGCCGACGGCACGCCCAGGAACGTGCTCAGGGAGGGATCTCCCATGAGGTTGTAGATGTTCCAGTAGTAGCTGGTCAGGCTGGAGCCGGCCTCCGTGACGGCCAGGTTCCCGCAGAAGATGAGAGCGTCGTTGACCACATACCACTGGGTCATGGCCTCGCCGTGGTCGTGGAACAGGCCGTCGTAGGCGCCCATCCCGGTGCTCTCGTACGGGTAGGCGGTCCCGTTGATCTCGGAGGAGGGGTGATACCCGACGCCCCACCAGTAGTCCTCGTCCCAGTACGTGTTATTGCTGCCGCCGATGTAGCCGATGGCGCCCTTGTCGACCGCCCGCAGCCACGTCTCGGCGAAGCACTCACTGTAGTCGTAGGTGCTGGTCACGCAGCAGTTGCCGATGGCCAGGCAGTACTCCCCGCTGTTGCTCAGACCGTTGATGTCGGACTGGGTGAAGCTGGGGTCGGCCCAGGAGGTAACGCTGCCGTGGGCTGTGTAGTTGATGAAGGCAAGCCCGTCGCTGACCGACTGGATGATCGCCGAGCCGGCGCTTCCGGAGGCCGGGTAGAGATACGTGTTGCTTGATATGCCGTGCGAGGCGTTGAAGTAGTGGGTGGTGCCGTAGTTGAGCTGGCCGTTGCCGTGTGTTGTGGCAAAGGTGCCGTCGACGCCGGCGATCAGGGTGACGTTCTCGAGATAGCTTGGGTCGGGCATCGTGTACTGGTCGTACATCATGGTCTTGTCGAGGATCGCCTGTAGCTGGCTGCTGTTGGTCGCTGAGAGACGGCCGTAGTAGATGTCCGGAATCTCGTCACCGTCCACCGCGCAGTAGGGCCGGTCAGTAGCGTCTCCGCTGACCGTGAACGTCGGGCACTGCGCGACATCACCCACGAAGACCACGAAGCTCGGAGCAGGGAGCTCGGGAGTGGCGTTGTTGTAGAGGTCGTGGATGTAGCTCTGGATGGAGGCGGTGGTCGACCCTACCTCCGGGCTGCCGATGACACCGACCACGACGTGGAACCCGCGCTCGGTCTTCCAGTCCACGAAGTCCTGCAGCTGCGCTTCGAACGAGGACGGGGTGATGACCACCATGGTCACGACGTCACTCACCAGATCCGGGTAGCTGTCGTGCTCGCCCCTGTCCTGGAGACCGGCCACGCGGTCGTAGACCGGCTTGAAGAAGTGGCTGTTGGTCGTGGCCCACAGATCGTCTCCCGCGGCTTGGTCACCGCCTTCGAAGACGACTCGCAGATCAAGGGTCTCGACGACGACCAGACGGTTCGCTTCCGGGTAGTACTCCACCGGTGAGATCTCGACGCGGGCCAGATCGAGAGCGCGCAGGCGGCCGATCGCGGTGACCCCGGCGAGGTCCTGGGCCACCCTGTCCGACAGGTACGCGTCCCTGTCGTACACGAACGGCCAGTTGGCCGGATCAACGCTCTTCGGCATGCTCGGCTGCGCCGGCATCAGCGGGGTGTCGATGCCGAACTCGGCAAGGTCTATCTCCCTGCTGGTTGCGGAGAGAACCTCCACGCGCGCCGTTGCTCCGTGGGGAACCTCTATCAGCCGGTTCATCATCGGTAGCTCCGGTGAACCGACGGTCTGAGAGGAATGGAAACCTGGAATGACGAGGCGGGTAAAGGTCCCCTCTCTGGTGTTGACCTCGAAGGCCTTCAGCTCACCTACCTCGACGCGGAACCGTAGCTCACTTGTGTCTCGTGCGAGAACGGTCATGATCGATTCCTGGGCGGGCAGGGCGATGGTCCGGGCGCTGGCCAGTGCGGGGCCTGCACACACCATGAGCACCAGAACGGACGCAACAGACAGTCTCCAGCGCATAGAGAAGTCCTTCCGGGAGTGAGTGGTGAGATGTGGCGGGTCGCCACTTGAGCGAGCCGAATTACCTTATTATACCACAAATCGCCTATCTAGGGAAGTGCCGGCCTCGCCCGAAGCGTGATTCACCAGTGCAGGAGGCCCGGAGGACCCGCAGGGCAGGCCGCTCAGCCTTCCAGGAGCGCCTGCAGCGACTTCGTGAGGACGATCGAGTTACTGATGGCGATGCCCAATATGCAGATGACGAGGGGCACGGTCGTGTTCCGGCCGCGCGCCTCGAATGCCATTACGGCGGAGCCCAGAAGCACGAGGAGAGACATATGCCAGTGCTGCGAGTAGAGGAACTGCTCGCCTCCCCAGAACCCGTGCAGGATCCAATTGAACGCGATGATCGCGAGCGACGCGCGCGCCAGGGATCTGAATGCGGGCTCGAGCTGTCTGTCCCTCAGCGCCATCCATGCCAGCGCAGCGAGGAGAGCGAAGCCGATGTAGTTGCGCACGGACCCGGGGACGTGTGTGCGACGCAGTGACAGGCGAACGGGAATCAGGCGACCCTCCACGGGGGTCCCGCGCTTCGCGGCGGCCTTCCTCGCCTTCGCAGCGAACAGGTTCCCGTCAGACTTCGGCACCGGAGGGGCCAGTCCGTTGATCACGGCTGTGGGGAAGGTCACAAGCTGGATCACCGGGTCGTCCACGAGGTACCGCAGTATCCACTTCACATTGTTCGGCGTCTGCCTGGTGTGCGCATCGGAGAGCTCGTCCAGCACGTATCCGCTGGCTAGCGTGACGGCCAGGATGATCACGACGGTCACGGCGGTTCTGACACCTCTACGCCAGAAGCCTCGCCCGAGGTTCCGCTCGCGAACGAAGTAGAGGATCGCGACGGCCGCGGCGTTTGTCACCGTCACGCCCGCAGTCAACACACCCAGCGCGATCCAAGAGAACTCCGCGCGCAGGCTGCGACCGTCACGCGTCCTCAGGAACAGCATGTACGCAAGCGAGATGCAAAGAGCGCTCAGGCTGTACGACTCCGGCATGCTGCCCAGGAGCAGCCTGCTGAAGGACAGCGCAGCAAGCACGACAAGCAAGAGCGCCGAGCGAAGAGAGAGCCCGAGCGTCCTGAGGACGCGAAGCGCCACGAATGTCTGCAGACCGGTGGCGGCCGGCACCACGAGCAATGCGAGCGATACCCTCGTTGCAGCCTCGTCGATCGCCCCGGAGCTGACGAACGACGCTACTTTCGCCACAACGCCGATAGGGATGCTGAAGAGATGCTCCAGCAGCGGATGCGACAGGTGGTTGCCGCCCCCGCCGCTGCTGATGGCCTCCAGAGTGAGACCCGGATCGGCGTCGAAGAGCGTGTCGAACAGCGTGAACGCGCCCATCGACATGAGTCTTTGCTCGAAGACGTAGTGAAACACGAACACCACAACCGCGAGAAGCAGTCCGACGAGCAGCTCGCGCCGTGACCCACGCGGCCCATGGCCGTCCGCGGTCCGTGGGTGCTTGCCGGTGGTGTCCGTCGAGTCGGTTCGTGCGTTCGGCATGTTTGCGTCCCGATGGCCGTTCCTGTGGCGGTTGGTTGCTGTCCGCGAGTATTGCCCCCCTCGCTCGAGGAGTCAAGCATCCCGGCGAGACACATGACGCCGCCTCGCGGGCGGCTTGACCACCTCACGCCCCATCCTATACTGTTGAGAGTGGAGCGAACGTGCCGCATGTCACTGTCTCGGAGGCGTACCGTGAACTGGAAGCTGAGCCTGCTCGTTCTGGGAGCGCTTGCTCTCGCACTGGCCGTGGTCGCTCTGCCCGGCAGAAGCGACGAGCGTGGGACGGCGACAGTGTCCGCGGCAGGCGTGCGAGACGTCCCATGGAACGTCGTCGTCATCGTGATGGACACGGCGCGCCAGGACCGTCTGTCGTGCTACGGCTACGAGCGTGAGACGTCCCCCAGACTGACGGAGCTGGCGAGGTCCGCGACCCTCTACACGAACGCGTACTCCACAAGCTCGTGGACGGGGCCGGGCCACGCGTCTCTCTTCACGGGGCTTCATTCCTTTACTCACGGGACGACCCAGGAGAGCTGGGAGATGAGGGAGGGCCTCACGACCTTCGCGGAAGTCCTGTCGGAGCGAGGCTACCGAACCGTCGCCGTCGTGGAGAATGCGATGCTGACGTCCGACCGCGGCTACTCCCAGGGGTTTGCGGAGTACTACGAATCATGGCGGGAGGGATGGCACCGCGACAGCGGCCAGGCCGTGGTCGAATTCCGAAAGGTGCTTGACGGCGGCACGTCCGAACAGCCGTTTCTCGTCTTCGTCAATCTGATCGCTCCACACTCGCCCTACAACTCACCCAGGCAGTTCCGCAAGAGCTTCGTGACGCGCCCCGAGATACGGCTCGACAACAGCATGTGGCGCCAGTACTACACGGGGCGGGTGACATTCTCCGATGACGAACTGACGCACCTGAACGAGCGCTACGACGCCGAGATCCTCTACACGGACCACCTTGTCGGCGAGATGATCGACGAGCTCGTCGAGCGCGACCTGTGGGACGACACCGTCCTCATCGTCACTTCAGACCACGGCGAGAACATTGGTGACCACGAACACATGGACCACATGTTCTCGCTTTTCGAGACCACGACGAAGGTCCCCTTCATTGTGCGCCAGCCTGTGCTCTTCGGCGCCGGAGTGGTCGAGGACGCGCCCGTGCAGCTCACCGACGTCTTCCCCACTGTGCTCGAGATCGCGGGCGTAGATGCCGCTGACTTCCCGTCGCATGGTTACTCACTCCTCGGCGACACCGCGCCTGCGGACCGGGAGGTCTTCACGGAGTACTACCACCCCATGTTCGTCCTGTCGGGCTACAGCAGGGCGGAGCACCGGCGAAGTCCACTGCTCAAGCCCTACCTGCGCAGGATCAGAAGCCTGACGCGCGGAGACATGAAGTTCATCTGGGGCAGCGACGGGAAACACGAGCTTTACGACCTGGCGAGCGACCCCGACGAGCTCTCCAACCTCATCGACTCAGACGTGTACGCCGAGGTGCGGCGCG
>CAZRAD010000048.1:0-10623 GCA_964597945.1 uncultured bacterium
ACCGTCTGCTCGACGCGCGAAAGAAGGAGAAGGACGTCTTCCACGACATGGACCTCAGCGCCGAGGATCTCAAGTATCTCGCGGGGCAGTTCAAGGCGAAGGTGAAGGAGCTCTCCGGCAAGGAATTCCCAGACGATCCGAGAGAGCAGCTCTGGGGCGCAATCCGCGCCGTGTTCCAGTCGTGGAACATCCAGCGCGCGATCAGCTACCGCCGACTCAACGACATCCCCGACGACTGGGGGACGGCGGTCAACGTCCAGGCGATGGTCTTCGGCAACATGGGCGAGGAGAGCGCGACGGGCGTCGCCTTCACCCGCGATCCGGCCACGGGCGAGCGGACCTTCTACGGCGAGTATCTCCCGAACGCGCAGGGTGAGGACGTCGTCGCGGGCGTCAGGACGCCGCACCCGATCAACCTCTCTCAGAAGAAGGAAGGCGACGGCGAGTCCCTCGAGGAGATGATGCCCGAGATCTACGCATCGCTCGACGCCATCCGCGAGAAGCTCGAGCGGCACTACACGGACACGCAGGACATCGAGTTCACCATCCAGCGCGGCAAGCTCTGGATGCTCCAGACGCGGACCGGCAAGCGAACGGCCGAGGCGGCCGTACGAATCGCCGTCGAGATGGAGTCCGAGGGGCTCATCGACCGGAAGACCGCCGTCATGCGCGTCGACCCGGACCAGGTCGAGCAGCTCCTCCACGAGCGCATTGATCCGAAGACCGAGTACGAAGCGCTCACCCGCGGTCTGCCGGCGTCGCCGGGAGCCGCCGTCGGTCGTGTCGTGTTCACGGCGGAGGACGCGGTCGCGTGGGCCGAGGACGCCGACGAGGACAAGCACCGCACGATCCTCGTGCGCGAGGAGACGTCGCCCGAGGATATCGATGGCATGAACGCGTCGCAGGGATTCCTCACGGCGCGTGGCGGCATGACGTCGCACGCTGCCGTCGTGGCGCGAGGCATGGGCAAGTGCTGCGTCGCGGGCGCCGGCGACCTCCAGATCGACTACCGCGCGAAGACCTGCACAGTCAACGGGACGACGCTCAGGGAGGGCGACTGGCTGACGCTGAATGGTTCCACCGGCGACGTTATCGCCGGGAAGGTGCCGACCGAGCAGCCCGAGCTCTCCGGCGCGTTCGCCACGCTGATGGAGTGGGCTGACGAGTTCCGCCAGCTCGGTGTCAGGACGAACGCCGATACGCCCGAGGATGCGAAGACCGCGCGGAAGTTCGGCGCCGAGGGCATCGGCCTGTGCCGGACCGAGCATATGTTCTTCGGGGAGGAGCGTCTCCAGTACATCCGCGCGATGATCATGGCGAACGACGAGACCGAGCGTCGCGAGGCGCTCGCGAAGCTGCTTCCGTTCCAGCGCGATGACTTCGAGGGGATCCTTGAGGCGATGGCGGGACTGACGGTGACGATCCGTCTGCTCGACCCGCCGCTCCACGAGTTCATTCCGGGGACGGAGGAGGAGATCAAGGAGCTGGCGCGCGACCTGGGCAAGGATCCGGAGATGATGGTCGAGCGCGCGGCGATGCTTCACGAGTCCAACCCGATGCTCGGTCACCGGGGCTGCCGCCTCGGCGTGACCTACCCCGAGGTCTACGAGATGCAGGCGCGCGCCATCATGGAGGCGGCCTGTACGCTCGTGAAGCGGGGCATCGACGCGAGACCGGACATCATGATCCCGCTCGTCGGCGAGCCGAAGGAACTCTCGCTTCTCAGAGAACTCGTTCAGCGGGTCGTGATGGAGGTCATCAAGAAGAGCGGTGTCGAGGTCAACTACCACATCGGTACGATGATCGAGATCCCACGCGCGTGTGTCGTGGCCGATGAGGTCGCCGAGTACGCCGACTTCTTCTCGTTCGGAACGAACGACCTCACGCAGATGACCTACGGGTACAGCCGTGACGACGCGGGGAGCTTCATCAAGGATTATCTGAAGCTCGGGATCCTGAGGAAGGACCCGTTCCAGTCGATCGACAAGCGCGGTGTCGGCGCACTCGTCAAGATGGCGGTCGAGAAGGGCCGCAGCGTCAACGACGAGCTCAAGGTCGGTATCTGCGGCGAGCACGGTGGCGATCCGGAGTCGATCAATTTCTGCCACCACGCCGGTCTCGACTACGTCAGCTGCTCACCGTACCGTGTCCCGGTCGCGCGCCTTGCGGCGGCCCACGCGGTTCTCAGAGCCAAGATGAAGGGCATGCGGTAGGGTCTCAGGCTGACACGATCGGTTCGCGCGTCAGTACAGGGGTTACCAGGCGAGGCGGGGTCCCGAGAGGCCCCGCCTCGTTGGTTTGATGCCAGGCTGCAATGTGGGCGGTGTTCGAAAGGGCCTTATGCACAAGGACCATAAGCGGAGAACATCCTGGTCGTGCGCGTGCCTCCTCCTGACCATCTGGCTGTCGATTGCTGCCGTTCCCTGGTTCGGCGCGGGTCCTGTGCTGGCGCAGGGGATGAGCAGCTGGTTCGTCCTGCCGAATGTCTTCTACTCGCCGGACACGGGATTCGGTGGTGGTGTGGCCGGCGCCCTCTTCCTCGAGTCGGCGGATACCGCTCGCATGTCATGGATTCGGGCGGCCGTCACGTACGCCGAGAAGAAGCAGTTCTCGGTCGAGTTCCTCCCAACGCTCTATCTTGGGGAGGGTGACTGGCGTGTGGAGGTCGAAGCGGCAGCCAGGGACTATCCCAGCGTGTTCTATGGCGTGGGCCGGAACGCTCGGCCGGAGGACGAGGAGGGGTTCTCGCTCCGGAGCTACGAGGCACGTCTGACGACGCTGAGGCGGGTCCTTCCGCGGCTGCATGCCGGTATGGCGTGTCGCTACTTCGACGGCTCAGTCACCGGGCTTGAGGCCGGCGGTCTGCTCGAAGAGGGCGATGTCGAGGGATGTGGCGGTGGGACGGTCTCTGGCGTCGGCCCCGTCCTGATGTGGGACACGCGGGACAGCGACACCTATACGCTGGCCGGAGCCATGGTCGAGATGTCGGCTGTCTTCCACTTCGGGAGCCTTGGCAGCGACTACGACTTCATCCGGTCGGTTGTGGATCTCAGGGTTTTCGGAGAGGTCGTTCCCGGTCATTCGATCGGGATGCAGAGCTACGTCTGCGCCGTGTCCGGTGATGTTCCGTTCTTCGAACTGCCCGCTTTCGGCGGGGTCCGGCATATGCGCGGGTACCAGGAGGGACGCTTCCGCGATGACGTGTTCGCGACGATCCAGACTGAGTACCGGTTTCCCCTGTGGAGACGCCTGCGCGGCGCGCTCTTCGCCTCCGCCGGCGAGGTTGCGCAGGGAGCCGGGGGACTCTCATTCGCAGGTCTCGAGTATGCGGCGGGTGGCGGACTCCGATACCGCCTCGGCGAGGGCGGTCTCCATGTCCGTGTCGACTACGCCGTCGGGAGCGAGACCGGGGGGCTCTACCTCACGATCGGCGAGGCCTTCTGAGCCGCCGGCCTTGCTCTCGGGGAATCGATGCGGCGCGGCATCGCGTCGCCGGGCCGCGTCTCCACTCCGCCCAAACCCCCAGCCGCAAGGGGCTTTCCGCTTGACGGCCCCTCATCTGACGGCCTAGAATCGAAGAGTGTCCCATTCACGTGGAATGATGTTTCACGCGTCGGACGATCGCATGTGCGGCGTCCGAAAGAGCGGCTCGACGGTCCGCCGGTGGGCGGGCACAACGTGGGTGAACTCCGTGCGTATACTCCTTTTCACATTGTTCTTCATTCTCTTCGGCGCAGCCATCGCCTACGGCATCTCCATCGGTGACTTCTGGGAGACGCTCTCGAACGGTGCGATGATCTGCCTGACCTGTATCGGCGTCGCGTAGCGGACCTCGTGCTCCCGAAGCGGACCCTGCAGCTCGAACGGGCTCCGTTTGCGGAGCGCCCCGGCAGAGACAGCGCCGGGCGGAGGCGACCGAACGCGCCAGCGGAAGGCGGACGCACCAGTGAAGCGCATGATCGTACAGTTCATCGGTCTCCTCGCCACGAACTCGTACTTCGCGGCGATACCGAAGATGAGCTTTTACCAGGGCACCCTCAAGGGCGTCTGTGTCCCGGTTCTCAACTGCTACGCCTGCCCGATGGCGTGGGGGAGCTGTCCCGTCGGGACGCTCCAGCACTTCCTCATCGTGAAGGCGTTCCCCTTCTACGTCCTTGGAACGCTGGGCGCGATCGGTCTCTTCATCGGGCGGTGGCCGTGCGGCTGGCTCTGTCCGTTCGGGTGGTTCCAGGACATCGTCTACAAGCTCAAGCTGCCGAAGTTCACGGCCCCGGACTGGCTGAGACACGCGAAGTTCGTCATTCTCTTCGTGCTCGTGGGAGGCGTGGCGTGGTGGACGATGGAGCCGTGGTTCTGCAAGATCTGTCCGGCCGGCACGCTCGGCGCGGGGCTCCCATGGCTCTTCTTCAAGTCGCAGGGCTCCGAATGGGCGGACGGGATGGATTTCACGACCACGATGTTCACGCTCAAGATCGTCATCCTGGTCGGGCTGGTCGTTCTTATGGGGATGATGAAACGTCCGTTCTGCCGGTTCATCTGTCCGTTCGGTGCGTTGTTCGGACTGACGAACAAGTTCAGCTTGCTCCAGATGAATGTCAACCTCGACAGCTGTGCCATTGCGTACGCGAAGGGTTCGGACTTCACCAACTGCGCGACGTGCAGACACTGCTCGATCAACTGCCCGATGGACCTCAAGGTGCCGGAGCAGATCGGCAGCGTCGACTGTATCCGATGTATGAACTGCACGAGCTACGGTTCGCCCGAGTGGAGCTTCCGGTTGAGACGGGAGCAGAACTTCGGGGTGCCCCGGATCTCCGATGAGCCGACCGAACCGGTGCCGACCGAACCGGTTGTGATGTAGTTCCCACCGAAGGACGCACCGCGTCCGGAAGGAGGAGGCGATGGACTCGCCGAGCGGCGTCACCCAGGAGCTGGTGGAGCGCCTGAGTCGAGCGGACCGCCTCGTTGTCCTCACCGGCGCCGGCGTATCGAGCGAGAGCGGTATCCCCACGTTTCGCGGGAAGAACGGGCTCTGGGAGAACCTCGGAGCCGAAGACCTCGCGACCTGGGAGGCCTTCCAGAACGACCCCGAGCTTGTCTGGCGCTGGTACGAGTATCGTCGCCAGATGATAGCCGACTCGGCGCCGAACCCGGCACACACGGCGATCGCCGAACTCGAGAGGACCTGCGACGGTCTCACGCTCGTCACGCAGAATGTCGACGGGCTCCACGCGCGTGCCGGAAGCAGGAACCCGATCGAGCTTCATGGCAATATTTGGCGGGGGAGATGTACGCGGGAACAGACCCTCATCGACCTCCCGGACACTCCACTGCCCGAACTCCCACCCCGATGCGAGAGCTGCGGAGCCCTCGTCCGCCCGGACGTCGTCTGGTTCGGCGAGCCGCTGCCGCCCGAGGCGTACGACGCATCCTACGACGCGGCGAGCGACTGTGATGCGATGCTCGTTGTCGGGACATCGGCCCTTGTGCGGCCGGCCTCATCGCTACCGCTGGTCGCCAAGCATGGTGGCGCGTTCGTCGTCGAGGTCAACACCGAGTACACGGCGATATCGGTCCTCATCGACTCGACGATCATCGGCCGTGCGGGGGAGGTCCTCCCGTCGCTCGTCTCGACGCTTGCGGATGCCCGCGCTGCTGTTCGAGCGGAGCCCCAGACGACCTAGGCAGGCGAGCGTCGGCATACCGCTGATACCGCGTAAATGCCTGCATACAGGCATGTTCCGCGCGTCCTGCTTGACCGCGTGCCGTGCGTCTGCTAGCCTTTTCCCACCAATATGACAACGACTGCAACGGCAGGACCGGAGGAGAGCCGCCGCATCCCCCCGCGGGGTAGCGCATGCGGCTTCATCCCTCCGGTTTCGATGTATCGCCGCCGCATCTGGCGGCCCGTCTGAGGAGTCTCGAATGCGAAGAAGCCTGTTCATAGCGGTTCTTGCTCTGGCCGCCATCCTCGCGAGCAGCGGGGCGTTCGCCAAGACCTACAACAGCCCTCACGTCAACGGCCACGTGACCACGGAGCCGCACGACTGGGAGCCCGATGAGCTGGGCGTGGTGGATCCGGACAACGACAACCGGTGGGGGCCGAGCGACGCGGACATGGTCGATCTCTACGTCACGTGGGATGCCGACAGTCTCTTCATCGGCGTGACGACCGTGAACGGCCCGAGCAGCTACGGCAACGGCTATCTCTTGTTCATCGACACGGACGCGCAGAACGGGATCACCGGCGCCACCGACTTCACGGGCGCCGATTTCTATGCGCGACAGATCACGTTCAGCACGATGGGTGCGGATGTTGTGATGGGTGGCTGGAATCTTCCCGGTGTCTTCGATGTGAAGCACTGCTCCGACCCGACGGCCACGACGGACTTCGTCGGTGTCTACTCGCAGGCCAATCCGGGCTGGAAGCACTTCGAGGCGCGATTCTCGTGGGACGGGTTCTTCGGGCTCGGCGACGGTGTGGTGCCCCCGGGCACGACCATGCGGTTCATCGGCGCCATCGTCGGCGGCGACGGGTCCGGCGCGTACGATGCGATGCCCACCTCGTCGACCGGCATCGAGTCGAACAGCTCGACCGAGTGGAACGCCATCACCGACCTCGACAACTACTACGAGGTGCCGATCGACGCCAACGGCGACGGGGTTCCCGACACGGGCTTCCCGCCGGGCGGCTCCATCTCCGGCACCGTGACGCTCGACGACCCGCTCGATGACACGACCGTCGTGACGGTTACCGCATACGACGGCGCGACGGCCGTCAAGAGCGGGCAGACCGCCCCCGGCGGCGGTGAGTACACGATCTACCTCGTGCCGGACGGGACCTACGACGTGGTCGCGACCGCGCCGTCCTACCTCTCCGAGACCATCGAGGATGTTGTGCTCGAGGACGAGCCGGAGTTGACCGACATCGACTTCTCGCTGATGAAGGTCACCGGCCGCATCAACGGGCAGGTAGCGCTCACCGGCGGACCGTCTCAGGATGTGACGGTCACTGCGTACAACCTCGCGACAGGTGAGCCCGGCGGCGACGGTTCGCACATCGTGGCCGGCGGGACCGGGGCCTTTTCGATCGGCACCGTGCTCGACGGCGATTGGCTCGTGAGGACCGAAGCCAAGGGTTACGTCCCCGCCGTCTCCGGGACGACGACGGTTGCCGACGGAGATACTGTCGACGTCGGCATGCTCTCGTCCGCGGCGGTCGTCGCGACGCAGTACGCGTTCGTCGACTCAATGGGTGTCACCGTCTATGGCGTGGGGACGACCGTGAGTTTGCCGGATGACGAGATCTACTACTACGCCGACGCGTGGGTCGAGCCACGCGACGACGACGACCGCGTGGCCTACTGGGATGATGATGCACAGGACGGTGTCACGCTCTCCGTGACGAAGCTCGACCCGGCCTATCCGCCCGACGGCGTGGTCGTCATCGCGGACACGAACTCGGTCGCGATCCCGGACTGGACTCTCACCTCCGAGATGTTCGTCGATGGGCGGGCGGGTATCCGCATTGCCGACGATGAGGTCGAGGTTCTGAGGCTCCTCGCCAGTACGGCGACGCGGAGCTCGGGCGTGCTCGAGGTCGGCATCGGCGCCGCGCGGCCGACGCTGCTCGCGCTCACCGCGGAGGAGTACGCGGTGACCGCCGGTGACAGCGGCACGGCGATGACCGGACAGCTCAAGGACGGTAGCGGCAACGACGCGCAGGTCGCCGACGTCAACGTCAGCATGACGGCGCTCGGAGCGGGCGGCGGGTTCAGCGTGACGAATCTCACGACCGATCCGAACGGCCGCTTCACGACGGTCTTCACCTCGACGACGGCCGGGACCACACACGTGACGGCGGTCATCGATCCGGCCTCGGCGTACGCGACCATCGATGTCGACACGCTGGAGATCTCCATCAGCCCGGATGTCGCCGCGCTCGTCGAGCTCTCGGCGACGCCGGTCGCGCTCAGGACCGGCGATACGGCGACACTCACCGCATCGGTGGTCGACGACTACGGCAACGCGGTCGCGCAGAGCGGCCTCTCCGTAGCCCTCACCGCGAGCCCGGCGAACCTCGTGTCCGCGCTCGACACTCCGATCGTGACTGATGCGACGGGTGTGGCCACAGGCGAACTCGTTGCCGGAACGTCCTACGGCACGATCGAGATCAACGGTTCCACCGGGAGACTGCCGGTCGAGACGGTATACCTCCCTGTCGACGCGACGATCGTGGCGATCGACGAGACGGCGCCCGAGTCGGATCCGGATCACAACAGTCTTGAGGGCGTCGATCTGACCATCCTCAGCGTGACGAACGACGCGGACGATCTCACGGTGACACTGAAGTTCAACTCGAGCTGGGACGGCGTCCATCTTGCGGCACTGTACGAGACGCATGGCGACGCGAACGGTGGTCTGACCGACCCGTTCGGCTTCCCCGTCAACTACGGACACGCATACGCACCGGACTATTGCTTCACGTACAAGTACGCGGCGGACGACTACTCCGACCTCCGTCGTCACACCGGGAGCGAGTGGGAGCACTACGACTTCGACCTCGAGGAATGGCGCATCGGCTACGCTGACGGCGTCAACGGCGTGACGCAGGGGCTGACCACGAAGAATGAGACCGAGGCGATCATTCAGGTTCCCCTCTCGGTCATCGACGCGTCCCCCGGCGACACCGTTCGGCTTGAGGTCTACGTGATGCAGGAGACCGACGGCGAGAAGCGGACGGCGCTGGACTCGGTCCCGAACGACGCGACGCACGACATGGTCCCGGATGTCGGGGAGTGGTGGGAGACCGCGACGACACCGGTAGCGCTTGGCAACTACACGACCTACGTCGTGCGCGAGGAGGGCGACGCCCCGATGCTGGCCAACGGTCTCGCTGCGCCGACGCCCGCAGCTCCGGGCGATCTCGTCCTCTACACGGTCGAGGTGACGGACACCGGCGGCGGCATCGGTGACGTTTTCCTCAACCTCTCGCCGATCGGCGGTACTCAGATCGTCCGGATGCGCGACGACGGCGCAGGAGCCGACGCATCCGCGGGCGACGGGATCTACTCGGCCTCGGAGACGCTGACATCCGGCGCATCGAACGGGGACCAGACCGTGACCGTGACGGCGCGCGACGCGACCAACGTCTGGCCGTCGACCTTCAGCATCACCGTGACGGTCAACAACCCGCCTGTTGCGCTCCGCGAGTTCGTCGATGCCGAGGGCGACGACCACGGCCCGAACCAGACCAGCAACGGCCAGCCGAACGGCACGCCGATCGGAGGCCTCTACTATCACTACCCGACGGACATCGTCTTCGAGCCGGGTTCCTTCGACATCACCAACGTTGAGATCTTCGAGGACGGTGACTGGCTCGTTTTCCGGACGACCATCGCGGAGCTCAAGGGTCACCTGGAGCAGGATGCCGCCGACTGGGGAGCACCGCAGCCGAGCCAGCAGACGTGCGACGACGAGTTCCGCACGGATATGAACCTTCAGAAGATCGACATCTACATCGATGCGAAGGAGGGTGCCGGATCGACGAGCGGGTTCCCGGGCAGGAATGTGGACGTGGCGACTGTCGATGCGTGGGACTACGGCATCTCCGTTGAGGGATGGGGCAAGTGGTTCATCATGTCGAACGACTCGAACTCCTCGGCGAACTGGGGACTCTTCAAGAACGACAGCGATGTCTCGCTCTGCAACAACTACGTGGATGACACCATCGACATCCGGGTCCGCCGTGACCTCTTCGGCGACGACGGCGCTGAGGATGAAGATATTGGGAACTGGGACATCATCGTCTGTCTCTCCTCACACGACGGCGACTCGAACGATCAGAACCTCGGCGGCATCCGCTGGATCAACGCCAACACCGGCCAGTGGCAGTTCGGTGGCGGCGCGGACAGTGAGGACGGCCGCGACCGCGATGCGAACATCATCGACGTGGCGGTCAGCCACGGTTCCGGGCACGAGCCGGGTCGGAGCCAGGAGGAGATGCTCGATTACACCGCCGCCGAGGCGGAGGAGCGATTCGCCAACAACATGATCGCGTGCGTTCTCGAGGCGAGCTTCGCCGAGGACTTCTCACCGCCGGTCATCACGCCGTTCGTCCCCGAGGGCAGCATTCAGCACGTTCCATGGTTGGCTCTGGCCGAGGCGCCGGCGGTGTTCTGGACGACGATCACCGACGTGGCGTCGGGTGTCGAGGAGGCCACTTTCATCTGGGAGGCCTACGGCGACACGACGCAGCACATCGAGCGGATGGTGAACCTCAAGGGAGACATCTGGGCGGCCGACGTGAGTCGGGACGACATCGTGGCGGCGACGAACGAGGTCGAGCTCAACGTCACCGGCCAGGCACGCGGCATCACCGCCCGCATTCGAGCCGTGGATGGTTCATCACACGAGAACGAGATCACGGCGGGGCCGTTCGCGATGGCTGTGCCGGAACCGTGGGCGGCCGAGCAGTCGGTCGTGGTCGCGGACACGATGTCGTTCGCAGAAGATGGGTACGACCTCGTCTTCCAGGACGGCACCATCGTCACGCTGACCGATGGCGACCTGCCGGCTCGGAGCGACGTATCGGTCGTTGTCCGTCCGCTGGCGCCGGCCGAC
>CAZRAD010000048.1:10723-16953 GCA_964597945.1 uncultured bacterium
GACGATGACGCCGGGCTCTCCGGTGTTCTGGCCGAGCCGAACCCGTTCTCGCCGAATGGGGACGGACTCTACGATAAGACGGTCGTCACGTTCTACATCGCTCGCGAGTCCGAGCATGTCAATATCGAGTTCTACGACCTCACCGGAAAGCTCGCCAGGCGCTTCATCTGGCACCAGCCGACCGAGTACATCGGGCGTACGCCCATCAAGATCGAGTGGGACGGGACCGACATGCACGGAGAGGTCGTCCCGTACGGAATCTACATCATGCGAGTCGAAGCCAGGTTCAGACAGCAGCCGACCTACGAGCGGGTCAACGCCCCTGTGGTCGTCATCAAGTAAGGAGCGCACATGAAGAGAACAGCAACGCTCGTCCTCTGCGCAGCGCTCGCGCTCGTCCCGGTCACGGCCTCAGCCAATTTCGTTGAGACCGAACTCGGTGCGCGGGCGATGGGCATGGGCGGCGCGTTCGTCGCGGTGGCCGACGACGTCACCGCGCTTCACTGGAACCCGGCGGGCCTCGCATCACTCGAGCGCGTCGAGGTATTCGGAATGCGCACGAGCGTCTATGGTGTCGAGGGGGTGTCGGAGGACGCGGCGATCGTCGGATACGGCAACGGCAAGTACGGCGCCGCCGTCGGGTGGATGCGCACGGGAGCACAGGACCTCTACAGTGAGGACACCATCATCGCCGGATACGGCTACGACGGGTGCTTCCTGGAAGGGCTCTCGGCGGGCGTGACGCTCAAGCGCTTCTCGATCGACGCGCCCGGGTACGACTACTACAACGATCCCGCCTTCAACGAGGACGGCGACGCGGCGTTCTCGGCCGACCTCGGATGGCTCTACAGGCGGAACAACTGGACCGTCGGCGGCGCGTTCCGGAACCTCGGCGAGCCGGAGCTCCAGCTTCTCGACACGACCGAGGGGACCGACCCGATCTACGCCGAGATGCGCATGGGCGGTTCGTATCTGTTCCGCGATGTCATGCTCATGTCCGCGGAGTGGCGGATCCCGCGGGAGGCGCCGGCGTTCTACGATGAGAAGGCGACGCTCAATCTCGGGACCGAGGTCTGGTTCTATGATGCGTTCGCGCTCCGCGCGGGGATGAACCGCGACCGGATCACGGCGGGCGTCGGGATCAAATCGCAGAACCTCAGAGTCGACGTCGCGCTGCTCTCCGAGCGGCGCATCGGCAGCCTCTACAGGCTCTCGGCGATGTACGTCTGGTAGCAAGCGAGGCCGCGCATTCGCGGCGTGCGGCACGACGCAATCGAAGGTCACTGTGAAAGAAGACACACGGAAAGTCACGAGGGTGTGACCGAGACAAGGAGCAGCCCTTGACACGACAGAGGAGATACGGGGCGGCGGGAACGGCAACGTTCCTTGCGACGGCTCTGCTCCTGGCCCTGGCTCCACCGGCGACGGCGATTACGACGCTGGAGGGATACTCCGACATGATGACCGTGCTGAAGAGCGGCGTCGGCGGAGACCCAAGCTGGGAGTTGGAGAACCCGAGGCTCTATGCCGAGCTCAGGCTGAAGACGAGCCCATGGACCGATATCGATACGTTCCTGAAGGTCGCGGCGGAGTCGAGCGACTGGGTGGACGATGTCAACGACGTAGATTCGAAGAGGACCGATCTGTTCCTGAAGGAGGGGCACCTCAGGTTCCGCGGCGACCGAGTCGAAGCCTACCTGTTCACTCGGCAGGACCGGTTCTGGCTGAACGAACCGCTTCTGGGGGTGCTTGACCAGGGACAGGTGAAGGACGATTCGTACGGTGCGCGGGCACAGGGTATCAGGCTCGACTTCTGGGATACCTATGGTCTCCAGGGGGCGTTCTTCTACAGTGACAAGAGCAACGGGTACGATCACCGCGCCGGCCGCGTCAGCAGGTTCTTCGCGGAAGACCGCATCGTGCTCGGCAGCACCTACGCCCGAGCCGACTACCAGGACTTCGACGAGGTCATCGCCTTCGACGGCGAACTGGCCGTCGGCGAACTCGTCCCTGCGCTCCGGCGGTTCGGACGCGTGACCTGGGCGACCGAGTACGGACGCAACACGTCCAGGGACTCACGGTATCCGGGCGACGATGGCCGCAACGGCATCAAGACGGAGCTTCGTGACGTCAAGGTCGGGCCGTTTCGCTTCCTCGGCTCGTACGAGGACATCGGGACGATCTTCTATACGGACGAGCTTTCGAGCGGGGACAATCGAAACAAGAACGGTTACACCCGCTACTACGCCGAGGCGCACTACCGCGTGCCGACGAAGGCGGTCAACCTGAAGGGCTGGACCTACAAGGAAGAACCCAAGGCGGGGCCGGATGCCGAGGAGGGGACCCGCAAGGAATGGGGGACCGAGGCCTATCTCGAGTTCGTCAACGGGTTCACCGGCAAGGTCGAGTACAAGTACTTCGAGAACCGCGACGGGATCTGGCCGAATCTCTTCACCGAGGTCACCGGCGAGAACCGTCTCGTCAAGCTCGTGCTTCAGTACCGAATCAAGGACATGAATGCGGACTACGAGCTGACGGCGTACGGGTTCGGTGTGAACGTCAACCTGAGCGAGAACTGGAAGTTCTACGCGCGCGTGATGAACGTCGATGAGCTGACCGAGTCACGCCAGACGGCCTTTGCGCAGCTCAGGTACCTGGGATGGTCCGGGGCCGAGTTCTTCGTTGAGTTCGGCAACCCCGACCAGAGCAACGACTTCGTGAACGACGGAGATTTCGTCAATCACGACTCGGGAGCTACGACGGAGAAGGTGTTCAAGGCATTCGTGAGGATCTACTACTAGCGAGCCGTCGGGGCCCCTTGCGGGTGTCCGACAGCGGAGCAGGCTCCCGGGTCCGCTCCGCCTGAGCGGGGAAGAGTGTATGAGAGCGAAGAATCTTCTGAGCGTGGTGTTGCTGGCGATGCTCGTCTTTGTGGCGGCCTCGCACGCGGAGATCGCAAAAGTGGACGGTGGTATCGAGTTCGCCTATTACGATCCTTACGCGGCGAGCGTCAGCGTGGCGGGTATCTTCAACGACTGGAACATGAACGCGAATCCGATGACTCTCGGGGACGACGGGACGTGGCGGGCGGTCATCGACCTGGGAGCCGGGAGCTACGAGTACAAGTTCGTGGTCAACGGCTCGCAGTGGGTGGCCGACCCGGACAACCCGAAGACCGCCGGGGACTATGGCAACTCGCTGCTCGTCGTTGGCGACGACGGCGACATCGCCGCGGCGGACACATCGACGGCCATCTCCAATACGCAGGTCAACTCACGCGTTCGTCTTGAGGGATGGTACCGGGCCAGCTACGACACCGAGTCCGAGGTCGAAGACGACCCGACGTGGCGTCTGACCCGCCCGGACCACGAGGTGTTCATCTCGGTCGTTCCGACGGTGACCGATCAGGTGACCGGTCGCGCGACGCTCCGGTTCTACACGGGCGAGGGCGAAGTGCACGAGGTCGCCGCCGACCTCTACGACGGGCGCGTCAGGCTCGAGGGCAGCCTGTTCTCCGTCATGGGGTTCTACAACGAAGAGGTCCTCCAGTTCGATGAGCCGTTCGAACTCGTCGGACATCGCGACCTGGCCGGTACGATCCCCGAGGAGCATGTGGCGTTCGGGCGCGGCGCGCAGGGCATGATCGGTGATACCGGCTTCTGGGGCTTCGATCTGACCGGCGCGTACACCAACACGTACGATGCCGACATCTACAATGATCCCGATATCTACGATAGAACCGGCACGGACCTCCTCGCGGCCCGACTGACGCGGCCGCTGGGTCCGGTCACGCTCGGTGCGACGTATGCGTCGTGGCGCGACGGCTGGTGGATCGGCTTCCAGGGCACGAACACGAGTCCGCATCTCGATGAGTATCTGGCGGAGAGCGGAACGACGAGCGACTGGTTCGAGATGGCGAACACCGAGCGGTTCACGGCGTTCGACGTCGACTACCCCATCAACGACCAGTACGGTGTGAAGCTCGGGTACGCGCTCTACGGCTACGAGAGCAAGTGGGACATGGGCAACTTCGAGAAGGTCAATGGCGACGAGTTCGCCAACGGCGCGATCGATGTCGTCGCCGGCGACATGAACGGGTCCATGATCATCGCGGAGCTCAGCGCCGAGCCCGTTGAGCCGCTCGATCTTGATATCGAGTTCGTGAAGTACTCGCTCGACGGAATGGAGGACGGGGAGGAGTACACGACCGCTGGGACATCCCAGT
Organism: uncultured bacterium; assembly: GCA_964597945.1. Lineage (GTDB taxonomy): Bacteria > Joyebacterota > Joyebacteria > Joyebacterales > Joyebacteraceae > JAPEKQ01. Next base: position 14,949 of record CAZRAD010000048.1, read on the forward strand.
TCATGACCATGGGGACGACCGGCTGGGGCAATCTCTGGCCCACCCTGCAGATCCGCTCCTATACCGAGGTCTCCGAAGCGGGGTCCCCGCTGACGGCCTCGGTCCTCGCTCCGATCCCTGAGATCGACGGGACCTCCATCGAGTTCGATGGCGGGTTCGGGCTCGGGATCTTCGATCTCGGCCTCGAGTACGATCGCTTGGGCTACAACGCGGTGTTCACGGACACGGTCGCGATGATGACGGGCACCGACGAACTCGACGTCACGGCGACACGGTTCGCCGGCAGCGCGCGCGCGAACATCATTGAGGACCGTCTCTGGTTCCAGATCGCCGGTGAGTCGCGCTCTCTCGAGTATGATCCCGATGAGAGCGACCACGGCTTCTACGACACGATGGAAGCTATTTTCAGTGGCGGGTACAGCATCACTCAGGACTGGAGCGTGCTCTTCGACGTGCGACACGTCACGTACAAGGATGTGCCGACGACGACCGTCAGTGACACGACGTCCGTTCGCGCGACGACCTACGACGATGAGTCGTTCATGGCGCCCTATGTGGCGGTCGTGTTCAGTCCGCGTCCGAACGTTCAGCTTCGTGTCGGATACGGCGTCGATCCGCTGAGCTACATCGACTCACCGGTCGAGGGTCGCGAGAACGGTCGGGAACGCTGGCGCTCGAACTACATGTGGGAGCACGGCGACGCAAGCAGTATCGACGCCGAAGAGGCGCTGGCCGATGCGAGGACCATCGGCATCATGGCGCTCATCACGTTCTAAGGAGGACTCGACGATGCGTACGAACAGAATGCGGCGTACCCGTCTTGCCCTCGTTCTCGCACTCGCCGCGGTCGCGATGCTGCTTTGGTCGTGTGCGGGTGTGCTGAACGTGATCGAGGACCGGTTGCCGCCGCCGCACGAGGTGAGGGGCGGATACGTGTTCAACTACTATGCGCCGTCAGCGAGACAGCTCACGCTGGCAGGGAGCTTCAACAACTGGGGTGGCACGAAGGGTGGCGGCCGCTACGATCCGGCCATCGACCCGATGAGTGATCCGGACGGCGACGGCGTGTGGTCGATCGTCGTTCCGCTGCCTCCGGGGCGCTATCAGTACAAGTTCGTGCTCGACGGGGGCGTGACGTGGGAGAGGGATCCCAACAACCCGGACACGGCGTTCGAGGACGGCATCGAGAACTCGTTCATCGTCGTCCCGGCCTCCATCAGGTATGAGGCTGAGCGTGTGACCGGCACCATGGTCGGTGCGCGGGATGTCGTCGAGCCGGAGGTCGCGTCCGAGAGGCCCGCTGCACCGGAGGGTTCGGTCGAGGTTCCCGTGACGCTCGACATGCCGGACGCCGGTTCGGTCTTCATCGCCGGCTCGTTCAACGCGTGGAGCCCGGACGCCGACGCACTGACTCTCGGCGACGACGGGCTGTGGACGATCACGCTCGAACTGGCGCCGGGCGAGTACGAGTACAAGTTCGTGGTGGACGGGACGTGGATTGAGGACCCGGCCAACCCTGAGTTCATCTCCGACCCCTACGGGGGCAAGAACTCGGTGCTGACGGTCGAGTGAGCGAACACGGGACAGGAGGCGGAGAAGCCCGGACGGGGAGGACCCGGTCGCTGACGAAGCATGCCAGGGACAACCTGACTGCGTATACGTTCCTGGCGCCGTTTCTGATCATCTTCCTCGTGTTCCTCGTCTACCCGGTCGTTTACTCGCTGTACCTCGCAATGCACCAGGTGCCCGCCGACTCGTTTGACGTGTTCGGCGGGCTCCAGTTCGTCGGGTTCAGGAACTTCATCAAGCTCTTCACCGACGTGAAGTTCTGGTGGTCGGTCGCGATGACGCTCTACTACGCCGCCCTCATCATCCCCTCGGGCATCGCGGCGTCGCTCATCCTCGCGCTCCTTCTGAACAACCGGCTCAAGGCCGTCGCGGTCTATCGGAGCGCGTTCTTCCTGCCGTACGTGCTGGACATGCTCGTCGTGGGCATCGTCTGGAC
>CAZRAD010000049.1:0-16611 GCA_964597945.1 uncultured bacterium
TCGAGGAGTCCATGGACATTCTCGTCGAGATCATGGACGTTACGGGCCAGATCGTCGAGACGCTCCGCGCCGACGGTGTTCCGACGGTCAACGAGCTCATCTGGGAGACCGAAGGCGTGGCAAGCGGTCTCTACCTCGTCAGAGTCGAGGTCGGGCGGGAGATGGTCGATGTGTTCGCGGGCGGCATCGCCGGGCGCACCGAGGAGAAGATCATGAAGGTCGCCCTGATTCGCTAGACCATGCCGGTCCCACAGGAGACACGATGAGGTTCCTCGCTGCGCTTACGATCGTGCTGATGGCGGCTCCGGCGCTCGGCGCCCGGTCCTCCGCCGTGACCGTGTACGCCGTGCCCGAGGATCTCGTGCTTATCTCATCGCTCGATTTCGAGGAGGAGCTTCTCGAGATGGCGACCGAGAGTCGCGGGACATCCGGCGGGTCCGAGACGTCGCACGATCCGCCGAAGATGCTGCTGCTCTCGATGGCGGTGCCCGGTGCCGGCCAGCTCGTGCAGGGGGAGAGTCGCGGCTATCTCTATCTTCTCGTCGAGGCTGCCATGTGGGGCGGCTTCTACTATCTCGACAAGCAGGGTCTTGAGGAGCGCGACGACTACGAGGACTTCGTCATCGCGACCTGGGATCTGGCTGCGTATCAGGATTTCTTCGATGAGAACTGTCTCGAGAACCCTCACGACTATGCCAACGGCTGTCGGCCGCTCGCGCCGGTGGGCTCACAGGAGTTCTATGAGGATGTCGGCAAGTACGATGTCTACTGGCCGTGGTGGAGCGGGGACGGCTCGCCGAACGACATCTCCCCCGAGGACATGGCGATCAGGGACGAGTACTGGGACATGCGTAAGGAGAGCAACGGGCATCTGAGACAGGCGCGCTACTTCATGATGGCCGCGCTGCTCAACCACGTTGTGAGCGCACTCGATTCGTTCTTCATCGCGCGGGCAGTGCCGTCTGACGGACCAGCGGACCTGGGCCTGGAGTTCGGCGTGCCCGACGATTCGCTCGGCCTGACCTGTGCACTGACTGCAAAGTACTGAGGAGCTGCAGATGAGCCGAAGCATCGCGTCCCTGCTTGTGATCCTGACCGTCGTCTCGACGCAGGTCGCCTACGCCGCGCCGTCCACCTGGTCCGGTGCATCCGACGATCTCGCTCGTCAGGGACTCTCGCTCCGTGACGATGGTCCGATCGCCGACCTGGCCCCTGAGGAGCGGCCGGCGGCGCCGGTTCATGCGGCCGGCGGCCGCGAGGAGAAGAACCCGCTTGTCGCCATGCTCATGTCGTTCGTGGTTCCCGGATGGGGCGAGTTCTACACGGGGCACGACGGGCGCGGCCGAGCGTTCATGGCGGCCGAGGGCGCGATCTGGGTCGGGTTCGCATCGTACAGCGTGCAGGAGGGGATGCGCGTTGAGGACTACGAGGAGTACGTTTCGGTCTATCTGGATGTCGACCAGGGCGCGGACCACACGTACTACGAGGACATCGCGGACTACATGCGCAGCGAGGGGTCCGACAGCTACAACGAGGACATCCGGAGCGAGGCGCGAAGCCTGTTTCCGGATGATCTGGACGCACAGGAACGCTACTTCGCGGAGCACGGCTACTTCGGCGGTGACGGGTGGGACTGGGGCACCCGTGACCGGCTCGAGGCGTATCGCGAGCTCCGCCACGAGGCGTCGGTCTCGTCACGCAACGCCTTCTACATGACCGGGCTCGCAGTCCTCAACAGGGCGCTCTCGGGCATCGATGCCGCGTGGATGGCTCGACGCCACAACGCAGGTCAGAGCGGAGCCCCGTCAGCGAGGCTCTCCGTCGCACCGGTGCCCGATGAGAACGGGCTGTGCGGCAGCCGCGCGACGCTCGAGATCTCCTTCTGATACCGCGGCGGGTTTCTCCCGCCGCGCAGCATTCCCCTTTCGCGGAGCACACCATGATGCTCGCATCGTTCCCGCCGCAGGCGACGCGCTGGACGTCTATGGGACGTGGTCTCATCTTCGCGCTGCTCACGGTCCTGCTCGCGGCGGTGAACATCCTCGCCGCGGCCTCGGTCGCGTCCGGTTCCGTCGTCGCTCTCGATCTCCTCGATGAGATGGACGGTGAGGTCTGGGATGTTGACGCTCCGACGGCGCTGTCCGTCGACCACAGGGGGCGCCTCTACATCGTCGACAGCGGCCGCCACCGGGTGCTTGTCGTCGAACCGGACGGATCGGTGGCTCGTGAGCTCGGAGGCTACGGATGGGACGAGGATAGCCTCAACCATCCGCTCGATATCGTCGTCGATCGCGGGCTGGCGATCTACGTGCTCGACTCCGGAAACAGGCGTGTTGTCGAGTACGACGTCGAGGGGAACTACCTCGGGGTCGTGCTCATCGAGGAACAGATCGGGAACCCGGTCGGTCTGGAACTCGGCTCCGGGGGCGAGCTCTATGTCACTGATGCCGATGCGCAGATCGTGCGCGTCCACTCTCAGTTCGGCGAACCGCTTGACCCGATCGGCAGCTTCGGGGGGGAGGACGGGGGTCTCGTCGGCCCGACGCGCATCGCGATGGGGCCCTCCCGCGAGATAGCGGTCGCCGATCCCGCGGCCGCCGCCGTCTGGCTCTACGACGAGTTCGGCTCGCCTCTCGCGCGGCTCACGCGCGGCGAAGGATTCGCACCGTACGACATCGTCTTCGACTCGCACGGCGATCTCATCGTCGCGGACGCGCGGGACGGCTCCGTCTCGGTCTTCGATCGCGCCGACGCCCGGGTGACCGCGTCTGTCGGCCGTGACCTGATGGGGGCCTCGGCCCTGCCTTCCGGACTGGCGATCGATCGGATGGGGAGGCTTCTTGTCCTGGACGGAATCTCGGGCGGCGTGTTCACCTTCGCGCTCGAGTACGACACTGAGGACTAGGTCACGGCTTCGAGCCGCGTTCGCCGCCGCCATCGTCGTCTCTCTCGTGATGACGGCGGGCGCGGGGACGCTGACGAGGTCGAGCGGACGGCGCGTGCTCGCCCTGACGGGTCTGGACGTCGTCGATGGTAGCGTCGCGCTCCCTGATTCGCTGATCGTCGCCGGCAGCGACACGGTGATGGTGAACGACCGTCCTGCTGAACGAGATATCGACTACGTGCTGGACGCATCCGCCTCGGTTCTTCGCTTCCTCCGCGATCCTCCAGACAGCGCCCGACTATCCCTCAGCTACCTCTACATCCCCGGCGCGCTCACCCGCGACCGGCGCTATGCGGTGCTCGATGCCGGCGGTGAGCTCCCCGGTGTGTTCGCCGTGTCGGAGAGCCTCGTGGGGCTGCGTCTTCCTGAGCCTGACCGCTCGCCGGCCGCGTCGGCTCTGAGAGTCGGGGGCGCCAAGACGTTCGGTGTCAGTGTGGGATCCGACCGCGATCTCAAGCTCGAGCAATCACTGCGTTTGAACGTTGAGGGGCAGGTTGCCCGAGACGTCTCGGTCCGTGCGTATCTGTCCGACCAGAACACACCGCTGCTCCCTGAGGGGGACACCGAGGAGCTGCGTTCGCTCGATAAGGTCCTCGTGGAGATCGAGGGCAAGGACGTCTCAGCGACGATGGGGGACTTCGTCCTCGACATGACGTCCGGCAGCCTGCTGTCGATGCGGCGCGACCTGGCCGGTGTGATGGTGACCGGGCAGCGGGGCCCGCTCAGAGTGCTCCTCGCTGGCGCGCAGGCCTCCGGAGAACAGACGACCGTCACCTTCACGGGTGTCGATGGGAAACAGGGGCCGTATCTGCTGCCGGGCGCATCAGGCTCCGTCGGCGTCACGATCGTGGCGGGGAGCGAGCGAGTGTGGCTCGACGGAACGCTTCTCAGACGAGGAAGCGACAACGACTACGTCATCGATTACTCCTCCGGTGAGCTTCAATTCTCGGAGACACGTCCCATCACGGCCGAGAGCCGGATCGAGGTCGACTATGAGTCCGCTACGTCCGACTTCGACCGCGATGTCTACGGGGGAGACGCCACGCTCCGCTCCGTCGACGGGCGGATGGAGTTCGGCGCTGCGTACTTCAGAGAGTCCGATGATGAATCATCTCCGACAAGCGTTGACCTGTCGGACGCCGACCTCGCGCTGCTGGCGGCGGCCGGCGACGACATCGAACTGGCCCACGACGATGGCGTGGACTCGGTCGGATACGGAAACGGCGACTACGAGAGGGCGCCCGACGGGACGTTCGAGCACGCCGGCGCGGATTCCGGGTCGTTCGAACTCGATTTCGAACGGTACGATGGTGGCGACTACGCGTACGACTACGTCGCCGGACACTACTACTACGCGGGTGAAGGGGCGGGGACACACCGGCTCGGACGACAGCTGCCGCTCCCCGCGGAGTCGTCGCTGCTGGCGGTCGACGGTGCGCTGCGGCTTGAGGGTGGAGGTTTCATCGAAGCCGAGGCAGCGCTGTCGACCTTTGATCGGAACACGCTGTCCGATCTCGACGACGAGGACAACCTCGGGAACGCCGGAGTGGTCAGAGTCGAGGCTCCACCGTTGACGGGCGGGATCCTCGGTGCGTCACGCGTGACGGCATCCGCGACGGGGCGCCGGGTGGCCGGCAGCTTCCGTGGAAACGGGCGGTACCGCGAAACGGGGTACGAGGATCGTTGGGAGCTTCGTGGTCTCGACCTTCCGACGGCCGAGCTCACGGGTGAGGGCGCCCTGCGGCTGGACATGCCGGGCGGCGGTTCCGCCGAGGTCCGGCACGGCCTGCTCGAACGAGGCAGCGCGCTGACCTCGACGCGAACACAGTTCTCCGTCGAGGCATCTCCAGCCGACCGCTCACGCGTCTGGCTGAGCGGGAGGCTGGTCGATCTCGACTCCACCGCGACCGGCGACACGGCGCTCGTGCGCGTGCGGAGGGTCTACCGCGCCGGAGGCGATGTGACGTTGGGTCACGTGCGGCCGGGTGTCACGTGGACGAGTGATGAAGCGACCGAGAACGGCGCCGGGGAGCGCTATGATGAGTACGGGGTCACGCTTGCCAGCACGGGGCTCCGCGGTGCGTCGCTGAGGGCCGGTTATGCGTATCGGTTGACCGACCGGCGCGGTGATGAGGTGGACTCCGGCACGGAGGAGGGCGCCTGGTCGAGGGCCTCGACGACGGCGTCACAGACCTACGGTCTCGAACTGAATCGCTGGGAGGCGTTCACCATTGATGCGAGCGTCGTTCGCAGGAGCACCGACTTCGAGGAGGGGCTCGCCGAGTCCGACAGGCGTTCGGATCTGGCCCGTATGCGTCTCGGGCACTCGTCGCTCGGCGGCGCGGTTCGGGGCGAGATCCGGTACGCGGTCACCACGACCGAGGTTGAGGAGAAGGAACGCTACGTCACCGAGGAGGACGGTGTCGAGGTGACGCGCATCATCTCCACCGGGCGGTACCTGCCGGTCACCGACCTCAGTGCCGGAACGCGCTGGACGTTCCGCCCGACCGCGGGCGCGGTGTCACCGTCCGGGCTTCCCGACCCCAGCGCGCTGAGACGCTGGCTGACTCGCCTCTCGCTCGAGACGGATCTGAAACTCCACGAGGCCACGACGACCGATGAGAAGGACCGGCTCTATCTCCTCGATCCGTCCGTTCTCCGCGGCGACGATACGGTTAGCGGTGAGCTCACCGGGCGCCACACGCTGCGGTACGCATCGACCGGAGGCGCGTTCGTGAGCCGGTTTGCGCTCCGGACCGTCGATGAGCTCGAACGCATCTACGCGAACTCGCCCGAGGAGCGTCGCGAGCGCGAGATCACGCTTGAGTTCAAGATCGCCCCGCCGGGCGGATTGACCTATCGGGTCCAGGGCGACGCGGGCGCACGGCGCCGGGAATCCGAGGGCCCGGTCGACAGCTACGATCTCGACGCTCGGTCGGTGCTCGCCGAGGTTGCCCATCGAGGCTCCGGGACGGTCGAGATACGGCTGACCGGTGTGTACGGGACCGAGGACGACGTGGCGAGCGGGGTCACCGCCGATGTCTGGAAGCTCACGCCGGCCGTTACGTACCGGCTCAAAGGTCGGGGTTCGATCTCTGCGAGTCTCACGCGATCGAGCGTCGAGGCGTCCGGTGGCGCACTGCCGCGCTACATGGCAGAGGGGCGGGTGAAGGGAGCCGCGGCCGACTGGAGGCTCTCGGCGGACTACCGTTTCAACCGGTACATCACGGGGAATCTGAACTACTCCGGGGAGCGGCGGCCCGGCTCCGTCGACCGCCACACGGTCGATCTCAGAGTGAACGCCTTCTTCTAGCCGTTGGAACAGAGGGAGTAGCTGTGCGAAAGACCAGCCGATTCTCGATCCTCGGCGCGCTCGCCCTTGTGGCGTGCGCGGCCGCGACGAGCGCCTCGGTGGCGGGTAGCTCCCCCGCGCTCGTCGGCGATGTGCGAGCCGAGGGGCACGAGAGCGTCAGCACGCGCGAGCTGCTCGATGCCTTCGGTATACAGCGAGGCGCCCCGCTCGACCCGTCCGCGCTGGCGGCGGGGGCCGACTCGGTGCTCGCACTCCTCGCGGCGGGTGGAAGCCCGTTCGCGTCGGTTCGCGTCGAGTGGGATGACGAGGATGTGGTCGATGTCGTCGTTATCGTGGACGAGGCGAGACGAGGGAGCATCGCATCGGTCGCCTTCGCCGGGAACACCGTGGTTGCGAGGGAGGAACTCGAACTCCTCGTCGGCGCTGCGCCGGGACGACCGGCGACAGCAGCCACGTTCGAGCGCGATGCGGAGCTGATCGCGTTCCGATATGCGGAGCGGGGATACCCGCTTGCGGTCGTTCGTCCCACGGTATCGCTTGCTGCCGATGGCGCGGGCGGACTCCGGATCGTCTATCAGGTAACGGAGGGACCGGAGGTTACATTCGCGGATGTCCTGGTCGTCGGGAACGAACGGACCCGGAGTGACGTCATCACGCGGGAGACGGGCATCACCCGTGGGGAGCCGTTCCGCGCTTCGGTGCTCTCGACCGTACGGCCGACGCTCGAGCGACTTCCGTTCCTGACATCCGTCGGAGAGCCGCTGATCGCGATCAACCGGGAGACGAACACGGCGGACGTGGGGATCGAGGTCGGGGAGGCCCGCGCGAACCGGATCAGCGGTGTGCTCGGGTACATCCCGACGGCCGACGGCGAGGGTGAGTTCACAGGAAGGGCCGACATCAGCCTCGGCAATATCGCCGGGACCGGTAGGAGAGCTCATACGACGTGGGAGAGGGTACGCGACGGGCATGACCGGATAGCGTTCGACTACACCGAACCCTGGCTTCTTGGCGCTCCCATCGACGTGGGCGTGCGCGCCGAGCAGGTCAACCGCGACACGCTCTACTCCACGACCGAGGGCGATCTCTTCGTTACGGCGAGGTTCGGGAGTCGGCTCGCTGCCACGTGGTCCGCCGGCGCCGAGCGATACGTGCCAGGGACCGGCGATGAGCCGTCGACAGACGGCTACCGCACAGCGCTCGAGCTCACCTACGAGGGGACCGACGGTCCGCTCAACCCGTCCCGCGGGTTCGAGTTTCGGGGCAGCCTCTCATATGCCAGCGTAGAGGCCATCGAGGGGGATGCGTCGTACCGCACGGGTACGCTGACCGCATCCGCCGCCGGGTATCTGCCCGTTCGACGGACCCAGGTCGTGGCGCTCCTCCTCCGCGGCTCAGCGCTCGAGTCGAGCGATCGCGATGTTCCGCTCCACCAGCAGCTCGTGCTCGGAGGGGCGGGAAGCCTCCGCGGCTACCGAGAGGAGCAGTTCCACGGTACGGCCACGGCGCTCGGCAGCCTGGAGTATCGCCTTATCCTCGGTCGATACTCCCGCATCGCGGTCTTCCTCGATGTCGGACACTACTCGAGAGAGGGTTCCAAGACCGTATCGGAGACCAAGTTAGGGTACGGGGTCGGCTTGCGGGGCGAGACTCGATTGGGTATAATCGCCGTCGACTACGGCCTGGGCGAGGGGGACGGATTCCTCGACGGCAAGCTCCACGTCGGGCTCATTCGCGAGTTCTGACGCTTCTCCACGCGCCGCACGCGCGCGTCCAAGCCCCATGATCCGATCTGCCGCCCCGGAAGGAGCCGATACAACTGATGGGAGCCAGGAAGAGCCCCGAGGCTCGCGTCCGCGAACTCCGGGAGCTCATCGCCTATCACGACAAACGGTACTACACGGACGCGGACCCCGAGATCACGGACTCGGAGTACGACGCCCTGATGCGGGAGCTCCAGGCTCTCGAGATTGAGCATCCGGAGCTCGTGACACTGGATTCGCCGACCCGGCGCGTCTCGGGCGAGCCGACCGCCGGATTTCTGCCCGTTCGTCACTCCGCGCCGATGCTCTCGCTCGACAACACGTACTCCGCGAGTGAGCTTCAGGATTTCGACTCCAGGATCAGGAGACTCATCCCGGATGAGACTGTCGGGTACGTCGTCGAGCTCAAGCTCGACGGCGTGAGCGTCTCGGTCTCCTATGAGGACGGCATTCTCGTCCGTGCCGCCACGCGCGGGGACGGGACGACTGGTGACGATGTCACGAAGAACATCCGGACGCTGAGATCGCTTCCTCTTCGACTTGCCGGTCCGCACGCCGCTGCGAGCATCGAGGTACGTGGTGAGGTTCTCATGACCCGGTCCGGGTTCGCGGCGCTCAACGATGTGCGCCGTCGAGCCGAGGAAGCGCCGTTCGTCAACCCGCGCAACGCCGCCGCCGGTTCGCTCAAGCTTCTTGACCCCGCGGAGGTGCGCGGACGCCCCCTCCGCATATACCTCTACCAGCTCGTCGATCCGTCCGCGTTCGGCGTGACCGTTCACAGCGATGTACTGCGGTTGATCGCCGGAATGGGCCTCCCTGTTGAACCGCACTGGGAGCAGGTCGACTCGATCGACGCGGCGGTGGCCGCGTGCGATGCCTGGCGTGACAGGCGGGGTGAACTCGACTATGACACGGACGGGATGGTCGTGAAGGTCGACTCGCTCGAGCAGCGCGAGCGGCTGGGAAGCACGGCCAAGAGCCCGCGGTGGGGTATCGCCTACAAGTTTCCGGCGGAGTCCGCAAGCACCAGGGTGACCGACATCGTCGTCCAGGTCGGTCGCACCGGCCGGCTCACACCGGTCGCCGAACTCGAGCCCGTGTTCGTCTCCGGTTCGACCGTCTCACGCGCGACGCTTCACAATGCCGATGAGATCGAGCGTCTGGACGTGAGGGTCGGCGACACGGTTATGATCGAGAAGGGTGGCGAGGTCATCCCGAAGATCGTCAAGGTCGTGAAGTCCGAACGGAGGGGGAGACCCCGCCGGTTCAGGATGCCGACTGCGTGCCCCGCGTGCGGTCAGCCCGTCTCGCGCGTGCAGGGCGAGGTGGACACCCGGTGTGACAACGTCGCCTGCCCGGCGCAGGTGAAGAGGGCCATCGAGCATTTCGCGGCCCGCGGAGCGATGGATATCGATGGTCTCGGTCCCGCTGTTGTCGAACAGCTCGTCGGTTCGGGGCTCGTGAGCGACTACGGTGACCTGTACGGCCTGGATCCGGAGCGCGTCGTCGAACTCGACCGCATGGCGGAGACCTCCACGGCGAATCTGATGGAGGCGATCGAGTCGAGCAAGAAGCGCCCGTTCGATCGCGTCATCGTCGCTCTGGGGATTCGACATGTGGGCTCGCGTGTCGCGCAGGCGCTGGCCGGGCGGTTCCAGAGCATCGACGCGCTGGCGGCAGCCGGGAGCGAGGAGCTCGCGGAGACCGACGAGGTCGGCCCGGTCATCGCGGAGAGTGTCCACACCTTCTTCCGCTCCGGGAAGAACCGTGCCGTGCTCGCCAAGCTCAGGAAAGCGGGGATACGCTTCGAGCGCGAGGCGCCACTCACCCCGGGGAACGGGCAGTCGTCCCGTGGGCGGCCGGGTGCCGGACAGCGGGGCGCGGCACGGCCGCTGGCCGGGAAACGCGTCGTTCTGACCGGAACGCTTGAGGGAATGACCAGGCAGGAGGCCCGCGACGCCATCGAGGCGGCCGGCGGGAGGGTCACCGGGAGCGTCAGCCGTTCGACCGATCTGGTCGTCGCGGGGGCAGATCCCGGCTCGAAACTAGAGAAAGCTCGCGAACTCGGTGTTACACTCGTGAGCGAGAAGGAGCTCGAGAAGCTTCTCAGAGGCTGATCCTCCGGACGTTCAGCTGGACCGTCCGATGTGAGGGTCACGTCTCCGCCGCAACATCATCACGGCAGCTACAGGAATGGGGTTCCCATGCTGGTCATGAAGGAGACGCGCGACGGGCGGACGACGCCCGATCTCGAGGCAGTCGCGCGAGAAGAGGGTATCGATGTCGCGCTGCTGGCCGAGCAGGTCGCCAACGGCCGCGTCGCGATCATGAAGAACGTGAACAACAATCATCGTCCCGTGGGTGTGGGTGAGGGGCTTCGGACGAAGGTCAATGCCAATCTGGGGACATCGTCGGACGCCTCCGACATCGAGGAGGAGCTCCTCAAGGTCGACGCCGCGATCGAAGCAGGTGCGGACGCCGTCATGGACCTCTCGACGGGCGGCGACATCGACGTCATCCGCCGTGCCGTGGTCGAGCGCTCCACCGTTCCGGTCGGCAGTGTTCCCATCTATCAGGCCGCCATCAGGGCACGTCGTTCGGGCAAGGGCATGGTCAACATGACCTCGGACGAGATCCTCGGTGCGGTCAAGGACCATCTCGATGACGGGATCGACTTCGTCACCGTCCACTGCGGCGTGACCCGCGAGGTCGCCGGACACTGCAGGCGGACGCCGCGGCTCGCCGATGTCGTCAGCCGGGGCGGTTCCTTCCTGATGGAGTGGATGTCCTACAACAACGCGGAGAACCCGCTCTACGAGCGCTACGACGACCTCCTCGACATAGTGGCCGAGTACGATGCGACGATCAGTCTCGGTGACGGGCTCAGACCCGGAGCGCTGGCCGACGCCAACGATGCCGCGCAGATCGCCGAACTCACCGTGATCAGCGAACTGGTGATGCGCGCGCGCGAGCGTGGTGTACAGACCATCGTCGAGGGGCCGGGGCACGTGCCGCTCGATCTCGTGGCGTCCTCGGTCGAACTCGAGAAGTCGCTCTGCCACGGTGCGCCGTTCTACGTCCTTGGACCGCTCGTCACCGACGTCGCGCCCGGGTACGACCACATCGGCGCCGCCATCGGCGGTGCGGTCATCGCCATGTCCGGAGCCGACTTCCTCTGCTACGTCACCCCGGCCGAGCACCTGCGTCTTCCGACCATCGAGGACGTGAAGGAGGGCGTCTACACCTTCCGGGTCGCCGCCCACGCCGCTGACATCGCAAAGGGTGTGCCGGGTGCCCGCGACTGGGACGATCGATTCTCCGCAGCCCGCAAGGCGCTCGACTGGGATACGATGATGGAGCTCTGCCTCAACCCCGAGAAGGCGAAGAGCTTCCGCGACGCGGCCCCGCCCTCGGACGGCCGTCTCTGCTCGATGTGCGGCGAGTACTGCGCCGTGCACAAGATGAGCGGCGTCCGCGAGAGGGAGGGCGAATGAGCCGGCGGCACCGCGACGGGGCCATGAGTTCGCGCGGCTACCCCGAGACCTTCGTTTCGATCGACCTGGAGACGACGGGACTCGAGGCCGGCGTCGACCGCATCGTTGAGATCGGCGCGGTCCGCGTGACCGAGGGTATCGTCGAGGCGAGATACGAGTCGTTCGTGAACCCGGGCATGCCGATGCCATCGGACATCAGCTATCTCACCGGGATCACGGACGCCGACCTGGCGGACGCGCCGGACATCGACACCGCGCTGCGCGAGGCGCTCGAGTTCTGCGGCGATTCGCCGCTCGTGGCGCAGAACGCGAGGTTCGATCTCGCGTTTCTCGCCGCTGCCGCCGATAACCGTCCCGAGTTTCTCATAGGCCGGCACGGCACGTTCGACACGCTTCCGCTCGCGCGTGCGCTCATCCCGCGCATGAGAAGCCATCGACTGGCCGCGCTGACCGGTTTCTTCGGGATCGAGACCGGCCGGGCGCATCGCGCACTCGATGACGCCGAGGTCACGGCGACCGTGTTCCTGAGGCTCCTCGACGTGCTGGACCAGGTCGGTCCGGCCATCCTCACCAGAATGGCCGCGATGGCCGACCCGCAGATCCGTCTTCTCGTCGAGGCCGCCCGGGAGCGTTCGGGCGACACGCTCGAGCCGTTCGCCGTGCCCGATCACGGAGCCGCGGACGCCGGGCTTCTCAGATACGATGTGGTCCGCGGCGAGCAGTTCATCCGGACCCCGCGGGAGGACCGACTCGAGGTGGACCTCGATGTCGCCGAGGAGCATTTCGGGGCCGACGGTGCCATTGCCGCCGAGCTTCCCGACTATGAGGAGCGCCGCGAGCAGCTTGAGATGATGCGGGCCGTGGGTGATGCGCTCAACAACGGCATCGATCTCGTCGTCGAGGCGGGGACCGGGGTCGGCAAGTCGCTGGCCTATCTCGTGCCCGCGGCTCAGTTCGCCGTTCTCAACGGAGAGCGCGTCGTCATCTCGACGAACACGCGCAATCTGCAGGAGCAGCTCTTCAACAAGGATGTTCCGTTCCTGGAGCGGGCGCTGGGTGTCGGGTTCAGCGTGGCGCTTCTCAAAGGACGGAGCAACTACCTCTGCCGAGAGCGGTGGGCGAGAGTGATGGAACGCGGGCTGTCTCCCGATGAACGGGCGGGTCTTCTGCCCGTGGCGCTCTGGGAGGCTGAGACGACATCGGGCGACGTGAGCGAACTCGCCGCCGTGCAGCGGCGCAACTACCTGTGGAGCCGCATTTCCGCGGACGGCGGTCCGTGCCTCGGGCAGAAGTGCCCGCACAACGACACGTGCTATCTGCAGCGCGCTCGGCGCGCGTCACAGTCGTCGCATATCGTCGTGGTCAACCACTCGCTGCTGTTCAGCGACAGCGAGACCGACGGCCGCGTTCTGGGCGAGTACTCGTTCCTCGTCTGCGATGAGGCGCACAACCTTGAGCGTGTGGCGACCGAGCACATCGGCAGACGCGCGAGTGTGTGGCGCGCGAGGACGACGCTCGACTCGGTCTACCGCCGCGACGGCGGAGACGACGGCGTTCTCCCGGATGTGCTCTCGAAGCTCAGGAAGGGAGCGGACGGCGGCGTGATCTCGTCGGCCGCCGAGGCCGCGGAGCGCGGCATCGGTGAGGCAGAGACCGCGAGAAAGGACCTCGAGCTGTTCTTCAGGGTGCTCAACGCCCGTCATCAAGACCTGAACAACGGCAAACCGGTCGAGTACGGGAAGCTCAGATATCGTCCGGAGAACCCGGTCGCGGCGCTCGTGGCGGCAGAACTCGATGCCGTGTCGACGAGCCTCACGCATCTGGTCGAGACGATGACGACGCTCGCAGATCTCGTCACGGACTCCGGAGTCGAGTCGACCGATTCGATCGTTCAGGCACTCCAGTACGAGAACGAACGGGTGGCGAGTCTCCGCGAGGATCTGGCCTATCTCGCCGAAGGGTCCGACCGCGACAGCGTCTTCTGGCTCGAGGTGAGAAGCTACGGCGACGTGCGGGAGTGCGAGATGAGGAGCGCCCCGGTCAGCGTGGCGGAGAGGATGCACGAGTTCCTCTACACGAAGCTCGAGTCGCTGATCTTGACGTCGGCGACCCTGACCGTCGACGGGGCATTCGACTTCTTCTGCGAGCGGCTCGGGCTCGACGCGCTCGCGGACTGGCAGCTCGTGACGATGGACGTCGGCAGCCCGTACGACTACAGTCGGCAGGCCATCTCCATCGTGGCCCAGTACATGAGCGAGCCGTCCTCGCGCGGATTCAATCAGGCCGTCGCGGATCTCGTCGTCAAGCTGGCGAACCCCGCGAAGGGCGGAACGCTCGTGCTCTTCACATCCCGGTCCGCGCTCGACACGGTCTTCAAGCTCGTGCGTGACCGCTTCACGTCATCCGGAAAGCTCCTGCTTGCGCAGGGGCACGGCGCGCCGAGGACGGCGCTGCTCGAGGAGTTCGCGCGCGAGACCGAGAGCGTGCTTCTCGCGACGAGCAGCTTCTGGGAGGGAGTCGATGTTCCCGGGCGCTCGCTCGAGCAGCTCGTGATCGTGAAGCTGCCGTTCCCGGTGCCGTCGGACCCCGTGGTCGAGGCGCATTGCGAGCGGTACGAGCAGGCGGGAGAGCATTCGTTCAGCCGCTACATGGTCCCGCGGACGGCGATCGGTCTCCGGCAGGGGTTCGGACGGCTGATCCGCTCGTCGACTGACATGGGGGGCGTGATCTTCCTGGACAGCCGTCTGGCGAGCCGCCGGTACGGCTCCAGGCTGCTCGACCAGCTTCCGACGAACACCGCGTTCGCCCGGAATGAGGGTGAGCTCCTCGCGGCGCTCGCCGGTCTGCACGAGGATGTCGAGGTGACGACGTAGGCGAGCCCGCGGGCGAGCCGATCGAGTGATCCCACGGACACGTAGAAGGAGTGGAGGAGCAGAGAGATGGGCACCGCACAGAAGAGGACGGTACGGGCGCCGCGCGGCACCGAGCTGACCTGCAAGGGATGGCTCCAGGAGGCCGCGATGCGGATGATCATGAACAACCTCGACCCGGAGGTCGCCGAGAATCCCGACGAGCTTGTCGTCTATGGCGGCACGGGGCGGGCGGCCAGAAGCTGGGACGCGTTCGAGGCCATCGTCAGGACGCTCAAGACGCTCGAGAACGACGAGACGATGCTCGTCCAGTCCGGGAAGCCCGTCGGCGTGATGAAGACGCACCCGAACGCACCGAGGGTTCTCCTTGCGAACTCGAACCTCGTCGGTGACTGGGCGACGTGGGACACGTTCCGCGAGCTCGAGCGACAGGGCCTCATCATGTACGGGCAGATGACGGCGGGGAGCTGGATCTACATCGGTACGCAGGGCATCCTCCAGGGGACCTATGAGACGCTCGCCGAACTCGCCCGTCAGCACTTCGGTGGGGATCTCACGGGGAAGCTCGTTCTCACCGGTGGTATGGGTGGCATGGGTGGTGCGCAGCCGCTCGCGGTGACGATGAACGGCGGCGTCTGTCTCTGCATCGAGGTCGACGCCGACCGGATCCGGATGCGGCTCGATACAGGTTACTGCGACCGGATGGTCCAAGGACTCGATGAGGCGCTCGCGATGGCCGACGAAGCGGTCAAGGCCGGCAAGCCGCTCTCGATCGGGCTGGTCGGCAACTGCGCCGATGTCATCCCCGAGATGGTCAAGCGTGGGGTGACCCCCGACGTCGTGACCGATCAGACGTCGGCTCACGACGCGCTCAGCGGGTATGTCCCCGGCGGCATGTCGCTCGCCGACGCGCTCAAGCTCCGCGAGAACGATCCAGACGACTACATCAAGCGCTCGATGCGCTCGATGGCCGACCACTGCCGCGCTATCCTCGATCTTCAGAAGGCGGGCTCGATCGCCTTCGACTACGGGAACAACCTGCGTGGGATGGCGAAGGACGCCGGCGTCGCGAACGCGTTCGACTACCCCGGGTTCGTTCCCGCCTACATTCGACCGCTCTTCTGCAGCGGCAAGGGACCGTTCCGCTGGGTGGCGCTCTCGGGTGACCCGGAGGACATCTACAAGACCGACGAGGTCATCGTCCGCGAGTTCCCGGAGGACGAGGCGCTGGTTCGCTGGATCAAGCTCGCTCGCGAGCAGGTTCACTTCCAGGGGCTCCCCTCGAGGATCTGCTGGCTCGGCTACGGCGAGCGGGCGCGGTTCGGGAGGATCATCAACGAGATGGTCGCCTCGGGCGAGATCTCGGCGCCCATCGTCATCGGCCGCGATCATCTCGACAGCGGCTCCGTGGCATCCCCGTATCGCGAGACGGAGGGGATGAAGGACGGCAGCGACGCCATCGCCGACTGGCCCGTTCTCAACGCGCTCGTCAACGCCGTCGGTGGCGCCACGTGGATCTCGTTCCATCACGGCGGCGGCGTCGGTATCGGGAAGTCGCTCCACGCGGGGATGGTCATCGTGGCCGACGGTACGCCGGAGGCCGCTGTCAGGCTCGAGCGCGTGCTCACGACCGATCCGGGCATGGGTGTGATTCGCCACGCCGACGCGGGGTACGACGCGGCCATCACCTTCGCGGCGGAGCACGGCATCCGCATCCCGATGAAGGAGTAGGCGTCTCGCGCCGGTCACGTTGACGGCCGCAACTCACCTTTGAGGGGTTTCTATGGAGACAGTCGACCTTCTGATTCGCAACATCGGACAGCTTGTGACGGTAGCCGGGCACGGGCCGCGCGTTGGTCCTGCCGCGAGCGACCTCGGCATCATCGAGGACGGAGCGGTCGCTGCTATCGACGGGCGCATCGTGGCGGCGGGGTCGGAGTCGGAGGTGCTGGCCGCGGCCGCGCCGGGCAGCGACTGCGACGTCGTCGACGCAGCCGGCGCGGTTGTGTCCCCCGGCTTCGTCGACCCGCACACGCACGCGGTCTTCGCGAGGACGCGCGAGAACGAGTTCGCGATGCGGGTGGAGGGAAGGAGCTACGAGGAGATCGCGGCGGCGGGCGGGGGCATCCGCTCGAGCGTTCGACACGTGCGGGCGGCGACCGACGATCTGCTATTCGACAACGGAGCAGCGACGCTCGACCGCATGCTCGAGTACGGCACCACGACG
>CAZRAD010000050.1:0-7505 GCA_964597945.1 uncultured bacterium
CTCCGACGGCGCTTCGATGGCCGGTGTCGGATCCTCCGCCGATGGTTCAGCGGCTTCGGTCGGGGCGTCCCATGCTGCGTCGCGCGGCTGGTCTGCCCGCGCGTTGTCCGCTGGTGGTTCTGCGGCCCTCGGCGTCTCTGCGGGCTGCAGAGGAGTCTCCCACCTCGGGTCCGGCGTGGATTCCACGAAGACGAGCGCCTCCATGTTCTCAGGGTCCAGATGCATGACCTCCCGGAAAGCCTCTCGGGCATCCGCGTCTCGTCCCTGGTCGCGAAGCGAACGGGCCAGCACGACGCGGATGGAGATGCTGTTCGGGTAGTCGCGGACGCCGTCGCGGGCGGTCGCCTCCGCCTCGCCGAGACGCCGCTCCAGCCGATACGCCTCGGCGAGCGGCGCGACGATACGGACGCTGCGTCGGGTGGCGAACACGCGCTCAAGTCGGGAGATCGCGTCCTCGAGGGGTCGCAACTCTCTCATGGTGCAAACCTCGTCTGCCGCCTGAGAACGTCTGGGACGGTTCGAGTCACTCGGTTCATCTGACGCGGGAACGCTACCAGAGCCTCCCCGCCCTGTCAACCCCACCGGAGCGTGACCGCTACGGGCGGAACGTCATGAGCACGCCGTCGAGGTGACGCATCAGCGGTGTCTTGTCCAGCCCGGGCGCGAAGAGACTGGCATCGATGAAGTAGACGCGTCCCTCGTCCGGCGAATGCAGACAATACGAGATGAACGGGCCGCCGCCCGTGAGCTCCCTGTTTCCCCACCACCCTCGCAGCCTCAGCGCCGGTTCGCCCGCAAGCCTCACCGTGTCGGCGAACATCGGCCGACGGTCCTGGATCGTGTCCCCGTTGTGGTAGAGCGAGCAGAGACGGTCGCGTTCTGAGATTGCGTAGTCGCGTGTGATGGACTCGGGAGACCCTTCCCGCCACGAGACGAACAGATATCTGTCTGGTTGTCGCCGGTCGAACCGGATGAAGCCATCACGCTCGGCGCCCGTATCGAGTTCGTAGTCCTCGGGGACGCAGATGGTCCATCCGAACCGGTCGTCGAGCGCGCGCCCGCGTCCCGAGGACCGGGCGTCCCGGCAGAGCGCTGTGACGAGCCGCTCGCGAATGTCGAACGTCAGCTCCGATCTGAGGGCCGCACCCTCCGTCCGGAGGAGCGTGACGAGTTCCTCCTCGGAGCGTCCCATGAGCGTGGCGACCACCTGACGGCCGGCCCAGACGTCCGATGTCGTCGAGAGGTCGGGCTCACCAGAGAGCGGGACGCCGGGAATCCTGCTCCGGACGATGTCGCCGACCTCGCCCTCTCCCCAGGTGCCGCACAGCAGGATGTTGCGCCAGCTCGTGTAGTCGCTGAGGCGCCGGGGCGTTGCGAACACGACGTCAAACGCGGGTTCCCGGACGAGCCACGCATCGACTGCCTCGAAAACGGACGAGAGCTCGGCTCGGAGCGACTCGCTCGCGGAGGGATCGATGATGATCACCAGATCGTCGGTCTCGCCAAACGCCGGCATCGTTGGGCCCGTGCAGCCGGTGACGAGCGTAGCGAGCGCAGCGAGCGTGCAGAGAAGCGTTCGCATCAGCTACCTCCAGAGTGTGAGGTCTCCCCAGGTGGAGACCGTTGTGCCGGGGGGCACGACCAGATCGAGCGTGCTCCGGTCGACGGGATCACTCACGCGCAGCCGGTCGAAATCGAATCGGAGTCTTGCTTGCGTCCGTCCTTTGCGTCCAATCCTGATGACCGTCGTCCGCGGAAGCGGTATGGAGTCCTTCCACCCGTGGCCCTCGTAGTCAAGGGTCAGCCACGATTCGTCATCGGTGCGGACCTCGACCCGTGTGAGCAGGCTCGTCCCCCGGGCGAGCGCGATGCTGATCTGCTGTTCGCCACATCGTCCCGTGAGACTGATGGCATCGTCGTTCTCAGACGCCCGAGCGTCTTCCAGCCTCCTGAGATCATCGCCTAAGAACGCACCGAAGAACAGAAGCGCTGGATCCGAGAACGGGGTCCCATCGAGACAGTCTGTGACCATGACGAGACTCGATGGGAACAGCAGATCCGCGCACGCCCCTTCGACCCGCAGGTGCGCCGCGAACCCGCTCGGAGCCGCCGGCGACGTGGGTCGAAGATCGGCGCGGAGCCAGCCGGGGGTGTCGTAGACGGCAGCGAAGGCGAACGGGGACCTCTGCTCCTGCGTCGAGAGCAGACCGCTGCCGCTCCCGCGGAGCGCCGTGAACTCGCGCGCCGTGGCGTCGACCGCGGAGGCGATACGATCGAGTTCGGACGAGGTCAGCGGTTCGGTTGCGAGAGGAGGACCGGCGCAGCAGCCTGCGAGCGACAGGACGATCAGCGCGGCGGCGGTGCGGGTCACGACGTGTGTCGCTCTATCAATCCTCATTCGGCGCTCCGGAGCGAAGTCTCTGCTGCGTCGTGTTCCGTTGCGGGTCGAGCTCCAGTGCGCGTCTCCAGGCGCTCCTGGCATCCTCGATACGGCCGAGAGCGTCATACGCGTCCCCGAGATGCTCGAGTATGACCGCGCTCTCGGCCCCCAGGGAGACGGCCAGCTCGAGTTCCCGGACGGCGTCCTCGTACCGCGCGAGCCGGAAGTAGGCCCAGCCAAGCGTGTCGCGGACGAGCGAACTCTCGGGCGACAGCTCGGCCGCCCGACGGGCAAGATCGAGCGCCTCCTCGAGGTTCTCCCCTCTCTCCGCAAGCTCGTACGCCAGGAAGTTGAGCGATGTCACGGCCATCTGATCCTGCTCGAGTATTCTCCTGTGGACGGCGACCGCACTGTCGGTCCGTCCCGCCGCGAAGTAGATGGACGCCCGGGCCGTCAGCAGCGGCGGGGTCTCGCCCCAGATGCGAGTTGCGTCATCAAGCGTGGCGTGTGCGAGATCGAGATCGCCGCTGAGCGCGCGGGCACGAGCCAGCGCGAGGTACTCGGCCATCGTCGCATCCCCACGCTGAACGAGTCTCGCGAGGACCGGGACGGACTCCTCATGCCGACCGAGCGAGCCAAGGAGCCGGGCGAGCGTCGCCGCTGCGGTTCTGTTGTCGGGCTGGAGCGTGTGAGAACGCCACAGCTCGCGCAGCGCGGTCTCCATCTGTCCCAGCACCATGCTTGCGCGGGCGTGGAGATACGCGATCTCCGGGTCGAGCGTGTCGGCCGCAGCCACACCCGCGTAGAGCGTGCGCGCGTCCTCCATACGGCCCTGCGCCTCCAGCGAGCGCCCCAGGAGGACGACGAGGCGCGTCGGCAGACCGACGGCGTGCTCGATGTCGACACCGGCCTCGTGGAGCGCCCGTGTAAGAACCGTTTCAGCCTCATCCGGCCTCTCAAGGAGAAGCAGGGCGTCGGCCTCGACAACGAGCGGTTCTACCGCGTCCGGGCAGCCCTCGCGAGCGATCCGCGCACCCTCGAGCGCCTCCTCCAGTCTCCCCATTGCGAAAAGGACTCGGGCGGTAGCCGTCGGGAGCTCGCAGTCCGCGGGATTGAGAGAGTGAGCGCGCCGGTACTGAACCAGAGCCTCGGCCAGGAGTCCCTCGAGCTCCATCAGGCGCCCAAGGCTGTAGTGGAGATATCCCTCGGCCGCCGCATCGATCTCACGAACGGTCGTCGGAGCGAAGGCGAAGACAGAGGTGGAGAGAAGAGAGACGAGAGTGACGGTCACGGCGACTGTGCATCTGTGAATGCGCATCAGCAAGGCTCCAGGAAAGGTCCACGAGCAGTTTAGCACGGGCCTGAGACCATCACAAGTGGACCGGGTCCGGGACTGAGCGGCCGAGGTCGCCGAGCGTGCGAGGTCGACCGCGCGCCACTGGAAGCCTGATTGCCCGATGGGTGTTCCTGTGCTACCTTGAATGACAGGACGCACAGGGCGTCGAATCGTTCGATGCTCTCAACGATTGTCCGCGGCCGCGATGCCTTCGCGATCAGCGCGAACGCGTCGGGCCGGGATGCTGGCGTCCCGGAGGAGCGACGATCATGACCGGAACAAGATTGGTTTCTATCGCTGTAGCAGCCGCGCTTCTGGTATCGCTGGCCGGGTGTTACACGGTGCTCAGACACCCGACAGGGAACGACCTGATGGCGGGCAGCGGTCTCGGCCACGGTGGCGCGGGGTACGACTCCTACGGCTACAGAAGCTGCGCCGATTGTCACGCGGATGCAGCATACTACCATCCGTACTACCGCTACGGGTCGAGCCACTACCGCTGGAACGACTACTACGGTTCGCCCTGGTGGTACGACGACGACTGGTGGTGGCATGATGACGACCACTACGAGGACCCCGGTGAGCCCGGTCCCGGTCCGGAGACCGGTGTTCGCCACCTCTGGGGTTCCGGCGGATGGCCGACCAAGGGATGGGGATTCGGCGCATCGGACGCGCCGGAGAGCGGGTCACGAACACCGCCGCCCCCCTCATCACAACCGAGTCAGCCCTCGACGAGCAACAAGCAGGAGCCACCGAGCAAACCTGACACGGACGACGACGAGGACAGCGGCAGCGACGACGGCGGGCTCTGGAAAGAGCGGAAGAAGGGATTCTGATGATGACTCTCACGGACCGAACGATGCGCACGGCCCTGACTGCTCTCATCGTCACGGCCGCACTGGGAGCGGGTGCGATGCCGGCGGCCGCCTACGACGGCTACGTCGCGCCGCTCGCAGAGATCCCGTTCGCGAACACCACGATGACGGGCGCCCGGTCGCTCGGGATGGGTGGAGTAGCGCTGGCGACGGCGGACGACGGTTCGGCGATGCTTACGAACCCGGCCGCCCTTGCTCGACTCCGACGCGTTGAGCTCTCCGGCGGCTTCGCGTTCGACGGCCGCGGCATGGCCGGTGACGCCCTCGGGAGTGAGTACGAGACCGATATCACGAGCACGAGCCTCTCGGCGCTCCGATTCGCGTATCCGTTTCCCACGTTCCGCGGCTCGCTCGTCGTCGGATTGGGATTCGAGCGGGTGTACGGACTCGATGCCGACTTCCTGGCGACCTATGATGACTCGCTGACCTGGTACGAACCGTCCGCCGATGAGGACCGAACCGACATCTGGCGGCAGACCGAGGACCTGCTCTCGAACGGAGACATGTACGCGGGGACACTTGCCGCGGCGTTCGACGCATCGGAGAACGTCTCGATCGGTGCCTCCGTCTCCATCGTCGGTGGCACATACGAGCGGACCTTCCTCTACACGGCTCGCGATCAGCACGATGTCTCGTCCGACTACGAGACCTACAACCTGGAGATCGACAGCGAGGCGGATGTCGCGGGTCTCGGTTTCAAGCTTGGCGCTCTCTTCTATCTGACCGAGCAGCTCGCGGCGGGCGCGACGGTCGCGCTTCCGACGACGCTTACGTTCTCGGGCACAGAGTCGGAGCGACAGATGACGACGGGCGACGAGGAGTACGATGAGATACTCGTGACCAGCTTCGAGGACAAGCTGACGCTCCCGTTCGCATTCGGGGTTGGCGCAAGCTGGTCGCCTCTGGACCTGGTGATCGTAGGCTGTGATTATCAGTACACGAACTGGTCCGAGATGGAGTACGAGGGACGCGTCTATCTGGGCGACCAGGCGGAACGTCGCGACGCCTACGAGGCGACGCACGACATCAAGGCGGGCGTTGAGGTAACGATCCCCGAGATGCCGGTCCGTGTCCGCGCCGGGTACATGACCCGCCCGGTTTCGTATCGCGGGCTCACCGTTGATGAGGACCGGGCGTACTGGACGGTCGGTGCGGGCATCCTCATCGACACCGTGCTCGCCATTGACGTGGCCTGGCTGTCAGCGGCCTATGAGCGTTCGGCCGACGATTATGACTACACCGAGTCCGTCGACGAGACGGCGCTGATCATCGAGGCCGCATATCGCTTCTAACATCTCGGTCGTGAGAGCGGCAGCCATTCTGCCGACGATCGTCCAGCGACGGAAGAAGCCCGGCAGTCTCCTGCCGGGCTTCTTCGTTGATCTTCCCACGGTGTTCCGTGCGCGACGTTGCCTGTGCGGCCGAGGTCTGGATCCCTAGGCGGGGGCCACATGCTGCCGTACGTACTCCTGCAGAACCTCGCGCGCCGCGGGCTCGAGGCCCGTGAAGAAACACGCGATCCGGTACCCGCTGCTCTCACTTCCTGCGGGCTGACAGCGGACGACCACGGCATCCGACTTGAGGACCTCGTTGCGTGACTGTCCCTTCTTGTCCCTGATCGGGAGGACCATCGTCAGCTGGAGCTTCGTCAGCGGTGCGATGAAGTGACTGACGTGACAGTACACACCTTCTGCGCCGACATTGATGCTCTCGGTCGTCAGTGACTCACCCGGGATCGAATCGTCAAGCCCGCCGAGCTGCAGTGCGACCTGGGCACTGACGCGCGCCGACTGCCTGCGTTCCCGCCCCTCCCAGCTGCCTTGCTTCTTGTCAGTCATGGAACCTCCAGACGGTGTCTACCGCCGGCAGGAACTAGCGCACACGCTTCTTGTGACGGTCCTTGCGACGCCTCTTCTTGAGCTTGTGCTTGGCCATCTTCTTGCGGCGCTTCTTCTTTAGACTCGGCATACTCCTCCTCAGGCCGGTGGATTGCTATCCGCGGCCGGTTTCGGGGACTCGACTCCCCCCTCAGGGGATGTGATCCCCGGTTCGTCAGACCAGTTGACCTTCTCCTTCAAAAACTTGCTCGGCTTGAACACCGGGACCATCTTCGCGGGAACGACGACCTTCTGCGAGCGGTCTCTCGGGTTGTACTTCATGCTGGCCTTGCGCTGCTTCACCTTGAACGTGCCGAACTCCCGAATCTCGATGTGCCTGTGATCTGCGAGCGCATCCTTGATGGCCTCAAGGAGCGCCTCAACAACCACGGCGACATCGCGTTTCGTCAGCCCGGTCCTGCTGGCAACGCGATCGACAAGGTCCGCTTTCGTCATAGCCCACAACCTCCGTCGTGGAGCCCGCGCTCGATCGCCTTCGGCATCTCCCCTGCGCCGTTGCGCGTCGTCGCGGTGCTTCGCGTCATCGGTTGCTCTCCGTACGGAGCCTCCTCGCCTGCATGCGGGGGGCCGCTCAGGTTTCCCCGGCTCTTCGCTCCTGGAGAGCTGTCGGATTGCAGAATCTCGCCTCGTTCTTCCGCACGGACGCCTCTCCCGGTGCCGATCGGGTAATGCATCGGCCGAAGTCGGTAGCCGCGCGTACCTTACCGGGTACGGCGACTGTCTTGGGCGTCAAAGCGGACACTACCGTGCCAGCGGGAGGCCGACAGCCTCAAGACACATCCTAACAAGACGCCCCAAGGCTGTCAAATGCTTTTCTGAAGGTCACTTGGAAGGTCTGTAGAGGTACAGGGCGCCGCTGGGGACCGCTGTCTCCGGGAGTATCCGATGCAGACCTCCTGTCAGCAGGTCGATGAGCGTCAATCGTTCACGCTTGACCGGCTCCAGAATGCGCGGCTCACCCTCGATCCCGCCCATTCTCCCAGCGGTCTTCACAGCGTCGTCGAGCGTTCCGAGGT
>CAZRAD010000050.1:7515-16599 GCA_964597945.1 uncultured bacterium
ACAGGGCCTGCCGGCCTGAGAAGATGCGGCCATCGGCGAAGCCTCTGACGTCATCAATCGAGAGACCTCGACCCATGGAGACGGCCTCGACGAACTGCGCGTGGATGTCGTCCACCGTAGCCTGCAGCAGAGCTCGCTCTGCAGGCGTCATCTCGCGGCTCCACGAGCCGATGTCCTTGTACTCCCCGCTCTTGACGACGTCGAACGACATCCCGAGCTTCTCGAAGAGGTCCTCGAGATTCGTGAAACTCATGATAACGCCGATGCTGCCCGTCAGGGTCCCGGCGTTGGCGATGATGCTGTCGGCTGAGCAGGCGACGTAGTATCCGCCCGACGCCGCGACGGAACCCATCGAGGCGACGACGGGCAGTCCGGTGTCGCGGATGCGGTCGATTTCAGCGACGATCTCCTGTGTGGCGGCTACTCCGCCACCGGGAGTGTCGATGCGGATCACGAGCGCTTCGATGCCGCCGGTCTCCTCGAAGAAGCGGAGATCCTCGATCACGCTTCTCGAATCGGCGATGACTCCTTCGATCCGAACAAGTCCGACGTGGGCGCCGTACGCGGGGAGCCGCACCCCCCTTCCGCCGAGGAGCGACTCGATCATGATCATCGTAACGAGGAACAGCAGAAGCAGCGCCGCCGCGCCCGCCAGCCAGCCCCAGAGACATCCGCGTCTTGTCATTCGTCATCCTCCCAGGCCCGGCGTGGCCGAGCAGTATCTCAGCCGGAGCGGCGTCTGGCGATCTCGGCCAGAACCTCCTGAACCAGCGACTCGTCTAGATCTCCCGCGGTCGCCTCGGACGGTGCGGTCGTCGCACCGGTGGCACGAGGATCCGTCCCCGTGCAGGCGCCGCAGCTCAGGCAGCTGTCCTCCGGCACCCGCACACCGAGCTTCTCCCTGATGGCTGCGAGGTCCTCTATCTCACCAGGCGTCAGCGGCGATGCACCGCCGAGCTGGCGCGCCGTGAGGGCGATACGGGCGAAGTGCTCGATGGTCTCCATCCTGAAGTACGCCTCATCGAGCGTTCGACCGAGCGCGAGCGCCCCGTGGTTTGCCAGCAGGATGGCGCTGTAGTCGTCGACATATCGGGCGATGCTTGCGGCGACCGCCGACGTCGACGGCGTTGCGTACTCCGCAGTCGGTACGGAACCGAGCGTGAGAACGACCTCGGGCAGGATGCACTGCGCCAGAGGGACCCGTGCCACGGCGTATCCGGTCGCAACGGGCGGGTGTGCATGAACGATCGCAGCGACGTCCCGACGCCGCGAGTAGACCGACAGATGGAGCGGAAGCTCCGATGTCGGCTCACGCTCTCCGGAGAGCTTCCGCCCGTCCGGCGCGACCACAACGAGGTCGGCCGTCGCGAGGAATCCCTTCGAGAGCCCCGAGGGCGTCACGAGAATCCGGTCGCCGTCCAGGCGCGCGCTGATGTTGCCGTCGTTCGATGCGACGTATCCCCGCTGCCAGAGGCGTCTCCCGATCTCCACGATGTCGCGGCGAGCTTCGAACTCACTCAGCAAGGCGTCACACCTCCACGTCGAACTGGTCGACGATGCCGACGATGACTGTTCTGATGGGCGGTTCGGCGAGCCCGGTGACGATCGAGGCGGAGCCCCCCTCGTCCACGACGAGAACGGTGTCCCCCACTCCGGCGGAAATCGCATCCACGGCGATCATCGTGACTCCCGTCCCACGATCATCGAGGTCGATGCGGTCGATGATCAGGAGCGTCTGCGCGTGAAGCGACCTGTGCTTCATCGTCGAGACGAGCTCTCCTATGACGCGCGCGAGGAACATGTCAGGCGTCTCTCCCGGCGGCGGTCGCATCGGTAAGCGAGATCTCATCGACGATGCCCACGATCGCTGCGTCGACCGGGTTGAAGGACTCATCCATGGCCTTGCAGGCCTCGCGCGACATGACGAAGTAGATGATCTGTCCCGGAGAGGCCTCGACGGTATCGACGGCCACGAGAGGACGTCCCCTCTCCTCGAGTGCGTGTGTCAGAGGCTGGACGATGAGCATCCGGACGCCGTCGAGCGTCGGGACCTTCTGAGTCGCCCAAACCGTGCCGATGACCCTGCCGAAGTGCACTGCTCCCCCCGTGCCGCCGTCGCGGCGGCGCTACAGAACGGTCGACCCCAGACTCGGGTGCGGCCGCGGGATGACGACGCTCCGAACGAGCGTCCCGGACTGCTTCGTGACCTGGAGTGCCGCCTCCATGGCGGCCTCGACCTCGTGGATCTCGCCGGTCATCGTGAAGAAGCCCTTGCCTCCAAGCCCCTTCGCGAGGCGAACCTCGAGGATGCGAACGCGCGCGGTCTTCGCCGCGGTATCGGCGGCGAGGATCGATGCCGCCACCGTGAACGTCTCGACGATGCCGAGCGCGCCGAGTTCACCGATGTCCACGGCTCCGAGGATCGCCGGGAAGATGTCCGCGCGAACATGCGGTATCAGCAGTGTATCGGCAACGACATCGCCGCCGATCTCGACACCTCGCCTGAGCGATGCTTCAACGTCCGAAACCCCGCCGGCGACGAGGACCATGTACTTGCCGGGGCAGATCGCCGTCGATTCGAGGATATCGACATCGGCCATTTTCGCCATAGCATCGGTGATCTCGATCCCGACCGCGATACTGATCGTCTCGATGATCGCTATCGCCTCGAGTCGTCCGCGGATGCGTGTCACCGTCTGGGGGCTCTTCTTCGCCAATCGTACATCCTCTCCGTGACCGTGGCTCTATAATGTCCTGTTCTCTGCGCGGTTGCGCCCTCTCCGGGGTCGCGGCGCGCGGGGTTCGCTAGCGGCGCTCGATTACGACCTCCGATGTACTGACGCGTGTCACCTCGCCGCTGATACTGGCGTGGACGCGAGCGCCCAGAGCTCCCGCCGGGATCTCCCCCACGACGTCGCCGGCCAGCACGGCCGCCCCCTCCTCGACGACGGGGACCGCAGGCGCGCCGATGTGCTGACGCATCAGCAGGCGGACCCGGGCCGCGCTGAGCGTGTCGGCGGCCGTTTCGGCGGGTTCGTCATACCGCGACAGGCCGAGGCGCTGGACCAGCCGTGACGAGGGGATCTGCCGGTACTGCCGGACCGCGTCAGCGTCCAGTGCGTCTCTCCGGTGCGGGTTCTCGACGCCTCGCCGCTTGAGCTCGGCCTTGAGCTCCGAGAGGATCCGCCGCGGCCTGATCTCGAGCGGGCAGGCGAAGAGTTCGCACATACCACACTCGCAGCAGAGATAGGCCGATGTCACATGTGCGTGGTCCGATGCCTCCATCGAGTACTGGATCGCGCGGACCGTCCGGTGCGGCTGGAGCTCGTGGCCGAGAAGCGCCCTGGGACAGAGTTCCGTGCAGGCCATGCACTGGCAGCACGCGGCTCGGGCGATCTTGAGGGCGTGCGCCACGGACTCGGTACGTGCTGAAACGAGGTGATGCGAGTTGGGCAGTACGATGACTCCCGCAAGCATCTTGTCGGTCGGTTCCGTGAGATCGGCGAGGCGCCCCATCATCGGACCGCCCGCTACGACCGAGAACTCGTCAAGCGTCGGTCCGCCGGCTGCTTCGATCAACACCGAGAGCTGGGTGCCGATGGGCGCCCGCACCGTGACCGGCCTCTGCACCTCGCCCTGGATCGTGACGAACCGATGCGTCACGGGACGTCCCTCGCGAGCGTCGGCCACCTGCGCGAGTGTCGTGACGTTGCTGACCACGACGCCGACGTCGAGCGGGAGTCCGGCCTCGGGAACAACGCGTCCCGTCGCCTCGTACACGAGCAGGAACTCGTCGCCCGCAGGATAGACGTTGTCCAGAACGAGGAACTCCATCCCGTCCGAACTCGAGACCGCCTCGCGGAGCTCGGGGAGAGCGTCGAGATTCCTCCGCTTCACGGCGAGTACCACACGTTTCGCACCGACGGAGTCACGCATCAGCGAGAGCCCCTCGACGACTCGACCGGGCTCCGTCTTCATGATGGCGCTGTCGGACCGGAGAAGCGGCTCGCACTCGGCTCCGTTGCCGAGCAGCGTGTCGGCGCTGCCGTCGGCCTTGACGTGGGTCGGGAAGCCGCCGCCTCCCGCTCCCACGACGCCTGCCGCCCGTATCGCATCGCTGAGGTTGGCGCTCACGGTCACGTGTCCCCTAGACGATCCGGAAATAGTCGACGAGTGTGCAGCGGCGCTCGCGCGTGAATGTCCGAGCCGATGTCAGTCCCTCGCCGGTCGGACTTGCGATGGTGAAGGTCGTGAAGCCCTCACCGCCGAACCCGAGACCGGCGTACGAGGGTCCGTTCTTCACGAAGATCGAGCAGTCCATGAGCCGCGCCATGATCGACATGTGCTCGACGTTCTTCGAGTGCATCACCGCCGTGTGGCGGCAGTCGCGCTCGAAGCGTCTGGCCATCTCGATGGCCGACTTCGCGTCCCGGGCGGTGACGAGCGGGAGGACCGGGAGCATCTGCTCGGTCCAGACCAGCGGGTGGTCCTCGTCTGCTTCGAAGAACGCCATCCTCGCGCCGTGCGGACACGAGAGCCCGGCGGCGTCGAGGATGATCTCCAGGTTCTTCCCGATGAACGCCCTGTTCATCGTCGCGGGCTGACGTGGTCCATGTTCCTCCGCGATCAGGACGTCCATGAGGCGTGCGAGAGACTGTCCCTTGATCTCGACAGCGCCTGCTCCCGCGAGCGACCGTTTGAGAAGCGCGACGATGTCGCGCTCGGCGACGATCTCCTTCTCAGCGATACAGACGATGTTGTTGTCGAGCGTTGCTCCCGCGACGATGTCACGTCCCGCCTTCTCGATGTCGGCCGTCGAATCGACGACCACTGGTGGATTGCCAGGCCCGGCGGCGACGACACGCTTCCCGGACTGCATGGCCGCCCGCACGACGCCCGGACCGCCCGTCACGACGAGCAACCGGATGTCCCGGTGTGCCATAAGCGTCTGAGCCGATGCCACCGATGGGTCGACCGGCGCGAACAGGAGCGCTCTCGGGCCTCCCGCGCCGGCGATGGCACGGTTCAGGAGATCGATCGTCGTCAGCGAGACCACGCGCGCGCTGGGATGCGGGTTGAATACGATCGCGTTGCCGGCCGCCACCATTCCGATGGCGTTGTTGACGATCGTCTCCGACGGGTTGGTGGACGGGGTGATCGACCCGATGACGCCGTAGGGCGCTCGCTCGACAAGCGTCAGGCCGTGGTCGCCCGAGAAGGCATGCGGTCTCAGATCCTCAACACCCGGCGTCGCTCGGGCCGCGAGCCGGTTCTTTCGCAGTTTGTCCTCAACACGCCCGAGCCCGGTCTCCTGGACGGCGAGCTCCGAGAGCCGGTCTACATGCTCGAGGATCGTCGCCCGCATGGCGGAGATGAAGTCCCGTCGTTCCTCGAGCGATATCTCCGCAAGTTCGCGGAACGCGCTCTGAGCCGCCTGCGTCGCCGCATCGATGTCCGGCAGGATGCCCCGTCCATCGAACGCCTTCGGCGGGGGCGTCGCCGCGCGCTCCCCCTCAAGCTCCCCGAGGACGCGTTCGACGATCGACTCGATCCCTGTCCTGTCGATGGGCATGAGCGAAGAACTCCCCGAGGAGGCGTGGGTGGTTCCCGAGCGTGTCGTGCGCTACTTCTTCTCGTACGTCGTGGCGCCTTCGACCTCGATCGAGTCCACGATAGCCATGATCACGGCATCGGCGGGACGGTCCTTCGTGATGGGCGTCTGCCGGGCGGAGCTTCCGCTGGCGTAGAGCACCACCTCACCCTGTCCCGCGCCGACAGCGTCGATCGCGACGACGAACGACCCCGTCTCGCCGCAGTCGAGCCCGAGTTGCTTCACGATCTGAAGCTTCGTCCCGACCAGTTTCTCGTCCTTCTGTGTCGAGACGACGGTCCCGACAACGCGACCGATGTTCATGCTACTTCGACTTTCCCGTCTTGCCGATCGGCAGGACGTCGTCAAGGCTCGTGTGGGGGCTGGGGATGACGTGCGTGGAGATGAGTTCCCCGACCTTGCTCGCCGCCGCGGTTCCCGCGTCGACGGCCGCGCGCACAGCGGCCACATCGCCGCGCACCATCGCGGTCACGTAACCGCCGCCGACCTTCTCGTATCCCACCAGCTTGACCTTGGCGGCTTTGACCATTGCGTCGGATGCTTCGACCATCCCGACGAAACCTCTGGTCTCGATCATTCCGAGGGCCTCGCCCATGTTCTCCTCCCGTGTCTCGCGTTCGTCACCTCGAGCTCCGTTGCGGACCCGGTGGTGACATGCGTCGAAAGTACGACCGACTTCCGTCGAGCTACAGCAGAATCTCCTCGAGTGACCCATGAGGGGCCGGGATGATGTGCTGCGACACCAGCTCCCCGACCTTGCTCGCCGCCGCGACGCCGGCGGCGACCGCGGCCTTTACGGCGCCCACGTCGCCGCGGACGAAGATGGCGACGTAGCCGCCGCCCGTTCGCTCATAGCGCGTGAGGGTCACGTTGGCGGTCTTCACCATCGCGTCAGCTGCCTCGACGAGCCCGATCACACCGCGGGTCTCGACCATTCCAAGTGCCGTACCCGGCAATTGCGCACCCCCTCGTCCGGCCCCGTTGAGGACCTCTGGTTACGTCTGAATGCTAGACATCACTTCAGGATACTCACCATCATCGGGCCGCGAACGTCCGCCGCACCCGCATTGTCCGTGTCAAGATGGAGTTCGAGGGCCCCGTCCTCGGAGATATTGACCATCACGTTCTCGAGGACCAGCGCGGCCGGCCCGCTGAAGCGGACGCGGACCAACTCGCCGTTGGCCACGTGGTGCACCTCCGCATCGCGCGGGGTCATGTGCAGGTGTCGTGTCGCCCGGATCCCGCCCTCCTTGAGGGTCACGGCGCCATGTGGCCCGACCAGCGTCAGCGGCGCGCTGCCCGCGAGATCCCCAGAACGTCGGATGGGCGGGTCGATGCCCAGACGGACCGCATCCGCTCGCGACATCTCGACCTGCGTGTACGTTCGTACCGGCCCGAGGATGCGGACTCCCTCGATCGCACGGAGCGAACGACCGACGACCGTGACCGTCTCCTCGGCGGCGAACTGGCCGGGCTGTCTCAGATCGCTCTTCTTCGAGAGGGCATATCCCTCGCCGTACAGTCTGTCGAGCACGGTCCGGGATACATGGGCATGCCGAGCGCTGACCGCGACGGGGATCGAGACACCCGCCTCACCGAGACGCCCCTGCGCACGAGGCGGATTGCCGGCCTCGCGCTGAAGCCGCCTCAACACCTCGTCCGCGATGCGTGTCACGTCGCTCAAAGCATGCCTCCGTGGCGCCGGAACCACCCTGCCGGGATACGCGTAAACACCGCCGGCATGGGCACCTGCCGCGAACTCGGGCAGTCTATCAGAGGGGTGCGAGAACTGTCAATGGAAAGGGCCGCCCCCGACTCTCGGAGAGAGCCGGGGGCGGCTTCGAAAAGCGTTCCCCGCTGAGGCGTGCAGACAGGTGGCGTACGACTCATGACCTGGGTATTGGGGATCAGCCCACGACCTGGCGACTGCTCACGCGCACCGCAGGGAACGAATAGCATCGTCTACCGTGCAGTTCCCTGTATGAAGCATGAAGCGTGCCATTGGTGGTGTTACAAACGGCGTTGACGCGAACATGTGCCACGCGAGGATGACCCGCGTCACCGCGGGTGTGCGTGTGGCGGTGCGTGGAAAGCGTCGATTCTAGGGATGTTTGCGGGGATTCGAGGTTCGTGCGAGCCCCTCGCGGTACTGGCAGGCTATCAGATACGTCATGACTGTGCGTGAGAGTCCGCGGAGCCAGACGGCTCGGGCGACGGCACGGACCCCTCGGTAGAAGAGCCGGTTCGTCGCCAGTGCGACAAGGTGCTTCCTCAGGCGCAGTCCGGCGGCGTCACCGGGGGCCGGCGGGAGCAGGACGTCGACCATCATCTCCCCCGCCCGACCCGGGTGCTTCGAGAGCAGGAGTCGGAGCGGCAGAGCGTTCTCGATCCTCTTGTCGAGAATCTCGTCGAACGACTGCGCGTGGACGTGAAGCGCCCGTGCATCAGCGCAGTACCAGGTCGAGAGTCCCGCATCATCCTCAAGGCGAAATGCGATCTCCGTGTCCTCGAACCCGTAGTTTCGGAAGCTCTCGTCGAAGAGGCCGACATCGAGCATCGGCTGGCGGGCGACCGAACTGTTGTTCGTCACGAAGTACCTCGCCGGCACACGAGAGCCCGGCGCGTGTTTGTGGACGCCCATCTCATCGAGATAGGTCAGCGCGGTCGAGTGGCCGAGCTCGGGCGCCTGGACCGCGTCACCGATCACGATGGACCGTGGGTGTGTCGCGTGGAACAGCACGTGCTGTTCGATCAGATCGGATTCGCAGAGCATGTCGTCGTCGACGAAGACCACCAGTTCACCCGCGGCCGTTCGTATGCCGGTGTTGCGTGCAGCCGCCCGTCCACGGTTCTCATCATGCCGGACAGCGACCAGTCGCTGCGGGAGCTTGAGGTTCCTGAGATACTCGGGGGTATCGTCGCCCGAGTGATCGTCGACGACGACGATCTCGGTCTGCTCAGGTGGGTACGTCTGGACCCGAAGCGACTCCAGCGTGCGGGCGAGAACCGGCCGCTTGCCGTAGGTCGGGATGACCACGGTCACCGTCGTCACGATGTCTCCCCCCCGGCGCGACCGCCGCCGGCGACGAGTTCCTCGCACAACCGTTCCATGCGCTGCATGTGCTTCGAGTGGTCGGCGCCCTCGCGCACCTTTCGGACCCCGATGGCGGCGAAACGCTCGCGCGTTCCCGGGTCGCCGATGAGCGTGAGTATCGCTCTCTCGAGTTCCTCCCTCTCGGCGGGCCGGACGACGAGTCCGTTCTCGCCGTCGGTGACCCACTCCATGGCGGACTCGAGATTCGAGATGATCACCGGAACACCACACGCCATCGCCTCGAGAAGCGAGACCGGCGTGGCATCGACCGACGGCACCGTCAGGAACACGTCGGACGTAGCGAGGTATCCGGGGAGCTCCGCGTGCGGGATGCGTCCCACGAAATGGACGCGGTCGTCGAGACCGAGGGAGTCGGCGA
>CAZRAD010000051.1:0-16166 GCA_964597945.1 uncultured bacterium
CCGAAACGGCGGGTTCGTGGAGATCGAGAGCGAGGTTGGAAAGGGAACGACCTTCAGCGTGTATCTGCCGGTCAAGACCCCGGAGGCCGAGGAGGGCGTAGGCGACCAGTCCGCGGAGACCATGCACGGCCACGAGACCATTCTGCTCGTCGAGGATGATGACAACGTCCGAGGACTCATCGTCAGTGTTCTGCAGGAGAGCGGGTACAACGTCATCACGGCCACCAACGGCCGCGAGGCGCTCGAGCGCATGGATGAGTCGGCCAGTGATGTGGCGCTGCTGATGACCGATGTCGTCATGCCCGAGATGAACGGCCGGGAGCTGTGGAACTCGTTCTCGGACCGGGGCTACGACATTCCTCTCATCGTCATGAGCGGCTATCCCAAGGGTGAGGAGGAGGGCGGCTTCCTCGACCAGGCCTCGACGTATCTTCAGAAGCCGTTCGGCCCCAAGGAGATCGCTGAGGCCGTCCGTCACACGCTTGACGCCGATCACCCCGACGGCAGGACGCTGAGCGACGCCGGGATCAACTGACCGGAAACGCCCCACCGACACACTCGGCTCGATTCTGAGGCCGTTGCCCCCGGCAACGGCTTCGTGCTATCGTATGGTTGCGTTCCGACGAAGGTACGCTTCCCGGGGCTATCCTGCCCCCGAATCGAGGGTGTCTCAGTGATACGAGTTGTCGTCAGCGGTATCTGTGGTCGTATGGGCGGCATGGTCGCGCGGACCGTCGAGAAGACCGGTGACCTCGCGCTGGTCGGCGGACTCGAGATGCCCGGACACCCGGGCGTGGGCCGTCGCCTCTGCGATCACTGGGCCGAGGGGGCCGTCGAACTCGTTGTGACCGAAAGGCTGGGGGACCTCACGCGCGGGAGCTATGACGTCATCGTGGACTTCTCCGCACCGCCGCAGGCGGTGGCCTGCGCCGCACACGCCAGTCGCGATACGGCGGGGCTCGTCATCGGAACGACCGGGCTCTCGGAGCTCGAGCTCGCAACGGTCCAGGAGGCGTCGAAGCGCTCTCCCGTCGTCGTGGCCCCGAACATGAGCCTTGGCGTGAATCTCCTCTTCGGCCTCGTCAGGCAGGCGGCGGGTCGCCTCGATGAGGATTTCGATATCGAGATCGTCGAGGCGCACCACCGCGGCAAACGTGACGCGCCGAGCGGTACGGCAGTCCGCCTGCTTGAAGCCGTCGCCGACGCTCGCGGCGTGAGGAGCTCCGATGTGGCACGGCTGGGCAGGTCGGGACTGGATGAGCCGCGCGTGGTCGGCGAGGTCGGGGTGCACTCGATCCGAGCCGGGAGCATCGTGGGGCGACACGCCGTCAGCCTGACATCGGATGCCGAAGAGCTCGTGCTCACGCATGAGGCCTTCGATCGCTCCGCGTTCGCGCGCGGCGCCGCCCATGCCATCCGGTTCGTGCACGGACGACCGCCCGGGCTCTATGACATGCAGGACGTACTGGATCTCTGATACACACATCGACCGCTGCACGTCTGCTGCACCAGCGGCAGAGAACGATTGGAGCCTCGCGATGGCGAGCGACCGAAGCCTCCTCGACATCATTCTCAGAGCCAACGAACTGAAGAACATCCCGCGGATGGGGTGGCGTGTCCGCGGCGTCCGCGACGGCGAGAGCGTGGCCGAGCACTCCTACGCGGTGGCACTCATCGTCACACTGCTCGGGCCGCGGCTCTCCGAGAGGATCGACGTCAGCCGCG
Source organism: uncultured bacterium (assembly GCA_964597945.1). GTDB lineage: Bacteria > Joyebacterota > Joyebacteria > Joyebacterales > Joyebacteraceae > JAPEKQ01. The sequence continues at coordinate 1,726 of CAZRAD010000051.1, forward strand.
CGGTGAGGATCGCGCTCGTGCACGATCTCTCGGAGCACATGCTGGGCGATATCCACGCTCCGGCGTCGCGGCTTCTTGGCGAGGATGTGAAAGAGGCTGCCGAACTGAGGATCATGCTGGATCTGTTTGGTGACGACGAGTCCGCGGAGGAGGCGGTCACGCTCTGGAAGGAGTTCGCCGAGCGTTCGTCGGCTGAAGGACGATTCGTCCGCGCGATCGACAAGCTCGAGATGTTCACGCAAGCCTATCTGTATGAGCAGGAAGGCAACAGAATGCTCGCGGACTTCTGGGACTGGCCGCACAACGTGCGGGACTTCGAGTTCCCGGAGGTGCGCGCGATCTACGAGGAACTCAAGGCACTCAGAAGGGAACGCCCTATCGGCTGGGCCGGACGGTCCCGGAACGACGAGGCGTAAGCCCACTCAAAGGAGACGGGAGACAGGATGCGCTGGAGCAAGGCTCTCATACCCACTCATAAGGAAGACCCGTCGCACGCTGAGACGACGAGTCACAAGCTGATGCTCAGGGCCGGTCTCATCCGCAAGCTCACATCGGGCGTCTACAGCTATCTCCCCCTCGGCTGGCGCGTGCTGCGGAAAATCGAGAGCATCGTGCGCGAGGAGCTGGACGCTGCAGGATGCCAGGAGATTCTCATGCCCGTCATCAGTCCGGCGGAGCTCTGGGAGGAGACGGGGAGGTGGGGCGTCTACGGAAAGGAGCTGTGGCGGGTCAGGGACCGCAACGGGCGCGAGTTCGCGCTCGGTCCGACCCACGAGGAGGTCGTCACGGACATCGTCCGGAACGAGATCAACTCGTACAAGCAGCTGCCGTTCACGGTCTACCAGATCCAGACGAAGTTCCGCGACGAGATTCGGCCCCGGTTCGGCGTTGTGCGCGCAAGAGAGTTCACGATGAAGGACGCGTACAGCTTCCACTGCGACGAGGAGTCACTCGACGAGACCTATCGCGCCATCTACGACGTGTACAGCAGGATCTTCGATCGCTGCGACCTCGTCTACCGACCTGTCGAGGCCGCCACGGGCGCCATCGGCGGGAGCAGTTCGCACGAGTTCATGGTGCTCTCGGACACGGGTGAATCCGAGGTCATCGTCTGCGAGTGCGGCTACGCCGCGACGAGCGAGCAGGCCGAGGGTCTCATTGCGAACGTCATGCCGGTCGAGGAGCCGCTTGCGATGGAGGAGGTCGCCACACCGGGGATGAAGACCATCGACGAGGTCGCGGCGTTTCTCAAGATCGAGCCATGGCGGCTCGTCAAGACGATCGTCTACGTGGCTGACGGAGCGCCGGTGCTCGCCGTCATCCGTGGCGACCGCGAGGTCAATGAGGAGAAGCTGGCACGAGTTCTCGGCGCCGGCGTCATCGAGGCCGCGCCGCCCGGCGTGATAGAGAAGACAACCGGCGCGCCGGTCGGATTCGCCGGACCGGTCGGACTCAACGGGGTCCGTCGGGTCGTCGACCGTTCGGTCGAACCGCTTCGCAATATTGTCGTGGGCGGCAACAAGACCGACTCGCACATCCGGAACGTCAACCACGGCCGCGACTTCACTGTCTCGTCGTTCGAGGACATCGCGCAGATAGGCAAGGACGACGCCTGCGCCGGCTGCGGCAAGGCGATGGACTCGTTTCGGGGCATCGAGGTCAGCCAGGTGTTCAAGCTCGGGACGAAGTACTCCGACAGCATGAACGCCACGTTCCTCGATGAGAACGGGAAGGCGAGGCCGTTCGTGATGGGGTGCTACGGACTCGGAGTCTCACGAACGGTGGCCGCCGTCATCGAGCAGCACTCCGACGACGACGGTATCGCTTGGCCCATGAGCGTGGCGCCATACGAGGTTCTCATCGTCGCCCTCAACAATCTCAAGAGCGACGCGGTCCGCGAGGCGGCCGAGGCGCTCTACGAGGAGCTGAAGGGGCAGGGGATCGATGTTCTCCTCGACGATCGCGCCGATTCCGCCGGAGTCAAGTTCAAGGACGCCGATCTCATCGGCATCCCCGTTCGCGTGACGATCGGTGATCGAGGGCTCGACAAAGGCATCATGGAGATCAGGCTCCGGAAGTCGGGAGAGAAGTCCGAGGTACCGAGGGAGAGGGCGGGCGCCGAGATCCTCCGGATGGTCACTGAGCTGCGGGGATAGGCGGCCGCGTGACCGCGGCCGCTCGGCGAGCGGCCCGGCGAGAGACCCGTCGCGGCATCGCGGATGCGCAGGCGGAATCAGTAGGAAGACGAATGAACGAAAGCCCCTCCAGGCGAGCCTGGGGGGGCTTCATCGTCTCATCGAGCGATCGAACGCCGCCGAGGCATCGACCGGCGCACGGCTAGGCGTCGCCGCTCTTCATGATGCGCGACTTGCGGCGTGAGGCCGTGTTCTTCTTGATGACGTTCGACTTCACGGCCTTGTCGATGACCGAGGTGGCCTCGCGGACGCGGGCCTCGCGCTCCTCGGGCGGCGCCGTCTCGGCACGCTTGATCGCCGTGGCGACCTTCGACTTCACGGCGCGGTTGCGCTCGTTGAGCTTCTTCGACTGCCTGAGTCGCTTGATCGTGGACTTCTTGTGCGGCAAATGGATTCCTCCGGTCTGGCCCCAGGTCCGCCCGGGGCGGACACCGTTCCTCTGTAACCAGACGAATATACCAATCTGAACCCTCACAGTCAAGCGGCCTTCGCAAGGGCCGGTTGACGCCGGCCTCGTGGAGCTATAGGCTCTCGGCAGGAGGAAAGCGTGGCCAGAGGTCCCCGAAAGCACCCACCAGTGCCGGAGAGCCCCGGTGTCTACCTTCTCAAGGACGCCTCGGGGAAGATCTTCTATGTCGGCAAGGCCCTGAATCTCAGAAACCGCCTGAGGACCTATACGTCGTCCGGCGGCTCGCCGGACCCGAAACTCGCCATCATCCGCTCCAAGCTCGCCTCCTTTGACACGATCGTGACCGGATCGGAGACCGAGGCCCTGGTCCTTGAATCGAACCTCATCAAGGAACACAGGCCGCGGTACAACGTCAAGCTCCGCGACGACAAGCGATACCCGTTCATCAAGGTCACCACGGCTGATACCTTCCCGAGGGCGCACGTCACGCGTGTGGTCCGTCAGGACGGCTCCCGGTACTTCGGTCCGTACACCGACGCCAAAGCGATGCGTCGGACGCTCCGTCTCGTCCAGCAGAGCTTTCCGCTCAGAACATGCAAGACCTTCAGGAGACGCCCGAGACCGTGCCTCAACTACCAGATCGGTCGGTGTCTCGGCCCATGCATCGACGCCGTCTCCGCTGAGGAGTACGGAGAGGTCGTCTCGGAGCTCGTGCTCTTCCTCAGCGGTCGCGGCGACGAACTCTCGAAGCGGCTCACGGCACGGATGAACCTGGCCGCGACCGCGAAGCAGTTCGAGGAGGCGGCGGCGCTCCGCGACCGGCTCAGCGACATCGAGAAGATCACACAGCGGCAGCGCGTCCTCTCAGCCAAGCTGGTCGACCGGGACGTCGTCGCCACCGCACGCCATGCCGGGTATGGCATCGCGTCGATCGTCCGCATTCGCCGCGGCAAGCTGGTCGGGTGCGAGAACGTCCCTCTGGAGTTCTCGCCCGAGACGACCGACGGGGAGATCCGCGAAGCTGTGCTCAAGCAGTTCTACGCTGTTGCGACGGACGTCCCACCCGAGGTCCTCGTCCACGGTGAGACACCCGGGCTGGGTGAGGTCGCGGAGTGGCTGACGGCGACACACGGTCACAAGGTGGCTGTCGCAACACCCGTGCGCGGAGAGAGGCGCCAGCTCGGCGACTTCGCCGAGCAGAACGCGCGAACGGCACTCCGACGAGCGTTCGAATCCCGCCGGGCACCGCGCGCCATCGTCGAACTCGGGGAGTATCTCAAGATGAGCCGGCCACCACGACTTCTCTCGGCCGTCGACATCTCGAACGTCCAGGGTACCAATGCAGTGGGCACGGTCGTCTCATTCCGTGACGGACGTCCGGACAGATCCCTCTACCGCAGATACCGCATCCGGACCGTGAAAGGCTCGGACGACTATGCTATGATTCGTGAGGTGGTCCGACGTCACCTCGCATCGCTCATCAAGAAGGACGCCGAGCTCCCGGACCTCTTCCTCGTGGACGGGGGCAAGGGACAGCTCGCGTCGGCCATCGAAGCCGGTCGCGAGGAGGGCGTCCGGGGCGTCACATTCATCTCGCTCGCGAAGCAGAACGAGGAGGTCTTCGTCCCCGGCCGGCAGAGTCCGCTCCCGGATCCCGGCATGACCCCGGCGAAGAGGATCCTCGTCAGGGCTCGCGATGAGGTCCATCGTTTCAGCGTCACGTACCATCGGAGCCTCCGCGACAAGGAGGCTCGCCGCTCCCTTCTCGACGGCATCTTGGGAGTCGGCGACACCCGCAAGGCGGTGCTTCTCGAGGAGTTCGGATCGGTGGCGGCCATTCGCAAGAGCTCTCCTGAGCGTATCGCGGAGGTACCCGGCATTGGCATCGCAACAGCCCGAAGGATCGTCGAAGCGCTCTCGGAAACCGAAGGTCGTGATCCTCAAGCAGGATAGCGAGCCCAGAGCGCAAACAACGGTCCTCAAGTATGCGACCTTCGAGGCCGACATCGGCCGATTCCTCGTGGTCCGCGGCGGCCACGGCCTGAGAGCCGTGCGGTTCTCTGGAGAGCTCGACGTCGAGCGGGAGCTCTCGCTGCTGACGCGCGGCGGCCGGGTGCTCGCGGTGGAGGACCGGATCACACTCAAGCGCGTCGTCGACGATATCCGCGACTATCTCAAAGGCCGCCGGCCCGTGTTCGACCACGAGCTCGAACTCGACGAACTCTCGGACTTCTCGAGACGCGTTCTCGGCGCGGTCAACAGCATCCCGTACGGCACGCTTCGTTCGTACAAGTGGGTGGCGAAACAGATAGGTTCGCCGCGCGCCACGCGCCCGGTCGGCCAGACGCTCGCACGCAATCCGCTCCCGATCGTCATACCGTGCCACCGCGTCGTGAACAGCGACGGGACCCTCGGCGGCTATTCCGGCGGCGGCACGGACATGAAGCGCCGCCTCATCGAGATCGAGAATGGACAGATCGGTCTCGCCTTCGAGCACGGTGGCAACGAGGCGAAGAGACAGGTGCTCTTCCAGCTCGAGGGAGACGCGCAGGGCAACGACGATGCCGAGTGACCCCTCCACGCTGCTCGACGAGGCCGTCGAGGACTATCTCGACCACCTCGTGACGGAGCGCGGACTCTCCGAGAACACCGTTGCTTCGTATCGCTGCGACCTCGCCGACTACACGCGCTACCTCGCGAAGGAGGGCGTCAGCGCTCCCCGAGAGGTGTCCGCGAAACACGTGGAGCGCTACCTCGGGGACGTCGTCATCACCGGACTCTCGGCACGGAGCGCCAACAGGCGACTGTCGTGCCTCCGTGGCTTCCACACGTATCTCCTCAACTCGGCCGATGACCCTCGGCCCCCGAAGAACCCGACGCTCCACCAGCACGCGCGCGAGCACGTGCGGCGGCTTCCCGACGTCCTCGCTGTTCACGAGGTCGAGCGCCTGCTTGAGGCGGTCGATTCGACCGCGTCGCTCGGGGTCAGGGATCGAGCCATGTTCGAGACCGCCTATGGAGCGGGACTCCGTGTCAGCGAGATCATCACTCTCGAGGTGACGAACATCTTCGCGGACGACCATTTCATCCGCGTCCTGGGAAAGGGATCGAAGGAGCGCGTCGTCCCGATCGGCAGGTACGCGCTTGAGTGGATCGGCAGATACCGTGAGAGCGTCCGGCCAACGCTCGCGGCGAAAGCGCCGCCGACCGGTGTGCTCTTTCTCAACGCGCGGGGACGTCCGCTGACGCGCATGGGCTACTGGAAGATCCTCCAGAAGACGGTCGCGCGCTCCGGCATCCGCGACCGCGTCAAGCCGCACTCGCTCCGGCACTCGTTCGCGACACATCTGCTCGAGGCGGGCGCCGACCTCCGGACCGTGCAGGAGATGCTCGGTCACGCCGACATCGCCACAACGCAGATCTACACGAACGTCGATCGCGAGTACCTCAAGGAGATCCACAGAACCTGCCACCCGCGCGCGTAGCGCCCTGGAGACGATCCGTGACCCCGGAACCGGCGACCGTCCTGTCCATGTCCAACCTCGCGCCCGAGTATGTCGAGCTGCTCCGCAGACTCGGCGAGATCGCACGCACCCGCGGAGTCGGCGCGTACGTCGTCGGCGGCGTCGTGCGGGACCTTCTGCTCGGCGGCGACATCGGAGACGTCGACATCGTCGTGGAGGAGCGGGCGCAGGACTTCGTTGAGGCGGTGACGAGGGAGCTAGGCGGGACGTACAAGCACTATGCGAGATTCGGCACGGCGCTGCTGCTCCCAGGCGGGGGAGTCAAGATCGATGTCGCGACGGCACGCTCCGAGACCTATGCCGCGCCCGGAGCGCTCCCCGATGTCGAGCCCGGACTCATCTCCGAGGACCTCATCCGGCGTGACTTCACACTCAACGCCATGGCCGCAAGCATCATGCCTGACGACTTCGGGCGTCTTGTGGACCTGCATCACGGTCGAGAGGACCTTCGCAACGGAGTGCTCCGCGTGCTCCACGAGAGCAGTTTCACGGACGATCCGACCCGTGTCCTCCGGGCCGTGCGATTCCAGGCGCGATTCGGATTCTCGATCGAGCCAGCCACGGAGACGCTGCTTCACGAGGCCGCCGGCTCGGGTGCGCTCGACACCGTCAGCGGTGAGCGGATCATGAACGAGCTCACGCTTATGCTCGCCGAGGCGGACCCGCGTCCGGCGCTTCTGCGATTGCTCGCATGGGGCCTCACTGCTGCCATTCACCCGTGCTGGACGCCGGTCGTCGGGGAGGTCGAGCGACTGCTGGCCGGCCTCGGACCGCCGTGTGCCGAAACTGCGCGCACGACGCCGCTTCTCGCGCTTCTCGCACCGGTCGAGCCCGCGTGTCGGGAGAGCGTGATGGACCGCCTCAAGGCCGGGAGGCATCTGCGTGAAGCGGCTCTGGACCTGGAGCGCTACCGAACGCAGACGGCCGGTGCGCTCGCGTCGGAGCGAGAGCTCAGACGGAGCGAGATTCACGACCTGCTCCACCACCATGCGCTCGAGGTGCTTGAGCTGGCAACCGCCGACGCACCCCTCGGTCGCGCCGCGGAGCGAATCCGCCTCTACACCGACGAACTCTCGCGGGTCCGGACGCTGCTCTCCGGTGCGGACCTCCTCAGCCTCGGCTACACCGAGGGTTTGGAAGTCGGTCGTATGCTCGACGCGCTCCGTCGAGCCCGGCTCGATGGCCGCGTGACGTCCCGCGACGACGAGATCGCGCTGGCCCGGCAGCCACGAAGGCGACGCCCCCCCCCCGAAGGGGACGAAGCCGGTACTTGACGAGGATAGAAAGAGTTGTTAGCGTCCTGTGACATTCGTAGAGAGATCTCCTTTGTCGAAGGCGACGTGTGAACGAGCGAACGGAGTTTGAAAAGGCGGAAGCCCCGGAAGCGCAGACCGGTGTGCCCGATGCGTCGGCAGTGCAGACCGCACCGTCGGTCGAACGTGCGTCGGCTGACACGCCCACGGCGCGACCCGATGTGCGTGCATCGGAGGAGGGCGTGCCGCTCGTCCGCCGCCCTGTCTACGAGGTCCGACTCGACGCATTCGAGGGACCGCTCGATCTTCTCCTCCATCTCATCCGCGAGCATGAGATCGACATCTACGACATACCGATCGCGACCATCACGTCACAGTACCTCGAATACATCAGCTTCATGGAGTCGCTGGATCTCTCGCTGGCCGGCGAGTTCCTCGAGATGGCGGCAACGCTCATCCGAATCAAGGTCCAGATGCTGTTGCCTCCGGCCATCGACGAGACCGAGGACGATGAGGACCCGCGCGAGCAGCTGGTCCGCAAGCTTGTCGAGTACAAGCAGTTTAAGGAGGCCGCAGGCGTCCTCTCGACTCACGAGGAGGAGCGCAAGAGCTTCGTCCGGCACTCGGTCGATACCAGACCGTACCGGGCCGTCGATGATGAGGAGGTCGACACCGAGGAGTTTCTCCGTGACGTAACGCTCTTCGACCTCGTCGACTGCCTGCGTGAGGTGCTGGAACGCGTGCCGAGCCGCATCGACGTACATGAGGTCGACATGGAGGTTGTGTCGGTCGAGGATCGCATGGAACACATCCGCTCCGAGATCACCCGCGGAGCCACGACATTTCGAAGGCTCTTCGCCGGCGCCGTCACCAAGGTGGAGGTCGTCACCACATTCATCGCGCTTCTCGAACTCGTCCGCCTCGGCGCTATCATGGCTGTGCAGGACTCGAGCTTCGGAGACATCGCGATCCAGGCACGGACGGAGGTGTGAGCGTGGCTGAGCTGGAGTTGAAGCACATCATCGAAGCGATACTCTACGCATCGGACGCTCCCGTGTCGACGGAGCGCATCGTTGAGATCACGGGGGGTTCGGACGGGCCGCTCAACGCCGGTCGCGGCAGGGTGAACGAGGCCCTGGATGAGCTCTCGGCGGAGTACGAACAGACCGAGAGAGCCATCACGATCTCGAAGCTCGCCGGCGGCTGGCAGCTCTACTGCCGACCGGAGTACCTGAAGTACGCGCGCGATCTCCACAAGGGCCGCATCCCGCCGCGACTGAGCCAGGCCGCGCTGGAGACGCTCGCTATCGTCGCATACAAGCAGCCTCTCGTCCGCGCTGAGATCGAGGGGATCCGAGGGGTCGACTCGAGCGGCGTGCTGGCAACCCTTCTCAAGCGCAACCTCGTGACGATCGCAGGACGCGCTCCCGGCATGGGACGCGCACTGATGTACCGTACGACGAAGGAGTTCCTGCGCTACTTCGGTCTCAACACGATCACCGACCTGCCGCGGCTCGAGGAGTTCGCGGAGGTTCTCGGCCTGCAGCCGGGCGAACTCCAGATGACGGTCGAGGGCGCGGAGCACATGTCCAACCTCATGTCGGAGACTCCGGAGAGAACCGTTGGTGACGCGACGGTGGGCGCCGAATCAACCACCGAAGAGGCGACCGGCGAGGAAGTCATGGCCGGAGTCGAGGTGGCAGCCGAGACGCAGTCGGCGCCCGAAAACGGCGCGATCGCAGAGGCCGAGGCCATGCTCGAGGCCGGTGCGCCGCTGGCCGATGTCGATAGGGTCACGCGCCCGGGGATCGACGCGCCGGTGCTCAATCCGCGGACGCCGGGGGAGCCGTCTCCCGCAGCGCCGGAGCAGACGCCGGATGAACCCGTCGGTGAATCCGACACGACCACCGTGGTCGATGAGACCGAGGGCGCGCACGCTCTCGGCGATGCCGCCATCATCCAGCCTGTTGATGAGGCTTAACAGATACATCGCACGCTGCGGCGCCGCCTCCAGACGCGGCGCGGACCGCCTGATCGCGGACGGCAAAATCCGCATCAACGGCGTGGTCATCAACGAGGTCGGCGTCCGTGTCGATCCACAGGTCGACGTCGTCGAATTCGACGGCAGCATCCTTCGTCTTCCCGATCAACTCACCTGCATCGCTCTGAACAAACCCGCCGGATACGTCGTGACGATGAGCGACCCGCAGGGCCGCAAGACCGTCGCGGAGCTCATCAGGGATGCACCGAAAGCCGTCGTCCCTGTGGGGCGACTCGATGCGCCGACCGAGGGGCTGCTGCTGCTGACCGACGACGGCGCGCTTGCTCACCGGATCGCCCACCCATCCTTTGAGATCGACAAGGTGTATCGGGTCATCGCCCGGGGCGTTCTCAAGGAAGAAGACGTGGACGCTCTCGAGATGGGCATCGTCCTCGATGACCAGCGCACGGCCCCCGCGATCGTTGAGGTCCTCGGAACAGACCGGAACGAGACGCACGCGCTCATCACGATCCACGAGGGCCGCAAGCGACAGATCCGCAGGATGTTCGAGGCGGTCGGCCACCCGGTCAAGCGCCTCAGTCGAACGAGGGTCGGTCCCATTGAACTCGGCAACATCCGTCTGGGCCGCTGGCGCCACCTGACGCCGGAGGAGCTCGCCGCCCTCCGCAGTGCCGTGGGGCTCTCCAATGAGGGCGGGGCGGCGCGGGGATAGGTGAGGCGTCGTCGCGATGGGGCTTGCAGGACGGCGCTGTCTGGTTTATACTTTCTTGTTTCGAGTGATAGGCAGGGGATACTCCCGAACAGGCCTCTAACCTCCATCCTCTTATCCATGAGGGTACACGGCTGATCATCGCCATCGATGGCCCCGCTGCCTCGGGCAAGAGTACAACTGCGCGGCTCGTAGCCGAGCGGCTTGGCTATGTTTACATAGACAGCGGCGCGATGTACCGTGCCGGAGCTCTTGCGGCGATCCGCATGGGCGTGTCCATGGACGACGACGAGGCGCTGACGAACGTCGCCGAGTCGGTCGAGATAGAACTGGTCGGTCACGGCCCCGTGCTACTCGATGGAGAGGATGTCAGCGAGGCTATACGCTCGCCCGAGGTCACGAGGGGCGCGTCGGTGATGTCGACCGTCTCAGGGGTCCGCCGCGCCATGGTCGAACAACAGCGCCGCGTCGGCCACAGCGTGGACTGCGTCATGGAGGGTCGCGACATCGGCACGGTCGTGTTCCCCGACGCGGAGCTCAAGATCTTTCTCATTGCGACACTCGAAGAGCGCACGCGTCGCCGCCTGGCGGATCTCGACGCCCTTGGCCGCTCCGCTGATGCGAGAGAAGTACGAGACGAGATCGCCGAGCGCGACCGTCGCGACTCAACACGCGAGGACAGTCCGCTCAAACGGGCCGTCGATGCCATCGAACTCGACACGACCGGGCTTTCCATCAACGACCAGGTCGCCGAGGTCATCCGCCTCGCGACGGATCGCGGAGCCGTCCTGCCGGACGACTGCGAGACGGGATGCCGCGGATGAAGCTCAACTACCGGCTCGGCTGGCTCCTGGCGACCGGGGTGCTGAAGCTCCTCTGGGGCTTCCGCGTGACGGGCCGTGAGCACATCCCGGAGGAGGGGCCGGTCGTCATCGCGTCGAATCACATCTCGAACTGGGATCCGCTGCTGGTCGGCCTGGGATGTCCGCGCGAGATGTTCTTCATGGCGAAGCAGGAGCTGTTCGAGAACCGGGCATTCGCGTGGTTGATAACGGCATACAACGCCATTCCGCTTGACCGGTCGGGCGGCGACCGGAAGGCTCTGAGGACGGCACGTCGCGTACTGGGAGACGGCGGAGCGCTCCTGATGTTCCCGGAGGGAACCAGGAGCCGCACCGGAGAGCTCGGAGAGGGGCGACCCGGCGTGGCCTTCATCGCGGCGAGCGCGCGGTCCGCGATCATACCGACCTGCATCACCGGCTCGAACGATCCTCGCGGAGCGTTTCGGAAGCGCGGTTCGATCCGGGTCTCGTTCGCGGAACCGATCGTGCACGACGGCCCGGCGTCGACCGAGGCGTACGCCCAGACCACGGACCGTATCATGTCGTCGATCGCCGCGCTCAGGGGGGAGGCGGTCACCGGATGAACGTGATGGTCGCCCCGTGCGCAGGATTCTGTTTCGGCGTGAAGCGTGCGCTCAAGCTCGCGTTTGACGCCGCGCACGAAGGGGACGGTCCCATGGTGACGCTGGGACCGATCATCCACAACCCGCAGGTCGTCGCCAGGCTTGAGGACGAAGGGCTGCGGGTCGTGGACGACCTCTCGGACATCGAATCCGGGACGCTCGTCGTCCGTTCGCACGGGCTTCCCCGCACGGTGCTCAAAGCCGCCAGGGAACGCGGGGTCGAGATCGTTGATGCGACCTGTCCGTTCGTGAAGATGGCGCAGGACCGCGCAGCGCAGCTTGAGGAGGACGGGTACGCGGTCGTTGTGGTCGGAGAGCAGGACCACCCGGAGGTGCTCTCGATCACCGGCAGTCTCACGACCGGCGCGACCGTCGTGACGGGCCCGGACGACCTGCCCGTACGGTCTCTCGCGGAACGGATCGGCATCGTCTGTCAGACGACGCAGCCGATCGAACGGCTCAAGGCCGTCGTGGCGAGACTGCTCGAAACGGCGCAGGAGGTGAAGGTCTACAACACCATCTGCAACGCGACGTCCGAGCGCCAGGTCAACGCGCTCGAGCTCGCGGACGCGGTCGACGTAATGCTGATCGTCGGGGGCAGGAACAGCGCGAACACCAGGCGTCTGTGGGAGCTCTGCCGCGAGGCGGGGAGCGACGCCTACCACATAGAGACAGCGGATGAACTCGAGCCCACGTGGTTCGAGGGGAAGAAGCAGGTTGGTGTCACAGGAGGGGCTTCGACGCCGCAGTGGATCATCGACGAGGTGGTCCGGGCCGTCGGAGCCATGTAGAGGCTCCCGAGAGGGAGAGGAAAGCCGCCCTCAGCCGGCATGGTAGTAGCAGCAGATCCAGAGAGGAGAAAGAGAGACGGATGTTCGAAGACAAGACAGCAAACCCGAACTCCGACCCTTCGAACGAGCTGGAGGGAACGGACGCAGTCGTGAGCAAGGACGCAACGCCGTCCACCGACACGCAGACAACGACAGAGCCCGAGGCTGTTTCGCAGGATGAGACCCCCGAGACGCCGGCGGACACTCCGGCGGTCAAGGCTGATAAGCCCACGGACGAGGCCGGTACGTCGGAGGAGACCACCGAGACCGAGACCGCGGTCGAGGGAGATGAGGCCAAACCGTCGCGCGACGACGACGAGCCCGAGGGGCGGAAACAGATCGCTCTGCCGATCCCGAGCGAAGAGGATCTCGAGGAGCTCGGCTATACGCTCGAGCAGTACACCGAGATGGCCGAGATGTACGACTCGACCCTCAAGTCGATCGACGAGGGAGAGTTGGTCAAGGGTACGATCCTCTCCATCAGCGACTCCGACGTCATGGTCGACATCGGTTTCAAGTCGGAAGGACGAATCGCGATAGATGAGTTCCCCGAGCCCGAGACGCTGTCCGTGGGTGACGAGATCAGCGTACTGCTTGAGGCTACGGAGGACGCAGACGGCGAGGTTAAGGTCTCGAAGCGCAAGGCCGACTTCCTCCAGGTCTGGGATAAGATCAAGGAAGCCCACGATGACCAGCAGGTCGTCGAGGGTATCCCGAAGCGCCGGATCAAGGGCGGACTCAAGGTCGACCTCTTCGGCGTGGAGGCGTTCCTGCCCGGTTCGCAGGTTGCGCTCAGGCGCATTCCGAACCTCGAGGAGTTGCTCGGACAGAAGCTCGAGTTCCGTATCCTCAAGGTCAACAAGCGCCGGAGGAACATCGTCATCTCAAGACGCGTCGTGCTTGAAGAGGAGCGGCAGATCAAGAAGGAAGCTCTCCTCAAGGAGCTCGAGGTCGGACAGATCAGACAGGGCGGCGTCAAGAACATCACCGATTTCGGCGCATTCGTCGACCTCGGCGGTATCGACGGGCTCCTGCACATCACCGACATGAGCTGGGGACGCATTCGCCATCCCTCGGAACTCGTGGCGATCGGTGACGAGCTGACGGTCAAGGTCCTCAACTTCGATCCGGAGAGAGAGCGTATCTCGCTCGGCCTCAAGCAGCTTGCCGAGTACCCGTGGGAGAATGTTGAGGAGGAGTTCTCCGTCGGCTCGCGCGTGCGCGGCAAGGTCGTGTCGATCACGGACTACGGCGCGTTCATCGAACTCAAGGAGGGTGTTGAGGGACTCATACACATCTCCGAGATGTCCTGGACGCAGCACATCCGTCACCCCTCAAAGATCCTGGGGATCGGCGACATCGTCGAGGTGAAGGTCCTCAATGTGAACAAGGCGGAGGAGAAGATATCCCTCTCGCTGAAGCGCACCGAGAGCGACCCGTGGCAGGACCTGGACACGAAGTACCCGGTCGGCACCAAGATCGAGGGACGCGTCCGGAACCTGACCGACTTCGGCGCATTCGTTCAGCTCGAGGAGGGAATGGACGGACTCGTCCACATCTCCGATATGTCCTGGACGAAGCGTATCAAGCACCCGAGCGAGGTCCTGCACCGAGGCCAGAAGGTCGAGGTCATGGTGCTCGGCATCGACAAGGACCGACATCGTATCTCGCTGGGCATCAAGCAGTGCACGGAGAACCCGTGGAACGAGCTGGCCGAGCAGTACGCCGTCGGGACCGAGGTCACCGGAAGCGTCAGCCGGATCCACAAGTCGGGGATCGTGGTGGACCTGCCCGGTGATGTGGAGGGATTCGTGCCCATGTCGCATCTCGCCCTCAACGAGATCAACCGTATCGAGGCGAGGTTCGCACCAGGGGACGCGCTCCCGCTCGAGGTCATCGAGGTCTCTTCGGAGAACCGCAGGATCGTCCTGTCCGTTCGGACATACATGGAGAAGCAGCCTGCGGACGTACACCAGGAGTATCTGAACGAGCACGGCATTCGTCCGGAACTGCTCGAGCCTGAAGAGGAGGAGAAGTCCGGCGACGAGGAGAAG
>CAZRAD010000052.1:0-8428 GCA_964597945.1 uncultured bacterium
AACATCCCTGTCAAGATCGCGGCCGTCATCCTCGCGCTCGTTCTCTGGGCGTTCGCCAAGGGTGAGCAGGAGGGGATACGCCTCACTGATGTTCCGCTCGTTCTTCGCAACATCCCGGAGGGTGTCACGACCGTCGAACAGGTTCCCGAGACCGTCCAGGTCGTGCTCTCCGGTCCGAACAAGGAGATCCTCAAGCTCGCGTTCATGGGCGACACGTACGCGTTCATCGATATGGCCGATGCCGAGCCCGGGCGAGCGCTCCGTGTGAGTCTCTCGCCGGCCGATGTTGTGCTTCCTCGTAACGCCGGTGTCTACGTGCTCGAGGTACGGTCGCCGAAGAGCCTCGACCTCGACATCGATGAACTGTCCGAGCGCTCCGTCGCCGTGGCGGCGGTGATGGAGGGCGAACTCCCGAGCGGGTACTTCGTGCTGGGCGCTCCGCAGAGCATGCCCGACTCGGTCGTCGTCTACGGCCCGTCGTCCGTCATTGAGGGACTGTCGTCGGTGCGTACAGCGCCGCTGAACATCTCAGGACGTCGTGCCCGGGTCGAGGCGGGTAGACCCGTGGTCTTCGACGGGACGTGGAATCTCCACGCCGTGCCTCGCGACGTCCGGGTGACCGTCGAGATCGAGGGAACGCGGACGGTGACCGTCGAGGGGCTTCCGGTGACGTTCATGCACGAGCCTGGGCTCTCGGCGGTGGTCGCGCCGACGGTCTACGACGCGCAGGTCACGGGGCCGGAGCATCTCGTTCACAATCTCGGTTCGGATGACATCACCGCCACCGTGGACGCGCGCGGACTTCCGCGCGGCGTGCACGAGCTCGTGCCAGATCTCGAACCCCCCGAGGGGGTGTCGATCGAGCAGGTGACGCCTGTGCGGTTCACCGTGACACTGGAGTGACCAACCGATGCTTGTTCTTGGAATCGACACATCATGCGACGAGACCGCCGCGGCCCTTCTCCTGGATGGCCGCGACATTCTTTCGAGTGTGGTCGCGTCGCAGGCGATCCACGCGGAGTTCGGCGGAGTCGTCCCCGAGCACGCCTCGCGTGCACACATCCGACTGATCGCTCCCATCGTCGATAAGGCGGTCGCGGACGCTGGTAGAGAGATGTCGGATCTCGAGGCGGTCGCGGTGACGAGCCGTCCCGGTCTTGTCGGGTGTCTCCTCGTCGGGGCGACGTTCGCCAAGGCGTTGGCGTATTCGCTCGACATCCCCCTCGTTGGTGTCGATCACATTGAGGCTCACGTGTTCGCGGCCCGGCTGGAGAAGCCGGAGATGGCGCTCCCTGCCGTCTGCCTCGTGGCGTCCGGTGGACACACGGAGCTCATTCTCGTGGAGGACTGGGGACGATACACGACGCTCGGCCGGACGCGCGATGACGCATCGGGCGAGGCGTTCGACAAGGTCGGGAAGCTGCTTGGGCTGGACTACCCGGCGGGGCCCGCCATCGAGAAGCTCGCAAGGGGAGGCAACCCGAAGGCGTTCGATTTCCCGCGGGCGATGATGCAGCGTGGCAACTTCGATTTCAGCTTCTCGGGACTGAAGACCGCCGTCCGATACGCCGTTGAAGACAGGGGCGGACGTCCGGAGGGCCAGGAGTTCACCGATTTCCTCGCCAGCTTCCAGGAGGCCGTCGTCGATGCGCTCGTCCTCAAGACGATGCGGGCGGCGGAGGAGACCGGTGTCTCCACGGTCGCGCTCGGCGGCGGCGTCGCCGCGAACACGCATCTCCGCGAGCGACTCACCGAAGAGGCCGCGCTCGCCGGACTCGATGTCGTCATCCCGGCCCGCTCACTCTGTACCGACAACGGCGCGGTCGTGGCCGCCGTCGGCCAGGCGCTGCTCGACCGCGGCCTCACAAGCGGTCTCGACCTCGATGTGAGCGCGTCCCGCGAGGACGCGAGGGCCGGACGCGAGCGCAGCGCGCGCGAGAGCGGGGAAGCTGCATAGCTCCGGCCCGCGCGGGCGCATCCCCACTGAGGACGTCTCCTCGCCGAGGAGTTCACCACCCCTGGAGGGCCATCCGATGCCGGAGCGATTCGTCGAGGTAGCGGTCCCGCTGCCCGTCACCGGCACATTCACCTACTCGGTTCCCGGACCGCTCCACGACGCGGCCATGCTCGGCGTGCGTGTCCTGGTGCCGTTCGGCAACCGGAAGGTCACCGGGTTCGTCGTCGGCGTTGCGGACTCCGCGGAGGTCGAACGCATCAAACCGATCATCGACGTGCTCGACGTCGACCCCGTCGTCGACGCGAAGATGATCGAGCTCACGCGCTGGATAGGCGACTACTACCTCGCCTCTTGGGGGGAGGTCCTGCGTACTGCGCTCCCGCCGGGCATCAACATGGAGAGCCGCCGGTTCGCACGGATCACCGATGAGGGACGCGAGGCGCTCGAGTCGGACGACGGGAGGCTGACCGAGCGCCGCCGCCGCATCCTGGAGGTGCTCGCCGATCGCGATGAGGCCAGTCTCGGCATCGTCAATCGCGAGGCCGGCATTCCGCGGGGTGGCAGCACCGACGTGATGGCGCTCCGGGGCGCGGGACATGTGGAACTTGTCGAGCGGGTCCGTCAGCCGCGAGTCGAGGAGGCGACGGAGGGCATCGTCCGGCTCACCGTGGACGCGGAGAAGGCGGAGGTCGAGGCTTCGATGCTCGAACGACGCGCGCCCAAGCAGGCGGGCGCGCTCCGCGAACTGGCGGCAGCCGAGGACGGTGTCATGACAACAGCGGAGCTCGCCGCGCGCGGGTTCACCACGTCGGTCGCGGCTCGTCTCGTGGAACGCGGACTCGCCGAGCGGGACGAGCAGGTACGCGACCGCGTCTCGACCGGGTTCGAGGGGTGGGCGCTCCGTGAGGAGGGGCCCCTCAAGCCCGAGCAGGCCAGAGCGCTCGATCTGATCCGCGCGCGGCTGGAAACGCAGGAACTCGGCGTCGTGCTGCTCCACGGCGTAACGGGGAGCGGGAAGACGCGCGTCTACGTCGAGGCGGTGGAGGCGTCGCGCGCCGCCGGGCGAGGGGCCATCGTGCTCGTTCCGGAGATCGCGCTGACACCGCAGATGGTGCAGCGGATGCGCGCGCAGTTCGAGGGCGAGGTTGCCGTGGTGCACAGCGGGCTCTCGCTCGGTGAACGGTACGATACGTGGCGCGCCATCCGTGACGGACGTTTCCAGATCGTCGTGGGTCCCCGGTCCGCCGTTTTCGCGCCGGTCCACGACCTCGGCGTCATCATCGTGGACGAGGAGCACGAGGGAACCTACAAGCAGGGAGAGTCGCCCCGCTACCACGCGCGTGACGTCGCAGCGATGCGCGCGAAGATCGAGGGGGCCGTCGTTATCCTCGGCACGGCGACCCCGAGTCTCGAGAGCTATCTCAACGCACGCGATGGGAAGTTCGATCTCGTGGAGCTGCCTGAGCGGATCGACTCCGGTCCGCTCCCCGAGGTCGCCATCGTCGACATGAGAGAGATCACACCGGTCGACTCCGAGGGCGCGTTCTCGGGCGCGCTCCGCGACGCGGTGAAGGAGACGCTTGAGGAAGAGAAACAGGTCATCCTCTTCCTCAACCGCCGCGGGTACGCCTCGTTCATCCAGTGCATGGACTGCGGGCACTCGGAGCGGTGCGACGACTGCAACGTCTCATTGACCTATCACTCGACCGATCGTTCGATGCGGTGTCACTACTGTGGGAAGACCGGACGCGCACCCGACCGCTGCCCCGAGTGCGGCAGTCGGAATCTGCGGTTCGGCGCTCCCGGGACACAGCGGGTCGAACTCGCGGTCCGCGAGCTCTTCCCGGAAGCCGCCGTCGAACGGATGGACCAGGACACCACCGGCAGACGGGGCGCGCACTGGCGGATCCTCAAGGACTTCGCCGAGCGGCGGACCGATATCCTTCTCGGGACGCAGATGATCGCGAAGGGACTCGATTTCCCCGGCGTTGGTCTCGTCGGTGTGGTTGCCGCGGATGTGGGGCTCAATCTCCCGGACTTCCGTTCAGGCGAGCGCACCTTCCAGCTGCTTACGCAGGTGGCGGGCCGGACGGGCCGCGGCGATGAGCGCGGGAAGGTCCTTGTGCAGACGTACCTTCCCGACCACTACACCATCGCCATGGCTCGGGCGCAGGCGTTCGGCCCGTTCTTCGACCGGGAGACGGAAGAGCGCAGGGGGCTCGGTCTCGGCTATCCGCCGTTCTCGCGGCTGGTCTCCATCATCGTCCGCGGCCGCGATGAGCAGGCCGTGATGAAGAGCGCCGCCCGGCTCGCCGACTTCCTCGACCGGGGGGCCGAGCAGATGCCGGACCCGGCTCCGGAGGTGCTCGGGCCCGCCCCGGCCCCGATCGAGCGCATCAAGGGCGTCTACCGCTGGCAGGTCCTCGTTCGGGGAAGAGGCGGGAGCGCGCGGGCGCTCGTGGCGGCCGCATTGACGCAGGAGAAGGCGCTGAGCCTGCCCTCCACGGTCCAGCTCACCGTTGACGTCGACCCGATGGACCTTCTCTAACTCACCGTCCAGCGGTCTGTTGACGGCTTCAACATGGCCGGCGAACTTGACTGCGCACCCACGCTCAGGTAGATTGGATAGTGCCTGCCCGCTTCCGGGCAGGCATGGTTTTCGCAAAGAGGTAGGAACATGGGAAAGACAACGTTCAACAAGATCCAGAAGGACCCCGAGATCACGGGGATGCTCCGCACCGCCAATGACCATCTCGGTATCGTCGGCTACACCGAGCACGGTGTGCGCCACGGCAAGTGGGTCGGGCGGACGGCACAGAAGCTGCTCAAGGACCTGGGGATCAACCATCGCCAAGCCGACCTCGCCGGCATCGCCGGCTACATGCACGACCTTGGCAACATCATCAACCGTGAGGACCACGCGCAGTCCGGGGCTCAGCTGGCGTTTCAGCTGCTCAGAGAGCGCGAGATGGACCTCGAGGAGATCACGACGGTCATCTCGGCCATAGGGAATCACCACGAGGAGCACGCCGACCCGGTCAACAACGTCTCGGCGGCGCTCATCCTGGCCGACAAGGCCGACGTCCATCGTTCGCGGGTTCGCAATCCCTCGATGATCAAGTTCGACATCCATGACCGGGTCAACTACGCGGTCCAGAAGTCCGACCTGACGGTGCTCCCAGAGGAACGTATCATCCGGTTGAATCTCAAGGTCAACACGAAGATATCGCAGGTCATGGAGTATTTCGAGATCTTCATGTCGCGGATGATCGTCTCGCGGCGTGCGGGTGACTTCCTCAACTGCACCTATGAGCTGTTCGTCAACGACAATCGTCTGCTGTAGTCCTCGCGGCACAGGTCGAGAGGGCGCGTCCCGCCGGTGCGGCCCGGCGGGGCATGACGTCACACCGGTTCGCCCCCCCCGCGACACGTGAAGAGGCATCGCGCGGGCGCTGCGCCATGAGGCGGGCGCCGGTCGCGACCGTAGCGCTTGACACCCCCGGCGCGACGCATTATAATTCACGGGCTGAAAACGAGCAGGATTCAAGGGGGGACTCGAAACAAAGGGAGGCGCAATGGTCATGGTGAGAACGGCAGCCGTCGTACTGACGCTGGCTGCGATCCTCATCCTCGCCGGATGTGGTGCTGACCCTGCCTTTACCAGCGGCAAGGTCTATCTGCAGCAGGAAAATTTCGACAACGCGATCGAGCAGTTCGAGATCGCCATCCGCAACAACCCTACTGACTGGCAGCCTCATATGTGGCTCGGCCGCGCTTACGCCGAGACCGATGAACTCGAGATGGCACACGACGAGTTCTTCGCCGCGCTCGATCTCGCGATCGAGCCCGCGCACAAGGAAGAGGTGGAGCAGACCATCACGTGGTACTGGCAGATCTACCAGAACGATGGCAATCTGCTGAACTCGAGCGGGCAGTTCACCGAGGCGATCGTCGAGTTCAACAAGGCGATCCTCCTCGATCCGCGCAAGGCCGAAGCCTACGCGAATCTCGGGTACGCTCACCACATGATGACGAACTACGAGGAAGCCGTTGAGGCGTTCGAGCAGGCGCTCGAGCGCGCCCCGGATAACCCGGACCTCAAGGATAACCTCGTGTCGGTCTACGAGAGCAAGGCCGGACAGCTGGCCGCTATCGGCGACTACGAGAACGCGCTCCGCTACTTCGAGAAGATCGAATCGATCTCGCCGGAGACTCAGGACATCTACTACAACATCGGTCTGATGCACTACAACCTGAAGGACTACCGCGCTGCCATCCGGAGCTTCAATCAGCACCTGGCGGGCAACGAGGAGGACGAAGAGGTTCAGTATCGTGTCTTCCTCGCGCACTGGGGCATCGCCAAGGACCTCGAGGATCAGGGTCAGATGGAGCTGGCGATCCCCGAGTATCAGGCCGCCATCCCGACGCTTGAGACGCTCATCGAGCTGAACTTCGAGGAGCTGTCGTACCACCGTGCCCTCGCGAGGGTCTACAACAAGCTCGAGATGACGGAGGAGGCGATGCTCGAGCTGGGCATCGTCCAGGAGCTTCTGGACTCCGCAACGACCACGGAGTAGCGATCTCCGGGGATGGTCTGCGATGAGATACAGCCGGGCGCCGGTCCTTCTGGGCCGGCGTCCGCGCGTGAAACGACTTGACACTCTGCAGACCCTCGTCTACTATATACGAAGTAAACAACATCTCAGCACCCACAGCTTCCTGACACCCCATCCGAAGCAACCCAACCCGGCTGGAATTCTCTGTTCTTCAAAGAGGAAACCGAGTGTAGCTAAGCCACAGGGGCACATGCGTGATTGCGGTCGACGCGTGCGTTGTCGACCGGGAAGCGTCAAACCTGCTCATCGAGGTACGTAGATGACCGAGAAAGCACCGAGCAAGTCGAGCGGGCCCCGCAAGAGGGCCGCGACGAAGAGCGCAGGTTCCTCGTCGACACGGAGCAGCAACAGTAGCTCGAGGGGTTCGTCGAACGGTAGGACCACCGCCAGAACGACTTCCGCGACCAGGTCCACGACCCGCTCAGCGGCGAGCACGCGAGCCGCTGCGAAGGCCGAGACCGCGGCTGAGTCGAAGGTCTCTGCGAGCGGGACGAAGGTCGACGCGACAGAGGCCAAGGCGGCCGAGACGAAGCCCGCCGAGACGAAGGCGGCCGGGAACGGGAAGCCCGGCGAGAACCTGAACATGGGTGAGATGAAGCAGCGGACGATCCGCGAACTCATCAACTACGCCGAAGCGCTCGGCGTCGAGGGTGTCTCCGGTCTACGGAAGCAGGATCTCATCTTCAAGATCCTCGAGGGACAGACTCAGCGGAACGGCCTCATCTTCAGCGAGGGCGTTCTGGAGATCCTCCCGGACGGATACGGCTTCCTGCGCTCGCCCGACTACAACTACCTGCCGGGTCCGGACGACATCTACGTCTCGCCGTCGCAGATCAAGCGGTTCGATCTTCGCAAAGGCGACGTCGTCTCGGGTCAGGTCCGCCCGCCGAAGGAGAACGAGCGCTACTTCGCGCTGCTTCGCGTCGAGGCCGTCAACTACGAGAATCCCGAGCAGGCGAAGTCGAAGATCCTGTTCGAGAATCTGACACCGCTGCACCCGCACGACCGACTGAACCTCGAGACGGACCCCGATGACATGACGACGCGGATCATCGATCTCATGTCGCCGATCGGGAAGGGGCAGCGCGGCCTGATCGTCTCGCCGCCGCGCGCGGGCAAGACGGTGGTGCTCCAGAAGATAGCCAACAGCATCACGACGAATCATCCGGACGTCGTCCTCATCGTGCTGCTCATCGACGAGCGGCCGGAGGAGGTCACGGACATGGCCCGGTCGGTCAACGGCGAGGTCGTCAGCTCGACCTTCGATGAGCCGCCCGAGCGTCACGTCCAGGTCGCCGACATGGTCATCGAGAAGGCGAAGCGTCTCGTGGAGCACGAGAAGGACGTCGTGATCCTGCTCGATTCGATCACGAGACTGGCGCGGGCGCACAACACGGTCGTCCCGCACAGCGGCAAGATCCTCACTGGCGGCGTGGACAGCAATGCGCTCCAGCGTCCGAAGCGGTTCTTCGGCGCCGCGCGGAACATCGAGGACGCCGGGAGCCTCACCATCATCGCGACCGCGCTGATCGATACGGGGTCGAGGATGGACGAGGTTATCTTTGAGGAGTTCAAGGGTACTGGTAATATGGAGCTGGTTCTCGACCGCAGGCTCACGGACCGCCGGATCTTCCCGTCGATCGACATTCTCAAGTCGGGGACGCGGAAGGAAGAGCGTCTGCTATCGCAGGAGACGATCAACCGGATGTGGATTCTGAGGAAGTTCCTCAGCGAGCAGACACCGGTCGGCGCGATGGAGTTCCTGCTCGACAAGATGCGGCAGACAAAGACGAACCAGGAGTTCCTGGATTCGATGAGCGCGCTCTAGCTGACCGCCCTTCGGGCATTGCCGGGT
>CAZRAD010000052.1:8528-15813 GCA_964597945.1 uncultured bacterium
GTTCCTGGATTCGATGAGCGCGCTCTAGCTGACCGCCCTTCGGGCATTGCCGGGTTCGCCGAGCGACGCGATAGCAGCACCTGAGAGCAGCAGGACCGACAAGACAGACACGAGAGCCACTGGAGGTCGAACGAGCATGAAGAAGGACATCCATCCTGACTACCAGGAGTGCACCGTGAAGTGCGTCTGTGGGAACGAGTTCACGACCCGCTCGACGCTCAAGGAGATCAACGTCGAGATCTGTGCGGCGTGCCATCCGTTCTTCACGGGTCAGCAGAAGCTCGTCGATAGCGCCGGTCGTGTCGACAGGTTCCTCAAGAAGTATGGCGACGACTACGCACGCGGCGCTGCGGCGTCCGCGGGCAGTGACGGCGAAGCCGGTGGAGCGGCGCGCGCGGCAGCTGACGCGCCTGCGGCCGCTGAAACAGCTGGAACAGAAGCTCCTGACGATGCGCCGCCTGCCAGTGGGGAAGACAAGGCAGAGGCCGAGAATTAGCCGCGGGTTCCGCGAGAGGGCGGACCCGACGGGATGAACACCGGCACGAACCACTCCGACGGTCTGCCACGCCATCGATTATGACGAAGACGGGCAGTCCACTCAGAGTCTATACGCTCGACGACCTCCCTGCGGAGGTCGTCGCGGTGACATTCGCGAAGACCTCGCGATCACCCGACTCGTTCGAGGAGATAGCCAGAGAGCTCTCCGAGAGCGAGTCGTCGCGTTTTCACGAGAAGTGGGTGGTCGGTTACGGGCACTCGTCCGTCGCCGAGCACGCGGTCCTGTCGATCGCGATCGAGAACATCTCAATCCTCGGCGCGAAGTTCGTCGAGGAGAACCGTCTCTCGTCCTTCACCGAGAAGTCGACGCGGTACCAGGTGATGTCGCCGGACAACTTCTACACGCCGCCGGTGTTCGAGGGCGGCGAAGCGGGAGAACTGTATCGGGAGACCGTCTCGACGCTCTACCGGACGTACGACCGCCTGCGCCCGAGGGCGCTCGCGTGGTGCGAGAACGCCTACGGCGATGCCGAGTGGCGGAAGGCCGGGCTCAATCCGAATGGGAAGGCGTGCGACGCCGTGCGCGGGCTGCTGCCCGCTGCGGCGAAGACGAACCTTGGCTGGACGGTGAACGCGCGGAGCCTGCGGCACGGCATCATCAAGATGGCATCGAGTCCGCTCGCGGAGATGCGGGAGCTGGCGGAGGTTCTGACCGGAGCGGGGCTGGCGAAGGTGCCGACGCTGCTCAAGTATGTGGAGCGCTCGCCGTACCTCGATGGCTGGGAGGAGCGGATGGGGGGAGCCGCGGGAGGCGAGGGGCTCGTGGCGTCGGAGGGTCCGGCGGACGGTCCATCGGTCCGCCTCGTCGAGTGTGATGCCGACGGGGAGACGCGCGTCATCGCGGCGATGCTCTTCCGGGCAGGCGGACTCTCATATGAGAGGGCCCGTGGGCGCGCCGAGCGGATGACACCGGCAGAGCGAGCGGCGTTCATCGGAGCCGCGGTCGAGGGGATGACGGACCACGAGCTTCCGGTTCGTGAGCTCGAGGAGACAGTTTACACCTTCGAGATCGTCTGCGACTTCGGTGCCTATCGCGACATCCAAAGACACCGGATGGCGACGCAGACGCAGCAGCTTCTCGGATGCTCGCTCGGACGCACCGTGCCCGACGACGCGCGCGAGGCCGGTGTGGCGGGGGAGATGGAGAACGCGCTCGACGCAGCATGCGAGCGATGGGAGCGTCTGGCCGAGATCGACCAGGCACACGCCCAGTACGCGGTGCCGCTGGCGTATCACAAGCGGTTTCTGATGACGATCAACGCGCGCTCGGCGTTTCATCTCGTGCGTCTGCGCTCGAAGGTGCAGGGACACGAGTCGTACCGTCGTATAGCTTGCGAGATGAAGCGCGAGATCGAGAAGGTTCACCCGGGTATCGGCGTGCTGATCCCGGTCGACGACACAAGGAGTCCGGCCGAACGCATCGCCGGGATGGCAGGAGCGTAGCGTGGAAGACCAGAAGCAGAACGAGAACGAGTCGACATGTCCTGAGCACACCGAGCCACGCGCGGATGTGGTCCTCGAGGCCGGATGCTCGTGTGCCTGCGACTGCGGGAGCGGCTGCGGCTGTGACGAGACGCCGGCCGATGACACGGACGACGCGGTCAAGCCGATCGAGGCTCTGGGCGCGCCGAAGGGCAAGGTCCACTACGGCGGACAGGCCGTGATCGAGGGCGTGATGATGCGCGGTCCCAAGACCGTGGCGGTCGCTGTGCGTCTGCCGAACGGTGAGATTGACGTTCAGTCCGAGCCGTTCATCTCGGCCTCACGGCGGAACAGATTCCTCAGGCTTCCGGTCATCCGGGGCGGGCTCTCGCTCATCGAGTCGCTCGCGCTGGGCATTCGCGCGCTCAACTACTCGGCGAGCGCGGCGATGGACGCGGAGGAGGCAGCGGACAGGGCAAGCGACGCCGATGAGAGCGACGGAGCTGAGGCGGCGACCGGGACCGCTGCGTCGGACGGAAGCTCGGCGGCGGAGCCGGCCGCGTCGTTCGCGCCTGAGGAGACCGGGTGGAAGACGAAGCTGGCGCTCACCGGCACGATGGTGTTCGCGTTCGGTCTCGGCATCCTGTTCTTCTTCTACATCCCGCTGGTCCTCTCCGAGTGGCTGACCGACCGGCTCGGTAGCGACAGCTCCATCCTGTTCAACGTTATCGACGGCATCATCCGTGTCGTCTTCTTCCTCGCCTACATCTGGGGTATCTCGCAGTGGCGCGAGATGCGGCGCGTCTTCGAGTACCACGGGGCGGAGCACAAGACGATCTTCTGCCACGAGGCGGACCTCGAGCTCACCCCGGAGAACGCGCAGCGGTTCACCACGCGACATCCCCGGTGCGGGACGAGCTTCCTGCTCATCGTCATGGTCACGAGCATCCTCGTGTTCATGCTGACCGGGAAGCCCTCGACGATCGCGCACCGGCTGATGCGGCTGCTCCTCATCCCGGTCATCGCCGGTATCAGCTACGAGCTGATGAAGCTCGCTGCCGTCCGCTGCACGACGCGGTGGGCGCAGGTGGTATCGGCGCCGGGCCTCTGGCTTCAGGGCATCACGACCAAGGACCCCTCGGACGAGCAGGTCGAGGTCGCCATCGCAGCACTCGCTGCGGCGAAGAGCGAACCGCAGTCGGCCGCGAAGGGTGGGGCCGATGCTGGATAAGCTCAGGGCCATCCGCGACAGGCACGAGGAGCTGACCACGCTTCTGAGTGACCCCGAGGTGCTCTCGGACCACAATCTCGTGAGGAAGTACTCGAAGGAGCGGGCGGGCATGGACGATATCGTCGTGGCCGCCGACGAGTACGAACGGATCCTGACCGACATCAACTCCGCGAACGAGATCATCGAGGCGTCGACCGATGCCGACGAGAAGGAGTTCGCGAAGGGCGAGCTCGAGGAGCTTCAGCCGCAGCTCGACGTGCTCGAGGAGCGGCTCAAGGTCCTACTTGTTCCCAAGGACCCGAACGACGACAAGAGTGTCATCGTCGAGATCCGCGCCGGCACCGGCGGCGAGGAGGCCGCGCTCTTCGCGGGCGACCTCTTCCGGATGTACTCTCGCTACGCCGAGGGCAAGAAGTGGAGCATCGACGTGATGAACACGAGCGAGACCGGAACCGGCGGGTTCAAGGAGATCGTCTTCGCGGTCGACGGCCACGGTGCATACAGCCGGTTCAAGTTCGAGAGCGGCGTCCACCGCGTGCAGCGCGTTCCCGAGACCGAGTCGCAGGGGCGCGTTCATACGTCCGCGGCGACGGTCGCCATCATGCCAGAGGCCGAAGAGGTCGACGTCGACATCAAGACCGAGGACCTCAAGATCGACGTCTACCGTTCCTCGGGGCCGGGCGGGCAGAGCGTCAACACGACCGACTCCGCCGTGCGCATCACGCACAAGCCGAGCGGTCTCGTGGTGACCTGCCAGGACGAAAAGTCGCAGCACAAGAATCGCGCGAAGGCGCTCAAGGTCCTCCGCGCGCGGCTCTACGACCTTGAGCAGGAGAGGCAGCAGGCCGAGATGGCCGCCACGCGCCGGAGCCAGGTCTCGACCGGTGATAGGAGCGCGAAGATCCGAACCTACAACTTCCCACAGAGCCGGGTGACCGATCACCGCATCGGTCTGACCGTGCACAGCCTGCACCAGATCATGGACGGCGAGCTCGATGAGGTCATCGACGCGCTCGCGACGCAGGACCAGGCGGACCGCATCGCACACGCAGCGGAGTCGGTGTGACGACGCCCCGGACCTGGACCACGCTCGAGCTCATCAACTGGAGCAAGGACTACCTTGCGGAGAAGGGCTTCGAGAACGCTCGGCTCGAGACCGAGCTGCTGCTGGGACACGCGCTCGGACTCAAGCGGATCGAACTTTATCTTCAGTACGAACGCGTGCTCGCCGAGCGCGAGCTGGCGGGATTCAAGACGCTCCTCAAGCGACGACTCGCCGGTGAGCCGGTCCAGTATGTGACCGGGACCGCCGGGTTCATGCTCGCGGACTTCGAGGTGACCCCCGACGTGCTCATCCCCAGACCCGAGACCGAGGCACTGGTCGAGGTGGCCGTTGGGATGATCTCGAGGCAACAGGAGCACACGGTGGAGCACACGGCGGAAGCGACCGCCGCGCCACCCGCAGGGGACGGAGCCGTACTCGCCGATATCGGAACCGGCTCGGGCGTCATCGCCGTCACACTGGCCCAGAAGCTCCCCGGGGCACGAGTCATCGCGACCGACGTCTCCCCGGAGGCGCTGGTCGTGGCCACGCGGAATGCCGAAAAGGTGGGCGTTTCCGAGCGGATATCGTTCGCGGAGGGAACGGGGCTTGCACCCCTGACTGAGATGGGGTTGGCGGGCAGCGTCAACGGAGTTGTCTCGAACCCGCCGTATATCCGAAGCGGCGACCTGGCGGACCTGCCGGCCGAAGTACGGGACTTCGAGCCGCGTCTGGCGCTTGACGGCGGCAGCGATGGGCTTGACTGCCTGAGGAGCATCATCGAGGATGCTCCCGGCGTTCTCGCGGACGGCGGCATCATCGCCCTCGAGTTCGGTGACGGTCAGGCGGATGCGGTTCGCGCGCTCGCGGCACCAGCGCTTTCCGACGTTTCCATCCACAGGGACTACACCGGCAGAGACCGCATCATGACAGGAAGGAAGTCGGGCTAGATGGACAAGATCGTCGTACAGGGCGGAGAGAGACTCACCGGAGAGGTGAGGATCAGCGGGGCGAAGAATGCGGCACTGCCCATCATGGCGGCCACACTGCTGACGCCCGGCAAGTTCGTGCTCTCAAACGTTCCGAGACTCCGCGACGTCGTGACGATGGAGCACGTGCTCCGCGTCCTTGGAGCGCAGGTCGAGCACCACGACCACAGCATCACCGTCGACACGACGAACTGTAAATACCACGAGGCGCCGTACGAACTCGTCAAGACGATGCGCGCGTCGGTCTGCGTGCTCGGTCCCGTGCTCGCCAGGCAGGGACGCGCACGCGTGTCGCTCCCCGGCGGGTGCGCGTGGGGTCCGCGACCGGTCGACTTTCATATCAAGGCGATGCGCGACCTCGGCGCCGACATCGATTTCGAGCACGGGTACATCGTCGCGGAGGCTCGCAAGCTTCGCGGAGCGACGATCAACTTCGAGACCTCAAGCGTCGGCGCCACCGAGAACGCGATGATGGCGGCGACGCTCGCGCAGGGGAGGACCGTCATTCAGAACGCCGCGCGCGAGCCGGAGATCGGTGCGCTGGCGGACTTCCTCAGGAGCATGGGGTCGAACATCACCGGCGACGGCACCGGCACCATCACCATCGAGGGTGCCGACGAGCTGCACCCGGCGGACTGTCACGTCATCCCGGACCGCATCGAGACCGGGACGTTCATGGCGGCCGCGGCTATCACCGGTGGGGATGTCCTGATCATGGGTGGTGAGCTCGACCACTGCGCTACCGTCGCTTCGAAGCTCAGAGAGGCCGATGTCGAGGTCATTCCGGTCGAGGACGGCATCCGCGTGCGCGGTCCCGAGCGGATCAGGTCGATCAACGTCACGACTGCGCCGTATCCGGGATTCCCGACCGACATGCAGGCGCAGATCATGGCGGTGATGACGATCGGGCAGGGCTCCGCCGTGATCACCGACACCATCTACACCGATCGCTTCTCGCACGTACCGGAGCTGCGAAGGCTCGGGGCCGACATCACGATCGACCGGAACGTTGCCGTTATCAGCGGCGTCGACCACCTGTCGGGCGCGATGGTGATGGCGACCGATCTCCGGGCGAGCGCCGCGCTCATTCTCGCCGGGCTGGTCGCGGAGGGTACGACCGAGGTCTCGCGCGTCTACCACATCGACCGCGGATACGAGGCCATCGAGAAGAAGCTCTCCGGACTCGGCGCGAAGATCTGGCGCGAGAGCGAGAACTAGCAGACACTCGCGGCGCGCTCTCGACGCGGCGCGGGGCATTCCCTGAATGACCGACCGCCCCGGGGGTCACGTGGCAAACACCACCCGACACATCATCCTCGGTACCGCGGGTCACATCGACCACGGCAAGACCGAACTCGTGAAGGCTCTGACCGGTGTAGATACCGACCGGCTCCGTGAGGAGAAGGAACGCGGTATCTCCATCGAACTCGGGTTCACGAGGCTTGCCCTTCCGAACGGCGATTCGCTCGGGATCGTCGACGTTCCAGGACATGAGAGGTTCGTTAAGACCATGCTCGCGGGCGCCGCGGGTGTGGACCTCGTGCTGCTCGTCGTCGCGTCCGATGAGGGCGTGATGCCGCAGACGCGCGAGCACATGGACATCGTCGATCTGCTCGGTGTGAAGGCCGGGGTCATCGCGCTGACGAAGTCCGACCTTGCGGAGCCCGAGGAGATCGAGCTCGCGCGCGAGGACGTCGAGACGCTTGTAGAGGGAACGGTGCTTCAGGGCGCACCCATCGTTCCGGTCTCGTCCGTGACGCGGGACGGCATCCCGGAATTGCTCGGTGTGCTCGAGGAGCTGGCGCGCGGCGTCGAGGAGCGGACGGCCGGTGGGCCCGCGCGACTCCCGATCGATCGGATCTTCACGCTTGAGGGCCACGGGACGGTCGTGACCGGGACGCTCTGGTCGGGTCATGTCAGCCCGGGCGACCATCTGGAGGTCTACCCGGCGGGGAAGCCCGTGCGTATCCGCAGCGTCCACGTCCACGATGAGCCGGGCGAGCGCGCGGTGGCGGGGCAGCGGACGGCGCTGGGTCTTCGCGG
>CAZRAD010000053.1:0-15488 GCA_964597945.1 uncultured bacterium
CGGAGGTGTAAGTGCAGCAATGCATTCAGCCGACCGGTACTAATAAGCCGTGCGACTTGACCTTATTAAGCATACAACGGTGTTTCCGAGTGCCCGATCCTATTGATTGTCTAGAGGATGCGCACCTGGCGTACTAGTCGGCGATGCGATCGCGAATGACTGATTGAGGAAGGTTCGCGCCTCTCCTCATGCCGGGTGCACTTCTCAGCCGCTGACGGAGCGGCAACGCATTGTTTCGGTGGCAATGGCGGAGGGGTCACACCTGTTACCATTTCGAACACAGTAGTTAAGCCCTCCAGCGCCGATGGTACTGCTCGGGCGACCTTGCGGGAGAGTAGGACGCCGCCGGAACGTACGGACCCCCTTCGCCGAAAGGCGAGGGGGGTTCTCTTTTTGCCTCCGAGCCGCGACCGCTCTTTGGTCGACCGCCGTCGTGTGTCATAATGCAGGCACGAGGAGGTACCTCTATGATCAGAACGCTGACCGTCTCGGCACTTCTCGCGGGAGTTCTCCTGGCTGGCTGCAGTTCCATGGACAGTGCTGCTCCCGGCAGCCCTGTGGCGGCACAGACGCTCCCGGGGTGGGTTCTTGTCGTTCCCGTTGAGGAAGAAGGCAGAAGCGTGTTCGTTGGTGGCTGCACCATGGCACTCACTGCGGAGGAGGGAATCGCGACCGCCCTGACCGATGTGCGCCTCCAGGTCACCTCAGCAGCCGGAAGTCAGTTCACCGACATCTTCAACGGTTCACCGAAGAGCAGCGGCATCACCACGACCGGCATCGACCGCCTCGACTTTCGCCAGATGGGCCTGGATCTCTACCCGGCCGCGATGGAGGAGGGCCTCAGTCTTGAGAGGGTCTACCTCCGGTCGTGTGAGACCGGTGAGGTCTGGGAGTCCTCAGGTCCTTTCGATGTCGACGCCTCCGCCGGAGCCGACATCGAGGGGGCGGTCTGCTCCGTGTTCGTCCGCGCCTCGCTCGACTCGGATGCCTGGGAGCGCAATCTCTCAGAGACGCTTCGCGAGATGAGGCACGCTTTCAGGTCGCACGGACGCGACAATCTCGCGGAGCTCGCGGACTGGATCGACGGGCACCTTGTGGATCTGCTTGCCGGCAACGATGTCTCAGGTGAAGCGGCAGGTGCGAGGGATCGATGAAGCACGCTGACTTCGTCCATATTCACAACCACACAGAGTTCAGCCTGCTCGACGGCGCGCTGAAGATCAAGAAGCTCGTCGCCCGCGCGCACGAACTCCGGATGCCTGCGGTGGCCATCACCGATCACGGCGGCATGTTCGGCGCGATCGAGTTCTATGCCGAGGCCATGAAGCGGGGTGTCAAGCCCATCATCGGCATGGAGGCGTACGTCGACCGGCGCGGACACACGCACCGGCCCGAGGGCCGCGCGCGCGAGAAGTACAACCATCTCGTCCTCCTGGCCCGGAACGAAGCCGGGTACCACAACCTGATGCAGCTCTCGACGGCGGGTTACGTCGAGGGGTTCTACTACAAGCCCCGTCTCGACATGGACCTGCTCCGCGAGTACAGCGAGGGACTGCTGGCGACGACCGCGTGTCTCGCCTCGGCTCCCGCGCAGCGTGTGCTTGCCGGCGACATGGACGGAGCGCGCGAGGCCGTCATCGAGCTCCTCGAGGTCTTCGGCGAGGAGCATCTCTACCTCGAGGTCCACCGGCACGGCATGGAGGAGGAGGAGCGTGTCATCGCCGGCTTCCGTGAGCTCTCGCGCGAACTCGGCGTTCCGCTCGTGGCCGCCAACGACTGCCACTACCTCAACCGTGAGGATGCGGCGGCACACGACGTGTTGCTCTGCATCCAGACCGGCAAGGTCATCGACGAACCGAACCGGATGCGGTTGCCGAACGACCAGTTCTACTTCAAGACCCCCGATGAGATGCGCGAGCTGTTCGCGGACATCCCCGAGGCGTACGCGAACACGGTCGCGGTCGCCGAGAAGTGCAACCTGTCGCTCGACTTCGGTCGAGTCCACATGCCGAGATTCCCGATCCCGGCGGGGCACAAGGACGCCGCGGCGTATCTGGCGTCGCTGACGTGGGAGGGGATCCGCGAGCGCTATCCGGAGGTCACGCCCGAGGTCGAGGAACGGGTCGGCAAAGAGCTGTCCATGATCGATGAGATGGGGTTCTCCGGGTACTTCCTGATCGTTCACGACTTCATCCGCGAGGCCCGCGCCCGCGGCATCCCGGTCGGACCCGGCCGAGGGTCGGCGGCCGCGAGCATCGTCAGCTACGCGCTCGGGATCACGGAGCTCGAGCCGCTGGGTTTCGGGCTCGTCTTCGAGCGGTTTCTCAACCCGGCTCGCAAGAGCATGCCGGACTTCGACATCGATTTCTGCTACGTCCGCCGCGACGAGATCATCGACTACGTCACGGAGAAGTACGGGCGAGACTCGGTCGCGCAGGTCATCACGTTCGGGACGATGCAGGCGCGCGCCGTGGTCCGTGATGTGGGGCGGGTGCTCCAGTTCCCATACGGTGACGTCGACCGCATCGCCAAGATGATACCGCGCGAGCTCAACATCACGCTCGACGAGGCTCTGGCGCGTGTTCCCGAGCTCAAGGCGCTCGCCGCCTCCGATGAGCTCCACGCGAAGCTCATCAAGTACTCAAAGACACTCGAGGGGTTGACCCGGCACGCGTCGACGCACGCGGCCGGCGTCATCATCGCGCCCGGGAAGATCACGGACTGGGCGCCGCTGTTCAAGACCAGTCGGGACGACATCACGACTCAGTACGCGATGAAAGCGCTGGCGAAGATCGGTCTGCTCAAATTCGACTTCCTCGGTCTTCGCACCCTGACCGTCATCCACGACACGCTTGCGATGATTCGCGAGAACCACGGCGTCGAGATCCTGCCGCAGGACATCCCCCTTGACGACGAGGGGACATTCGAGCTTCTGGGCACCGGCCACACGGTCGGGGTCTTCCAGCTCGAGTCCTCGGGCATGCGCGACCTCGTGCGCAAGATGCGTCCGGAGCGTCTTGAGGACATCATCGCGACCAACGCGCTCTTCCGCCCGGGGCCGCTGCGCTCCGGGATGGTTGATGACTACGTCAAGCGGAAGCACGGCCGGCAGAAGGTGAAGTACCTCCACGAGGATCTCAAGCAGGTGCTCGAGGAGACCCACGGCGTCATTGCGTATCAGGAGCAGGTGATGCAGGTCTCCAGCGCCCTGGCGGGCTTCACGATGGCGCAGGCGGACGTTCTCCTCAACGCGATGCGGAAGAAGGTCAAGGAGGTGATGCCGCAGCAGGAGGCGGACTTCGTCGCGGGCGCGACGGGTCGGGGCGTCGATAGGAAGACGGCGGTTGCGGTATTCGAGCAGATGGCGAACTTCGCGGAGTACGGGTTCAACAAAGCGCACAGCGCCTCGTACGCCGTGCTTGCGGTCCGGACCGCCTATCTCAAGGCGCACTACCCGGCCGAGTTCATGGCGGCGAACCTCACCAGTGAGATGGACAACACCGACCGCGTCGTCATCCTCATCAATGAGTGCAAGCGGATGGGAATCCCCGTGCTCCCACCGAACGTGAACGAGGGGCACGCGGATTTTCGAGCGACGCCGCGCAACGACATCCAGTTCGGTCTCGGCGCCATCAAGAACGTCGGGCGCTCCGCCATTCAGTCGATCGTCGAGTCCAGAAGAGAGCACGGAGAGTTCGAGGATGTCTTCGATCTCGCCGCCCGCGTCGATCTGCGGCTCGTCAACAAACGGGTTCTTGAGAGTCTCGCTCACGCTGGGGCGCTCGACGATCTCCACGGCCATCGGGCACAGCTGGCCGCGGCCGCGCCGGCCGCCGTCGAGCTCGGACAGCGGATGCAGCGCGAGCGTGACTCGGGCCAGACATCGCTCTTCGGCGGCGGGGGAGAGGATGCCGTCGCCCAGCCGCGAAAGCTCCCGGAGGCGGTCCCCTGGACCGATGGGGAGGCACTCGCCAGGGAGAAGGACGTTCTCGGGTTCTACGTGACCGGGCATCCGCTGGCAAGCTACGGGCGCGAGCTCAGGGCGTTCGCGACTGCGTTGGTTGAAGGTATCAGCGAGATGGAGCACAAGGAGCTCGTCCGGGTTGGCGGCATCATCACCGAGATCAAGACCACCGAGGACCGCAAGGGCAAGCGGATGGCGTTCGTCACGCTCGAGGACTTCACAGGGACGATCGAGGCAGTCGTGTTCTCGACCTGCTACGCGCAGTATCAGGGAGCGCTCAGGCGCGAGGCGGCCGTCATCGTGGAGGGGCGTGTCTCGATGCGGCGCGAGGAGATGGCCAAGGTCATCGTCGATGCCGTCGTCCCGATCACGCAGGCGATGCAGCGGTTCGTCGAGCGCGTTCAGATCGAGCTCTCGACAGCCGGTCTCGACGATGACCTGCTCGAGAACCTCAAAGCCACGCTTCTCCGTCATCCCGGACGTTGTCCGGTCGAACTCACGCTCCGATCGCGCGACGGTGAGGCTCGGACGGTCCGGGTGGGCTCGATCCGGATCGAGCCCTCACCGACGCTTCTCAACGAGCTGGAGCCCCTCGTCGGCGAGACCGCCGTGCACCTCGTGGGAGCCGTTCAGCGGGACAGAGTCCCCGAGCCGGCTTTCTGATTGACACCCCTCTGAGCCATTGCTATATTCGCCCCAAATCATGATGTTTCGCGCAGTTGGAGGGCCGTTCGATGCTGAGGATCTGGGCTGTCGCGGCTCTCTCAGTCCTCTTGGTGGCTGCTCCGTCGACTGGTCGTGCGCAGTCGGACTATCCGGTCCGGCTCGTGGATTTCCCGACCGCCTACGGGATGCCTCGTGGTGTCTATTCGCTCGGCATGCGAATCGTCCCCGCGGGGGGAGTCATCGTGGGACTGGGGGTGGGCGTCAATGACTATCTCCTCGTGGGGATCTCCTACGGCGCGGGCAACGTTGTCGGGAGCGGCGATCCCGTGTGGGACGATCGCGTCGAGTTCGACGTGAAGCTGCGCTTCGCCGAGGAGGCGACAGCGATCCCGGAGATGGCCATAGGCTTCGATTCACGCGGGTACGGCCGCCAGCTCGAGGACGGGGATTACGAGAAGTCATCCCCGGGGTTCTACATCACGGCGGCGAAGACGGCGCCGTTCTCGGAGTACTACAGGCTCTACGCAGGGCTCTCCAGAACGCTCGATCAGGACCGGGCCAAGCCCGATGTCATCGTCGGCGCAACCGCCCGGTTCTCCCAGGAGTTCACGGCCATCCTCGAGTACGAGTGGGGGCTGGAGCGCGATTCAGATGAACCGGAGGGTTCTAGTGGATATCTGAACCTGGGGCTTCGGTGGGTCTTCGCGGAGCAGATAGAGATCGACCTCTTCTTCCGGAACCTCGTCGGACCGAGCGGGTCCCCGGAACTGAACAGCAGGGCCATCGGTTTCGTCTTCTATGACAGCTTCTGACGCAAAGGGCGACAGCCTCTAACGCACTGCGTCTGAGAACCCGAAGATGCGCGAGGGGGTTCATCATGGTGGGTTGGCTGGAATTCGAGAAGCCTCTTGTCGAACTCGAGGCGAGGATCGATGAGCTGCGGAGCTTCGCCGACAGCCAGAATATCGATGTCGCACGCGAGCTCAAGCGGCTCGAGAGCAAGGCCGAGGGACTCCGGCAGGAGATCTACGGCAAGCTCTCGCGCTGGCAGGTCACGCAGATCGCACGACACCCGAAGCGCCCGTCCACGCTCGACTACATCAAGCATCTCGGGATCGATTTCATGGAGCTCCACGGTGACCGTCGTTTCGGTGACGACAAGGCGGTCGTGGGCGGTGTCGGGCAGTGGGCCGGACGCAAGGTCGTCGTCATCGGACATCAGAAGGGTCGCGACACCAAGGACAACATCCATCGGAACTTCGGCATGGCTCAGCCCGAGGGGAACCGCAAGGCGCTCAGGCTCATGCACCTCGCGGCCAGGTTCAACCGGCCGATCATCACGTTCGTCGATACTCCCGGCGCGTACCCCGGCATCGGTGCCGAGGAGCGCGGACAGGCTGAGGCGATCGCGCTCAATCTGCTCGAGATGGCGCGTCTGCCGATTCCGATCGTCGTTGCCGTCATCGGTGAGGGTGGTAGCGGCGGGGCGCTCAGCATCGCCGTTGGTGACCGTATCCTGATGATGCAGTACTCCATCTACTCGGTCATCTCCCCGGAGGGCTGCGCGACGATCCTCTACCGTGATGCTGCCAAAGCGCCGCAGGCGGCCGAGGCGATGAAGGTCACGGCGCCTGATCTCATGGAGGTGGGCGTCATCGACGAGATCGTGACCGAGCCGATCGGCGGCGCGCACCGGGATCCCGCGCGAGCGGCCGGCACACTTGAGGAGGCCATCGACCGCCACCTCACCGAGCTGGAGGCTCTCCCGGCCTCGACGCTCGTGGAACGCCGCCTGGAGAAATTCATGGCGATGGGCAAGTACCGGGAAACCTAGGAGCATATGACATGAAGCTGAGTTCGTTCACAGACAAGCGCTATGTGAATCTCGATCTGGACGCGGGGAGCAAGCACGACGTCCTCTCGGCCATGGTGTCGCTTCTCGCCGCATCCCCGAAGGTCACGCGTGCAGAGACGCTTCTGCGCGACGTCCTCGACCGCGAGGAACTCGTGACGACGGGGGTCGGGTACGGCGTGGCGTTTCCGCACGCGAAGAGCGAGGCCGTCAAGGACGTGACGTTCGCGTTCGCACGGACGAAAGGTGACGTCGACTTCGGAGCTCTCGACGGGGCTCCCGTCAGGCTGGTCTTCCTCATCGGCGCTCCCAAGGAGCAGGAGCCGTCGAGAGTCTACCTGAATCTCATGGCCCGATTGTCGTTCCTCATGAAGGATGAGGCCAACAGAACCGCGTTGCTCGAGGCCCCATCGGTCGCCGATGCGTTGCGGATCTTCGATTCGGTCAAGTAGTGGAGTCGGTTGAGCCGAAGGAGCATCCAAAGAGTGAAGGCGCGCAACTACATGACACGCGAGGTGGTCACGGTCGGCCGCTCGACCAACATCGCCGAGATCGCGCGGCTCCTGCGGGAGCACAAGATCACCGGCGTGCCGGTCGTGGACGACGACGGACATCTGCTCGGCGTGGTGACGCATGAGGAGCTCATCAACATCTTCCTGCCGCACTACCTGTCGATGTTCGACGATCTCGCGTTTCTTGACGATCTCAGCGCGATCGAGGCACAGACGATGGCCGAGATCGAGCCTTCGCTCTTCCTCGCCGAGGACGTCATGCACGTCGACCCGCACACGGTCGGCCCCGAGACATCGATGATGAAGGTCGCGGCCGTTATGTTGAATAACAAGCATGTGCTCCTTCCGGTCGTTGACGAAGACAACCGGGTCGTAGGAGTCATCAACAGGAGCGCCGTGAGTTCAGCATTCACAGGTGCCGCATCAGAGGAGGGGCGATGACCCAGGCGCGGAGATGTACCCTTCTGTCGTTCCGCCGCCCCGTGCTGCTCGCGGCCATCATCGTGGCCGCACTCACCGTAGCCGCGACCGCGTCAGCGCTCTCGCCGGAGCTCGTCTCGTCCGATGAGAGCGGCATCCATCTGACGCTCGCCGTCGGCGACCCGACCGTGACAACATTCGTCGTGGACGGTGTCGAGTACTCGATCGTCACGCTTCCCGGCGCGAGCGCGACAGGCGAGCCGGGCATGCCGGAGCTTCCGTGCGTGCGGGCCGTGCTTGGTGTACCGGAGTGCGACGCCGTCGAGCTCGATGTCACGACGGGGGCCACGCGCCGAACGGGCGGCATGCGCGTCATACCCGCTCCCGGCGTCATCGAGGTTGAGGAGGGGGAACTCTCCCGGTATCAGCACGTCGAGTCCGAGGTGTACGAGTCGTCGGGGATCTGGCCCGAGCGCCCCGCCCGTGTGACCGCTCCGCGGTGGCTGGGGCCTCAGCGTACGGTCACCCTCGAGCTCTATCCATGCCGATTCGAACCGTCGACCGGTGAGCTTCTGATTCACGAGACGCTCGACGTTGTGCTGCGGTTTCGTGGAGTCAGGTCGTCGAGTGGCGAAGACGACGCGCGCACGCGCGTGCGTCCGCGCCAGGAGCGCCTGCTCGACACGACGCTCCTCAACGCCGAGAGCGCCCGGTCGTGGCTGCGCCGAGGTCCACTGGTCGACAGAGACCGACCGGACGACTACTACTCCACGTCGGCGAACTGGATTCGCCTCCGTGTCACCGAGCGTGGTTTCCACCGCGTCGAGTACGCCGATATCGAGGGCGCCGGCGCCACGGCCTCGGTCATCGATCCGGCCACGTTCCGCGTCTTCAGCGGCGGCGGCCTGCCTCTTCCGGAGGCGCTCGATGCCGCGCGACCCGACTGGATGGAGGAGTGCACGATCCTCGTCGATGACGGCGGCGACGACAGCTTCGATGCCGGCGACGGCGTGGTGTTCTTCGCGCTCGCGGAGGACGGCTGGTCGAATGACTACGGGATCGTCGATCCTGTCGAACCCCACTTCCAGAACCACTTCGCGAATGAGAACATCTACTGGTTGACCTGGGAGGATGAGGGCGCGGCCTCCGGGTTCTCGGCGGCACCTTCGAGGATGGCCGAGGATGATCTTCAGAACTCGCCGACCCCCATCCATCTCGATGCCCATTTTGCGCGCACCCACTTCGAGCGGAACATCGTCATCAAGGAGGGGCGCGGAGACAACTGGTACTGGCACGACATGGGGCAGAGTGAGGACTGGCGCTATTTCCATGAGCAGCTTGAGAACGTCGTGACCGACTCGCTCGGCACGATCCGTGCGCGCGTCGACGGCAATTCGTCGACGGGCAACGTCTATCCCGACCACCACGTCCGGTTCCTGCTCAACGACGTGCTCGCCCATGACGCGGAGTGGGACGCGTATCAGCCGCTCACCTTCGAATCGCACGGCATGACAATCAACGAGGGCTACAACACGTTCGCGGTCAATATCCCGCGTGACATCCCGGGGGTCGATGACGAGGCGATCCTCATCGATTGGTTCGATCTGATGTACTGGCAGACGCTCCAGGCCGCCGACGACCAGATCGCGTTCGGAAGCTCAGGCAAGACGGGCGTGCTCGAGTTCTCGATCGACGGGTTCTCGACCTCTGACGTCACCGCCTTCAAGATCATCGACCAGTATACGGTTCTGACCGTACCCGGCGTGACATCTCGGGTGGGAGAGGGCCGTGCGGTCACCGTGACGTTCCAGGATGACGTGGCGGACACCGCATCGTACGGCGTCGTAAGCGGCGGCGGCTACCTGACGCCGGTCGTCGAACTGGACACGTTCACCGATCTGAGGACCGCGACGGATGATGACTACATCATCATCGCGCACGACGATCTCCATGGCGAGGCACTGAGACTCAAGGCGCATCGGGAGAGCGATGCCGGTGGGGGCTTCGACGTGCGTCTCGTGCGGACCTCGGATGTCTACGACGAATTCTCGTGGGGCCTCGTCGACGCGACGGCCATCCGCGACTACCTCAAGTTGACGTGGGAGACCGCGGCGAGCCCGGCGACGCACGTCGTGCTCGTCGGTGACGGCACGGTGGATCCCAGACAGTACTCCGTGTCGAGCCTCAGGACCTACATCCCCGTGCACTACACGCACTTCGGCAGCAACTCCGCGTCGCCGGCCTACTGGCCGACCGAGTTCTGGTACACGGCATTCGATGCGATGACCGAGTACATCCCCGGCATGGCGCTGGGTCGTCTGACCGCCAACTCCGTCAGCGAGCTCTCCACGATGCTCGACAAGATCATCGAGTACGACACCGACGATACGCCGGCGCTCTGGAGGAACACGGCGGTCCTCGCGGGTGATGACGAGCACACCTACGACAGCGAGACCGAGTACTTCCACACGGAGCAGACCGAGATGATCTCGACCGAGATCCTGCCCTTCGCCATCGATCGAGAGAAGCTCTATCTCATGGAGTATCCGATGGTCGGGCAGTTCAAACCCGCTGCCCGGGCGGCGTTCCTCGACATGTGGAACGATGGGGCCTTCCTCGTGAACTACACGGGGCACGGCAGCGAGATCGTCATGGCTCACGAATCGATCTTCTATTTCGACGATGCGACGCTGCTCAGCAACAGGCCCGGACTGCCGCTGTTCTTCGCCGCCTCATGCCGTCTGAATAAGTTCGATAGAATGACCGTCGATTCATTGGGTGAGGCGCTCGCCAAGTCCGCCACAGGCGGGTCGATCGTCTCCATCGGGAGCACGAGGGACTCGGGTGCGTCCCAGAACGCGAACTTCAATCGGGACATCCTCGCCGCTGTGTTCGGCAATCAGCAGGCCGACCCCGCCGCGATCCTTGATATCGGCCTGGCTGTCCAGGCCGGATTCGCTCTGGCGCCCGGCTACTCGGCATGGCTCAACGACACGAAGTTCATGGTCGTCGGCGATCCGGCGATCGTGCTGGCGACACCCCGGGGGAGCGGGAGTCTCTCTTCGGATGAGGTGGACCCGATGATGCGGCGAGACGAGATTGCGATCGACGGAACATGCTCGGGAGCGACCGCGGATCTTGACGGTATCGCCGTCACTCGCGTGAGTGAGTCCGCCGACACGACCGGCTACACCCTGCCGGCGAACGGCTATCACGTCGACTACGCGCTGCCGGGCGAGACGATCTTCGACGGCCCGGTGGCCATCAGGGATGGAGTGTTCGATGCACGGTTCATCGTCTCGCACGCTGCAGCCGAGGGACCCTACGCCAGGATCAGAGCGTACTGCTACGATGATGATACCGACGGCGCGATCTCCATGGAGAGCGTTGCGATCCAGGACAGCGTGCAAACGACCGACGCCACCGGACCCACTATCACCCTCGAGTTCACCGGCGGTGCCACGTCGGTGCTCCCAGGTGCGGAGCTGACGATGGCGATCTCGGATGAGAGCGGCATCAATACCGTGACGGGCGGTTCGGGCGCTCCGATCCTGTTGTTCCTCGACGGCGGCGACTCAACCGATGTCACCGGCTCCTTCATGTATGACGTGGGAAGCTATCAGTCGGGCTCGGTCGACCTCGACCTGCCGAGTCTCTCCTTCGGAACACACTCGGTCGAACTCGCTGCGAGCGACAACATGGGCAACCGGTCGACCGGCCAGCTCTCGTTTGAGGTGGTCTCGGCCGCGGACTTCCAGGTCCGGAACGTCGCGAGTCACCCGAACCCGTTCCCGGACGGGGGTGAGGGGGGGACGTGGCTGATGTTCCAGCTCCCGGGACCGGCGGAGGTCAGAATCGACATTTTC
This sequence comes from uncultured bacterium, assembly GCA_964597945.1. GTDB lineage: Bacteria > Joyebacterota > Joyebacteria > Joyebacterales > Joyebacteraceae > JAPEKQ01. The sequence goes on from CAZRAD010000053.1 coordinate 11,281, forward strand.
ACGGTCGGCGGCCGGCGGATCCGGACGCTGGACGACATCCCGGGCAGCGCCGGCGCGAATCAGGTCTATTGGGACGGACTCGACCACGTCGGTGACGAGCCGGCGAACGGCGTCTATCTGTATCGGATCCACGCGGTTTCCGAGAGCTATCGGGGCGACAAGGCGGAGGCGATCGGCCGTGCGGTCATCATGCGCTAGCCGGATGCGCCGGGATCGGCCGCCGGCCGCGACCAGCACCGGTCGAATGCGTCAAAACCAGAGAGCATACAGTGGATACCATGCGAGACATCGACTGAAGGGAGAATCGGGAATGAGAAGAACGAAGCTGCTCATGGCAGTCATGGTCCTCGCGGCGATAGCGAGCACCGCGTCCGCCCAGGTCTCCATCGGCGGCGCGCAGTCGCTCTACATCCAGCCCGGGGCGCGGCCTGCCGGTATGGGGGACTGCTTCGTAGCGGTCGCCGATGACGCGAGTGCCGTCTCGTGGAATCCCGCGGGTCTCGCGTGGGTCGATGGTCGCGTGAACTTCACGCTCATGCACACGCAGCTCGTGCCCGACTGGGATGACGTTTACTACGAGTACGCGGCGTACGCGCAGCGCGTCGAGGGTCTTGGCACGATCGGAGCGTCGCTCATCTACCTGACGTACGGCGAGCAGGCGGCGACCGACCCCGACAGTCCCGATGTCGTCGGGTATTTCGACAGCTACGAGATCATCCCGTCCGTATCGTATGGGGCGGAGATCAGCGAGAACCTCGCGGTCGGTCTCAATCTCAAGTTCGTCTACGTCAATCTGGCGCCGGCGCAGTACACGCAGGACCAGCAGAAGGGCTCCGGCTCGACGTTCGCTGCTGATCTCGGTGTTCTCTATCGGATGTGGGAAGATCGCCTCCGGCTGGGTGCCGCCGTTCAGCACGTCGGTCCACGCATCGCGTACATCGATGAGGAACAGTCCGACCCGCTCCCGCGCAATCTGAAGATGGGCGCATCATACAAGGTGATGTCGGACGAGATGAACGAGCTTCTGGTCACGGCCGAGTACAACAAGTCACTCGTGATCATCGAGGACATCGCGGACCAGTCGGTCGGCGTCATCATGAACTTCGGTGCCGAGTACCGCTACTACGACCTGTTCGGACTGAGGGGCGGATACGTCTACGATGAGGACGGCGAGGTCAAGGGCTTCGCGTTCGGGATGGGACTGAAGTATCGCAGCTGGTCTTTCGACGTGGCCAACGTTCCGCAGGCCGAAGGCCTCAAGCGACCGTTCAGATTCTCGCTGAGCGCCACGTTCTAGATCGTTCATGAGACTTCGCGCTGGCGGAGACGGACCGTCCGGCGGACGGACCGTTCGCCGGCGCTTCTCACAGACGGATGACCGCGGACGCTCATCGCGGTCGCTCCGGGCACGATGGGGGGGATGGTGAAGAGGTTGAACTGGCGAGCGAGAGCGCTCCGGACCGCGCTGCTGATCACGGCCGTCGCACTTCTGCTCCCGGCGGTCGCACCCGCGGCGTCGACGCTCCTGTGTACCAAGGACGCCGATCGACCGATCGAGGAACTCCAGGCGGTCAATGCGAAGGTCTATCCGCACGACACCCCGCCCGTGACTGCTCTCGAACTGGCGCGGCGGCGAGGCCGCAGCGAGAACGGTCGGACCACGATCCGCTTCCTCGCGATACGTGTTGAGTTCCAGCCGGACAACGACCCGCTGAGCACGGGTGACGGGACCTTTGACTACTCCCCGTGGGACGGATCGACGTTCGACGGTCCGCCGCACGACCGCGAGTACTTCGAGCTCCACATGACCGCCGCCAAGAACTACTTCGAGTCGGTATCGCACGGCGCGGTGGAGATCGAGTACACGGTGGCCCCTGCTGACTCGCAGGCGGCGTACGTGCTTCCGCACGAGATGGGCTATTACCACGACTACTCGGACGCTCAGGTCTGGTACGTCTCTCAGGTGGAGGCGTTCACTCGTGACGCGTTCGCGGCGGCCGACACGATGGACTCGATAGACTTCTCGGAGTACGACGGCTACGTGCTCTTCTTCGCCGGCTCCGACTGGCAGAGCGACATCTATTACGACACGCCGTACGATCTGCCGGCTGCGCACATCACGCTCGGCGAGCCGATCGTGGTCAACGACGGCTCACACGAGATCTGGAACGCGTCGCTGATGCCGGAAACCTCAAGCCAGGACGGTCTCACGGCGGTCCTCAACGGGACGCTGGTTCACGAGATGGGGCATGCGATCGGCCTGCCCGATCTCTACAACACATCGAACTTCTTCCCGTCGATCGGGCATTGGGGCATCATGGACTCCGGCGGCCGCATCGGCATGAATACGCCATGGGGATACGCCTACGGTCTGATTCCGGTGCCGCCGTGCGCCTGGTCGCTCGAGTACCTCGGATGGACCGATCCCGTGACGATCCTCGACGACTCCGAGGACCTCGAGGTCAAGGCCTCCGTCCTGCGTGGCGGCGGGTACCGGATGTTCAAGATCCCGATCACGAGCACGGAGTACTATCTCGTCGAGAACCGGATGGACGACATCGGCAAGGACGGCGTGGTCGCCATCGAGCAGGAGCAGGGCGTCGTGCTCGGCCCGGTCGATCCCGACTGCCAGCAGCAGGTCTGCCCGGTCAATCACGAGTACGACTTCCTGCTTCCCGGCCCCGGAATGCTCATCTATCACATCGACGACACGCGCGTGATCCCCGGGCTGATGCCGTACGACACGGTGAACTCCGACCGCAATCGGAAGGGCGTCGCCATCGAGGAGGCCGACGGCATTCAGGACCTCGGTGATATCGGGAGCTTCTACTGGACGGGGAGCCGGTACGATCCGTTCTTCGCCTCGAACAACGATTCGTTCTCGTACGATACGTATCCTTCGACCGATGACAATCTCGGAGCCAAGAGCTACATCTCGATCACCGGCATCTCGGAGCCGGACTCCATCATGACGATGGACGTCCGGTTCAACCGATGGAAGGACGGCTGGCCGCTCCAGTTCGAGGGAGAGTCCGGCGGGATCGCCCCTCGTGTCGGTGATCTCGATGGCGACGGAGACATGGAGGTCGTGCTGGCGACGACCGACGGTCACGTCTATGCACTCCACCATGACGGCGCGGCCGTTCTCCCCGACTGCGCCGGACCGTTCGGATTCATCGCCGTCACAGGCGGCGACATATCACAGACGCCGGCGCTTGCCGACCTTGACGGCGACGGCGATCTTGAGGTCGTGGTCGTCTCCGATGACGGCATGCTGCACGCATGGCACGCGGCCGACAACGATGGGAACGGACACGCCGATCCGGTCTCCGATCACTTCCCGGTTGAGATCGGCGGACCGGCGAGCTCGTCTCCGGTCGTGGCGGATCTCGACGCGGGCTTCGGACTCGAGATCGCGGCGACCTCGAGAGGCGGCGACCTCGTCATCGTGGACCAGGCCGGACGTCCGGTCGGGACCTCGCCATACTCGTTCGGCGTGTTGGTGCTCGACGACGTGACGATGGCGGCCGGAGATCTGGATGAAGATGAGGATCTGGAGCTTGTGTTGTCGACGACCAACAGGGGATGGGTGACCGCGCTCAACGCGGACGGTACCCCGCTCCCAGGGTGGCCCGTCGAGGTCGAGGGTTGGGAACGCGAAACAGTGGGGCTGCTTCTCGGCGATCTCGACCGAACGCTCGACGGTCGGCTCGAGGTGATCGCCGTCGGTTCGGATGGACGGGTGTTCGCCTGGAACCGGCGCGGCGAGGAACGTGCCGGGTGGCCGGTCGACCTGGACGAAGAGATCGTCGGACGATCCTCCATGGGGGATCTCGACGGCGACGGCTATCTCGAACTCGTCGTGCCGGTCGGCTCGACGCTGGTTCGAGGCATCAGGGCGAACGGTACGACGGTCGAGAACTGGCCCCTGAGCTTCTCGGCTGGCGACAGCACACGGAGCGCCCCCGCGTCGCCCCTCGTCGGTGACATTGACGGCGACGGAGGCATCGACGTTGTCATGAGCGGCCCGGGAGGCGGCATCTACGCGTGGAACGGTCTCACCGGCGACATGCTCCCGGGTTGGCCGCTCTCGACCGATGTGTCGCTCGGCACCCCGTGGATCGGGGATGCAGAGGGCGACGGAGAGATCGACCTCCAGGTCGCGTGCCTCCGTCTCGATCACGTCGATGTCATAGATCTCGATAGCC
>CAZRAD010000054.1:0-15225 GCA_964597945.1 uncultured bacterium
GGGCATCCTCACCATCACGGCGACCGCGCCGAATCACACGACATACGAGTCGACCATCAACGTGACCATCGCCAGTGGCGCGCATGTCTACGTCGACGGTCTCACCGCTCACGACGGTACGTCCGGGGAGAGCGCGGGCAACAGCAACGGTGTCGTGGAGTCCGGTGAAACGGTCGAACTCGATATCGAGGTCCGCAACGGCGGAATCGTAACGGCAACTGGTCTCATCGTCGACGCCATGACGGCCGATCCACATGTAGCGCTCGAACAGACGGCCGCCGCAATCGGTGATGTCTCGGCGGGCGGGAGCGAACACGTGTTGTCCGCGTTGCGGTTCCACGTAGCAGCGGACTGTCCGAACGAGTGGGATGCGGACATCGCGCTGACGTTCACCGACGCCACGAGAGCGACGTGGACCGACACGATCACGGTCAGGCTGTTCGCGCCGGAGCCGGTCATCGCGAGAACCGAAGTCGACGATTCGGTCGGCGGCGACGGTGACGGAAACGCGGAGTGGGGAGAGACCGTGAGCCTGCTGGTGGAGATCTGCAACGAAGGGAACGGATCGGCTGAAGGCCTCACAGGCGTCCTCCGGTATTCCAACGAGGTCGAGATCGTCGTGACCGACAGTCTCGATTCCTGGGGCACGATACCGGCCGGCGGGTCGGCCACGGGTGCGGGCGGCTTCACATTCGATATCCCGGGCCACGTTCACGACGAGTTCGAGCTCGAGTACACCGACGCGTACGGGATGACATGGACGACCGCGATGGACATCGCGCGGCCCGCCGCGCCGGATACGCTCTGGGGACGCGTGAAGGGCACGACGATCCTCCTCTACTGGGACCAATCCGAGAGCGCGGATCTCCGAGGCTATGACATTCTGAGAAGCGACACGGAGTCGGGACCGTATGCAACGGTGAACGCGGCTATCGTCGAGAACGCATCCTACTTCGCCGACAGCGGGCTCGACGAGAATACTCGCTACTACTACCGCGTCACCGCGATCGACTCGTCGGGTCTGGCGAGTCTCGGCGGGCGGACGCTGACGATCAGTACGAATCCGCCGAGTCAGTCCGGCTGGCCTCTGACAACGGGCGGCGGGATCTACTCGAGTGTGGCCGTGACCGACCTCGACGGAGATGGAGTCAAGGATATCGTCGTGGCGTCGGACGAGCTCTACGCGTGGCGCGGGGACGGCAGCGAGTTCATCGACGGGGACGGTGACCCTCGTTCGGACGGTATCTACGCGGTCGACGGTACCGGTGGCTACAGGTGCTCACCGGCGATAGGCGAGATCGACGGCGATCCGGGTCTCGAGATGGTCGCGGCGGCGTGGACGAATGTCGGGACCGATGCGAATCCGGTCCATGAGGTCTTCGTGTGGAACGCCGAGGACGGGAGCGTCGCGTCGGGCTGGCCGGCCGTGACGAAGCGGTTCTGCTGGGCGAGCCCGGTGCTCGCCGATCTCGACAACGACGGCCGCAGCGAGGTCATCATCCCGTGCGCCGACGGCAAGCTCTACTGCTGGCGATACGACGGCTCCGAGTTCATCGATGGCGACGAAAATCCGCTGACGACGGGCGTCTTCGCGGACCTCGTCGATCAGTACATCTACTCCTCTCCGGCGGTCGCCGACATCGACGGCGACGGCTCCCTCGAGATCCTCCAGGCGGCTGCGCACGAGAGCCTCTACTGCTTCGAGGTGGATGGGACCCGCACGCCGGGATGGCCCGTCAACGTCGAGACGAAGGCGTACAGCTCGCCGGCGGTCGGTGACGTGGATGGCGACGGCGATCTCGAGATCGCCATCTCGTCGAAGGCGTGGATGACATGGATCTTCGATCATGAGGGCAACGCGTTGACCGGCTGGCCGCGGACGGTGGAGTCGAACGGCGATTTCCCACCATCACCCGTGTTCGCGGACGTCACGGAGAACGGGGAACTGGAGCTCATTCAGGTCTCCTCGACAGGGAATGTCTGGATCTGGGATCACGACGGCATCGCCCTGCCCGGGTGGCCGCAGTCGCTCGGCGCGAACACCAAGTCCAGTCCGGCGGTGGCCGATGTGGACGACGACTCCGATCTGGAGATCGTCGTCGGAAGTGATAGCGGGAAACTCTACGCGTTCGATGTCGACGGGTCGTTGCTCAACGGGTGGCCGATACAGACGGATGCGGAGATCTACGGCTCGGCCTCGGTCGACGATCTCGACGGCGACGGCGACAACGAGGTCGTCGTCGGAGGGATGGACACGAACGTCTATGTGTGGGATACGCCGGGAGACTACGCCGACGGAGAAGGCATCGAGTGGGGTATGTTTCTTCATGACACGTGGCGCACGCAGTTTCACGGCTTCAACGAACCCGTCGCGGTACCGGACGAACCCGAGACCCAGGAGCCGGTCGGTGCGCTCGTGCTCGAGCAGAATCGTCCGAACCCATTCAATCCGGTTACCGAGATAGCCTACACCGTACCGGGTTCCGATGGCGGGCGAGTGACGCTCTCGATCTACGCCATCGACGGCTCGCTCGTGACAACCCTTCTGGATGAAGCGCGAGGCGCCGGGCCGGGGTCCGTGACGTGGGATGGCGCCGACGGACGTGGGCGGCGAGTCGCATCCGGTGTCTATCTGTATCGGCTCAGCGCCGCCGGCGAGACGGTGACGAGGAAGATGGTGCTTCTGAAATAGCCGCGTATGTCCCACCTTGAGTGGTGAACAGCGGATCGAATGTAGGGGAGAGGGGCTCGTTGAGCCCCTCTCTCGCGTTTCCGGGGTGGGATGAGTCGGCTCCCGTCCCACTCCGGCCCCCGATGTGATTTTTCCTCCAGAAGCCTACTGTGTAGGCGTCTTTTTCACTTGACAGTCCCGGCCCCCACCGTCTACTCTCCCTGGAAGTGGGTAGAAGTGGGACAAAGTGGGGGAAGGGAGACGCAGCGCCACGCGCCGCACCACCCCGTGGAGCGACATATGAACTCCTTCCTTGGAACATACCGTCACACGCTGGATTCAAAGGGGCGTTTGTCGATCCCATCGAAGTTCCGCAAGGCGACGGGCGAGGTCTTTGTCCTGACCCTCGGGCTCGACGGGTGTCTCTTCTTCTATCCCACCGACGAATGGAAGCGCGTCCAGCGGAAGCTCGGTTCGCTCTCGTTCACCTCGCGGAAGACACGGTTCTTCACGCGGGAGATCGCGGCGCACGCATGCGAGGTGACCGTCGACGGTCACGGTCGCATCATCGTGCCGCAGGAGCTCAGAGAGCTCGCCGGTCTCGAGAAGGACATACTCGTCATCGGCGCCATCGAGCGCATCGAGATCTGGAGTCCGGAACGCTACCGGGAGTACAAGGACGGGTTCGGGATGACCTACGAGGAGGTCGCGGAGACCCTGTGGGACAACCCGACCGACAACGACGACGGGGAGGAGTAGGAGCATGACCATTCATTCGCGCGCAACGGAGCAGTCGATCGTGCTCCACATGGCAGGCAGCATGGCCGCCGGCGAGTTCGCGCAGCTCCACCGTCACCTCGTCAGCCTGCTCACGAGCAGGCAGAACCAGATCGTTCTCGACTTCAGCGATGTGGAGCACATCAGCTACCGGGACGCATCCGTGCTCACCCGCGAGTTCGATCTGGTCCGCTCACATGCTGGAGATCTGAAGGTGGCCGGACTGAGTCCCTATGTGAGGAACATCTTTCTCCTGGCGGGACTCCACGGCCTTCTTGAGGACAATACATCGGTACCCGAGAGAGGGAACCGGACGGGCACTGCACGCGCACTTCTCGCGAGCTGACCAAGCGCCCGTTCCTCGAGGGACCGGTGGCCGTGACGCACCGCGTACCTGACCAAAGCGACATACAACATGCAGTCGGCACATCTGCCGGTCATGACGACCGAGGTCGTCGAGTTCCTGATAACTCGGACCTCCGGTCTCTATATCGACTGCACCGTCGGTGCAGGAGGACACGCGCGACAGGTTCTCCTCAATGCGCCGGCCGGCAGGCTCCTCGGACTCGACCTCGATGCCGAGGCGATTCGTGCAGCGGGCCATGCACTGCGACCGTTCTCGGAGAGGGTGGAGCTGGTGAGAGCCAATTTCTCGTCACTGCGTGAGACAGCCGAGACCGCGGGATTCGCCCCGGCCGACGGTGTGCTCATGGACCTCGGCTTCTCCTCCATGCAGCTCGATCATGCGGAGCGCGGGTTCAGCTACGCCAACGAAGGGCCGATCGACATGCGTCTCGACGCGCGGTCCGGGCGGAGCGCCGCCCAGCTGATCGAACATGCGCACGAGCGCGGGCTCGCCGGGATCATCCGGGACTACGGTGAGGAGCGGCGGGCTCATCCCATCGCGCGCGCGATCATCACGGCGCGTGACAACGACAGGCTCAAGACGACGGCCGACCTCGCAGAGGCCGTCATCTCCACGAAGCCGAAGAACAGGACGAAGACGCTCGCCCGTGTGTTTCAGGCGCTCCGCATCGCCGTCAACGGCGAGCTCGAAAACCTCCGCGAGGGGCTGAGGCAAGCGGAGCAGGTGCTTCGCCCGGGCGGTCGCATCGTCGTCATCTCGTACCATTCGCTGGAGGACCGCATCACGAAGCGGCACTTCATACACGCGGCCGATCCGTGCACGTGCCCTCGCGACCTACCGGAGTGCGCGTGCGGGAAGAAACCAACGATGCGGGTCATCACGCGGCGTGTCGTGAGACCGCAGCCGACCGAACTGGCCCGGAACCCGAGGGCACGGTCGGCGAAGCTGCGAGTCGCAGAGCGGTTGCCTGACCACGCGGCAGCCTGACAGGGGAGCGGCGACCGGAGGCCATGAGGCGCCGGTCGTCGGGCTACCCCAGGGGGAACGCGATGCAGCCAGTGAGATTTCTGAGGAAGAAACAGACAGTGCCCAGGCGTCGGAAGAGCGGACGCGCAACAGGCGCTCGTCGCATCGCATCGCATCTTCCGCCATTGGCATCAATAGCCGGTCGGGTCCGCGGTATCGCGACCGGACCGGCGACTCTCTTGAGCGGCATCCGCGGCTCGGTCCACGCAAAGGGGCTTGTGCTGTGGGCAGCGGCGCTCCTGACCGGCATCCTCTGCGTGTGGCAGCACGTCTACGCCTCGCGCCTCGCCGGGGAGATCGCAAGCCTGCGCAGCCATCGCGGCAGGCTCGAAGCGGAGATCGGCTTTCTCGAAATGGACTGTGTGGCGCTCTCAAGTCGAGAGCGGATCGAGCGATACGCGAGAGATCATCTGGACATGCGGTACCCGGAGCGTGATGAGGTCGTGAGGCTGGGCGAGGGACCGATGAATGGCGGGGACGCAGCGGGCTACGTGTTGAGGGACGAGCATGCACCGATCGACGGGTAGAGACGAGATCGTAGAGAGAGCACACGTGAGGCGGCTCGGCGTCGCGCTCGTGTTCGCGCTCGTCGTCTGGGCCGTCATCGTTGTCCGTCTCTTCTGCATCCAGATCGTCCACGGGCCCAGGCTCGCCGGCTACGCGGAGCGTCAGCAGATCGTGACCGTCGAACTCGCGCCCGACCGCGGTGTGATCTTCGACCGCAATCTAACCGCTTTGACCAACAACCTCGCCGTCCACTCCGTCAGCGCGCACCCACCAGAGATCGACTCGCCTCGCGCGGTGGCCCGCGCTCTCGCGGGCGCCCTCGGCGGGGACTCCCGAAGATACGCGGAGCTTCTCACGAAGAAGACAGGGTTCGTCTGGGTCGAGCGGCAGGTATCGCCTGACCGTGCTGCGGCGGTTGCCCGGCTCGGGATCAAAGGGATAGAGCTCCTTCCCGAGACGAAGCGCGTCTACCCCCATGGTGAGCGCGCATGTCACGTGATCGGGTACACGGACATCGACGGCCGCGGCATCTCCGGCATCGAGCAGCAGATGGACGAGTGGCTGCGCGGCACTCCGGCGACGGTCGAGTACCACCTCGACGGTATCCAGCAGCGCTCCCCGGCGCCGTCGGGCTCACGTATCGCTCCCGAGAACGGCGAGTCGATCGTCCTGACGATCGATGCAGGGCTCCAGGAGATCTGTGAGGTCGAGCTGGAGAGGGCGATTCGCGAACAGGAAGCGAAGAGCGGCACGGTCATCGTGCAGAACCCATGGACGGGCGAGATCCTCGCGATGGCGAACTGGCCCGGATTCGACTGCAATCGCTTCGCGCGCTACGCCGAGGAGTGCTGGCGCAACCGCGCCGTCACGGATCAGTTCGAGCCGGGCTCGACCTTCAAGGTCGTCACGGCGTGCGCGGCCATCGAGACGGGCGCGGCGGACGAGACGTCGGTCTACTACACATCACAGGGCAAGCGGAGATTCGGCAGTTTCACCATCCGTGACGTCAAGCCGCACGGATGGCTCACGTTCCGCGGGGCGCTCAAGAAATCGAGCAACATAGGCTTCGCCCAGATAGGCGGAGCGGTCGGTGAGATCCCGCTCTACTCGTACGCGCGTGATTTCGGTTTCGGGTGTCTCACGGCCATCAACCTCCCCGGTGAGGTCCGCGGCACGCTGCATCCGCCGGCGGACTGGAGCAGGCGATCGATTCACACGATCGCCATCGGACAGGAGATCGCGGTGACCGCACTCCAGCTCGCGGGCGCCTACTCCGCTGTGGCGAACGGCGGGTATCTCATGGAGCCGCACATCCTCAAGGCCGTCCTCAGCGATGAGGGACGCGTCCTCGAGGAGGCGCAGCCGTGCGTCGTGCGCCAGGTCGTGCGTCCCGAGGTCGCGGCGCTCGTGAGAGACATGATGACGGATATCCCGATCGACGGTACGGGCAGGAACGCAGCCGTCGCCGAGTTCGCAGTCGCCGGTAAGACGGGAACCGCGCAGAAGGTTGTCCCCGGCATCCGGGGCTACGCCCCGGGAAAGTACGTCTCCTCCTTTGCAGGGTTCGCTCCCGCAGATGACCCCGGTGTGGTCATCCTCGTCGTCATCGACGAGCCGAAAGGGCGGGGGCTCGGTGGAGAGGTGGCGGCTCCCGTCTTTCGGCGCATCGTTGAGCGGGTTGTGAGGAGCGCGGGACACGGACTCATCCTCGGTCGCAGGTCCGAGCGCCCGGCGAACGAGCGCCCGGCGAACGAGTTGACGACGTGCTCGCTGGAATCCGGTGGTCTCGGTGTCGCGGGGCGTCTGATGCACGACGCCGGCGCGCACGAGCATGCCGCGTGCGATGCAGCCGGCTATCTACCGCTTCCAGCCGGCGCGCTCGGCGCACGCCCCAGCGCGGGCGACTGCCTCATCGTCCCGGCGTCGTTCGGTGTGGCGGATGCCGGCGAGACCGACGACACGACCATCGACATGCCCGACCTTGTCGGGATGAGCCTCAGGCGCGCGCGTCGCACGGCGGCGAGTCTCGGGCTTGTGCTCTCGTTCGATGGAACCGGTCTGGTCCGGTCGCAGTCACCTCGGAGAGGGTCCTCGGTGGCGGCCGGAGACCGAGTCCGAGTGGAGTGCAGATAGTATGAGCGACAAGCGCACATACGAGATGAATCTCGCCGTGCTGCTCGAGTCGAGCGGCGTCGCTGCGAGTGTTGCATCCGGTCTCCCCGCTGAGGCGTCGGAGATCTCGGTGCGCTCCGTCGAATACGATTCGCGCCGGGTCAAGCCCGGGGGTCTCTTTGTTGCCGTGACCGGGTTTGTCGCGGACGGCCACGAGTTTGTCGCCGACGCCGCGGAACGAGGTGCCGCGGCCGCTCTCGTGGAGCGGAAGACGGGGACGCCGGGCATGCTCGAGATCGTCGTGCCCGACACGAGGGTCGCCATGGGGCCCGTCGCACACGAGCTTCACGGCCGCCCGTCGGACCGTCTGGTCGTCCATGGTCTGACCGGGACGAACGGCAAGACCACGACCTCACACATCATCGACGCGGTTCTCATCGAAGCGGGGCAGAGGACCGGGCTCATCGGCACGCTCGGCTACCGCATCGCCGACCGATTCGTCCCCGCCGCGCGGACGAGCCCCGAAGCGGTCGATCTGGCCGCGGCACTCGCGGAGATGGTCGACGCCGGCGTCGACGCCGTGACGATGGAGGTCAGTTCGCACGCCCTTGCGCTGGGACGCGCGCTTGGGACCCGGTTCGATACGGCGACGTTCACGAACCTGTCGCGTGACCATCTTGATTTCCACGGTTCGCTCGAGGAGTACGGCGCGGCCAAGCGTCGACTGTTCGAACTGGCCGAGACCGACGCCAACAAGCCCGGCTCGACCGCCATCATCAATACGGATGACCCGTTCGGACGCGATCTCGCCGACGGGTTCGGGGACTCGTCGAGTCTCAGGGTACTCACGTACGGGATGGCCGGTGGTGATGTACACGCGAGCAACGTCAGGGCGTCAGCGAGCGGCACCGAGGCGCGGTTCCACACCCCGAACGGTGATTTCGACATCTCGATGCGGCTCATAGCGGGTTTCAACGTCCTCAACGCACTCGCCGCGACGGCAGTGGCCGTCAGCCGCGAGATCCCGCTGTCGACCATCCAGGCCGGGATCGCCGGTGTCGAGCGTGTGGCAGGTCGGCTTGAGCTCGTGCCCGGCAGCGTCGGGTACTCGGTCGTCATCGACTACGCGCACACGCCGGACGCGCTCGAGAAGGTGCTCCGGGCGGTTCGCGAGCTCGATCCGAGGCACATTGTGACGGTGTTCGGATGCGGGGGAGACCGCGACCGGGGGAAGCGGCCGCTGATGGGCGAGATCGCCGCGCGGCTGTCGGACCGAGTTGTCGTGACCTCGGATAACCCGCGGACCGAGAGTCCGCACGTCATCATCGATGAGATCCTCGAGGGCATCGGTGACATCGGGCGGTCCCAGGTCGACGTCGTTGAGGATCGGAGAGACGCGATCAGAACTGCGGTAACGATGGCCGGCACCGGAGACGTCGTGGTCATCGCAGGCAAGGGACACGAGGACTACCAGATCATCGGGACCGACCGGGTCCACTTCGATGACCGTGAAGAGGCGATGGCCGCCATGGCCCAGAGCGACGGCGCCGTCGGATCCGGGGGCTGCACGGACTGCGGACTGAAGAGGGTGTGATGGAGCGGATCAAACTGACAGAGGCCGCATCGGCGCTCGGGGTCGTGGTGAACACCGCGACGGGCACGGGTATCGCTGCGGCGGACGCGGGAGTCGCTCCGACGGGTCTCGAGATCGCCGCCGTGTCGACCGACTCGCGCATGGTGCGGTCGGGCGACCTGTTCGTCGCGCTGCGCGGCGACCGGTTCGACGGACACCGGTTCGTGGCGGACGCTCTCGCCTCGGGCGCAGTGGCCGCCGTGGTCGAGGCGAGTTGGGCTCAGGCCCACGCGTCCGCGCTTCCGGACGGAGCCGTGGTGCTTGCGGTCGAGGACACGCTTCTCGCGCTCCAGGATCTGTCGAAGTGGTACCGGAACCGCTTCGAGATCCCGGTCGTCGCCGTGACCGGCTCGAACGGCAAGACGACGACGAAGGACATGACGGCCGCTGCGCTCAATCACGACATGGATGTCTGGAAGACCGGCGGCAACTACAACAACCACGTAGGCGTCCCGCTGACGCTCTTCGGGATCGAGTCCACGCACGACGCAGCGGTTGTCGAGATGGGGATGAACCACCGGGGTGAGATCGCTCGACTCGCCGTTCTCGCGCAACCCCGTGTTGGTATCGTGACGAACGTCGCGGCCGCCCATCTCGGGAATCTGCGCGACCTCGACGGCGTCGCGGCCGCCAAGGCCGAGCTCATCGCGGCGCTTCCGCCCGACGGCACCGCGGTGCTCAATGCCGACGATCCCCGCGTGCTTGGGATGGCTGATGACTGCCCTTCGGCGGTCGTTCTGTTCGGTCTGTCCGAGAGTGCCGACGTCGCGGCGGACGACATCGAGCACAGGGGTTCCACCGTTCGCTTCTCGCTCCGCCGGACGGCGTTCATCCGGGAGCGAATCGATATCGAACTCCGTGCGCCGGGGCGGCACAACGTGCACAACGCGCTCGCGGCTATCGCCGCCGCCGTCTCCCTCGGCGTGAGCAGGCAGTCGGCGGCGGCCGGTCTCAGAGACTTCCGGCCCACGTCGATGCGCATGGAGGTCATCGAGACGGGGAACGTGACGGTGATCAACGACGCCTACAACGCCAATCCGGCTTCGATGGTCGCCGCGCTTGAGACGCTCGTCGAGATGGCGGGAACGCGACCGACGGTCGCGGCGCTCGGGGACATGCTCGAGATGGGCGATGGGAGTCCTGACGCGCACCGGGCGGTCGGCATCCGGGCGGCCGAGCTCGGCATCGGTCGTCTCTACCTCCACGGGTCGGACGTGAAGGCGCTCGCCGAGGGCGCGATCGCCGCCGGGATGCCGCCCGACCGCGTGTGCGTCCACGATGACAAGAGAACACTCGCGCGGGATCTGACCCAGGGTCTCGAGCGTGATGCGATATTGCTGGTGAAGGGGTCCCGCGGAATGCGGATGGAGGAAGTGGTTGAGTCGCTGGTCTCGGAGGCGCCCGTCTCCTGACCGGACTACCCGGGGGTTGCTCCCCCGACGTACGAGGGCCGTTATGTTGTATCACCTGCTCTACCCCTTGAGGGACTACATTTCCGCCTTCAATGTCTTCCGGTACATCACCTTCCGTTCGGCGTACGCGGCCATAACCGCCCTGCTCATAAGCTTCCTCCTGGGACCCCTGTTTATCCGGATGCTTCGCAACCACCAGCTCACGGATGGCGTGAGGGAGTACGCCCCGGAGGCGCACGCCGCGAAGGCGGGGACGCCGACCATGGGCGGACTGCTGATCCTCACGGCGACCATCGTACCGACGCTCCTGTGGGCGCGTCTCGACAACGAGTTCATCTGGCTGATGTTGATCGCCACGATCTGGCTCGGACTCGTCGGGTTCACCGACGACTTCCTGAAGGTCGTGAGGAAGCGGAAGAAGGGGCTTGTGGCGCGGTACAAGCTTGCGGGACAGCTCGGGCTCGGTCTCCTCGTCGGCGTCGCCATCTACGGTGGCGGACTGCTGGCCTCTCCGAGCAACGTCGAGGTTCCGTTCCTCAAAGACGCCGTCATGTCGCTCGGGCCTGCCTACGTCGTGTTCTGCATGATCGTTATCACGGCGAGTTCGAACGCGGTGAATCTGACCGACGGTCTCGACGGGCTCGCGATCGGCCTTATCCTGTTCTGCGCGCTGGCGTTCGGGGCCATGAGCTACCTCACCGGTCACGTCCGCTTCAGTGACTATCTGAACATCCCGTACATCGCCAGCGCCGGCGAGCTCACGATCTATTGTTCGGCCCTCATCGGTGCCGGTCTCGGGTTTCTCTGGTTCAACGCGCACCCGGCCGAGGTGTTCATGGGGGACACTGGCTCGCTCGCCGTCGGCGGCGCGCTCGGGACGCTGGCCATCCTCATCAAGAAGGAGATCTGGCTGCTCATCGTTGGCGGGATGTTCGCACTCATCGCCCTTTCGGTGATCATCCAGGTCGCGTCGTTCAAGACGCGGGGGAAGCGTGTCTTCCTCATGGCGCCTCTCCACCACCACTTCCAGAAGCTGGGGTGGCCGGAGAGCAAGATCGTTGTTCGATTCTGGATCGTCGGGGCGCTGTTCGCCCTGCTGGCGGTCTCCACGCTGAAGCTTCAGTAGCGACGGTGTGTGGAGGCGGGAGAGGTCCTTCAGAGAGAGCGAAGTGGTCTCATGAAGACTGGCTGGTGGGGTACCAGAGAGCGCAGCGACAGGAGGTCGGTACTTCTTGATGACACGGGTACGGCGAGATTTGGCGGGTTCGAGAGTGTTGGTGGTCGGGTTGGCTCGAAGCGGGCGCGCGGCGGTGGACCTCTTGTTGGAAGAGGGGAGCAGCGTGGTCGCGACGGATCTTCGAAGCGCGGAGGATCTCGGCCTCGACGCAACCTCCTGGCTCGCACGTGGGGCAGAGCTTTCGCTCGGTGAGCAGCCGCTGGAGCTCCTGGACGCCGCCGACCTCATCGTCGTCAGCCCGGGAGTGCCGTCCGGCGCGCCGCTCTTGAAGGCGGCCGCGGAGCGCGAGATCGAGATCATCGGGGAACTCGAGCTGGGGTATCAGATGTCCGAAGCGACGTGGGTGGCGATCACGGGAACGAACGGGAAGACGACGACGACGGCTCTCACCGGAGAGCTCGTGCGGACGACCGGTCGACCCGTTCTCGTGGGGGGCAACATCGGCAACGCGGTCTCTCACGAGGCGGCGCGCACTCCGGCGGACGGCATTATCGTCGCCGAGGTCTCGAGCTTCCAGCTCGACACGACCGATCGCTTCCGGCCGACTGTCGGCGCGCTGCTGAACATAACGGAGGACCATCTGGACCGGTATGATGACTTCGAGCACTACGCGGCCTCCAAGATGAGGCTGTTTGCGAACCAGACCGCCGGCGACACCGCCGTGCTCTACGTGGACGACCCCGAGGTGGCCTCGCGTGTGGAGTCCGCAGGCGGCACGGTCGTTCCGGTCAGCGTGACCAGGGAGCTTCCCCGCGGCGTGTTCGTGCGGGGCGGCAGCGTGGTCTCGCGGATCGGGGATCGAGAGACGGAGATCGTGGGGGTGGAGGAGCTGGGGCTTCCGGGGCCGCATAACCTGGTCAATTCGATGGTGGCGTACGCAACGGCCGCGGCCGTCGGCGTTGAGCCCGACGCGGCAGCCGATGTGCTCAGGAACTTCCGATCACTCGAACACCGTCTCGAGTTCGTCCGTGAACTCGGCGGCGTGACGTACGTGAACGACTCGAAAGCGACCAACGTGGACTCGGTCCGCTTCGCGCTCCAGAGCTTCGCGTCCCCGATCATCTGGATCGCGGGCGGTAAGGAGAAGGGCGCGGACTTCACGGCGCTCCGAGAGCTCGCGACGGATCACGTCCGGAAGGCCATCCTCATCGGGCAGGCGACGGAGAAGTTCGAGCTGGCTCTGGAGGGAGCCGTCGGGATCGAGCGCGCGGGGAGTCTGGATGAGGCCGTGCGCCGGGCTCAGGCGCTGGCGGAGACAGGGGACGTCGTGCTGCTCTCCCCGGCGTGCGCGAGCTTCGACATGTTCGACGACTTCGAGGACAGAGGCCGGCAGTTCAAGCGCGCGGTGAACGCGCTCGGAGATAGGTGATGATGCTCAAGGGAACCATACGGGTTGATCGATGGCTGCTGTGGACAGCGCTGCTGCTGCTCGCGGTCGGGACCATCACTGTCTACACGTCGAGCGTCTACTTCGCGCACAGCCGTATGGGAAGCGCGAACGCGCTCTTCCAGATGTACATCCTCAGGCTCGCCGCCGGCGTGCTCGCCATGTGGTTCTTCTACTCGGTGGACCACCGCTTCTACCGGAAGCACGCGAAGAAGGCGATGTTGTTCTCGATCGCCCTGCTCGTGCTCACAGTGCTCCGTCCCGAGAACATGCGAGGTGCGACATCCACACTCATGGGCGTGCAGCCCAACGAGATCGCCAAGCTGGTCCTCGTCATCTACCTCGCGGATGTGCTCTCGCGCCGGCAGGAGGAGCTCGTTGATTTCGCGAAGGGGCTCCTGCCGCGGCTGATGTTCGTCGGCATCGTCGTCGGGCTCATGGTGCTCCAGAAGGACTACGGGAGCGCGGTCGGCATCGCACTGCTCTCGTTCACGATGCTCTTCCTCGGGGGGGCGAGGCTCCACCACATCGGGGCGCTCGGTCTGGCCGTCGTGCCGCTGGGCGTCTTCGCGGCCATGAACGTGGACCGCATCAGCGACCGCGTCGGTGTCTGGAGGTCGATGTTCGACCTCTCGATGGACGGGGTCAACACGCGGGAGTTGGCATACCAGGGCTATCAGTCGCTCATCGCGTTCGGCTCGGGCGGCATCACGGGGCGCGGCATCGGAGGAAGTCTTCAGCGCGCGTTCATCCCCGACTCGCACACCGACTTCGCCTTCTCCATCTGGGCGGAGGAGCTGGGCATCCTCGGCACGCTGCTCGTCGTGGGCCTCTTCGTGGTGCTGATGTTGAGGGGACTTCGGATCGCGCGCAGACAGCAGGATCTCTATGGAATGCTCCTCGCGTCGGGACTGACGACCATGGTCGCACTCTACGCGGCGATCAACATCGGCGTGGTGACCGGCACGATCCCGACCACGGGGCTGCCGCTCCCGTTCCTGAGCTACGGCGGCATGGCGCTCGTGGGGAACATGGCGGCGATCGGCATCCTGTTGAACATGTCAAAGCAGACCGTGCTTGATGGACCGGCGGTGATCGCCGGCCGTGAGAACAGACGAAGGAAGAGGTCGTGAGAGTCATGATCGCCGGCGGAGGCACAGGAGGACACATCTACCCGGGGATCGCCGTTGCCGAGGCGCTTGAGCAGCTTGAGCCCGGCATCGAGACCTTCTTCATGGGACGCCGCGGTTCGATCGAGGAGCGCGTTGTGACCGAGACCGGCAGGACGTTCGAGACCGTACCCTCGCGCGGGTTCATCCGCGGGGGGAGGCTCGTGAACGTTGCCGTGCCGTTCGTCGTCGGCGCAGGGTACGCGGCCGGTGTGACGAAGCTGATGCGCCGTCGACCGGACGCCGCGCTCGGTACGGGAGGATTCGCAAGCCTCCCGCCGGTGATCGCGGCAGCCTCGCTTCATGTTCCGGTCGCGCTTCAGGAACAGAACTCGTACCCGGGGCTGGCCACCCGCGTGCTGTCGCGGTGGGCCGACGTCGTGCACACGACGTTCGAGGAGACACGGACACATCTGCCGCGCGCGAAGCGGATCGAGCTGTCCGGCAATCCGATCCGTGCCGCACTCGGTGACGCAGCGGGAGAGGGTCTTCATTCGGACACGGCCGGGTCGATGCGTGCGGCGGCGCGCAGGGGCTTCGGGCTTTCTGACGGCGCCCCGGTGATCTTCCTGCTCGGTGGGAGCGGGGGGGCTCGAAGCATGAGCCTCGCGATCGCGGACGCGGCGGCGGAGCTTGCAGCGGGCGGCATCGAGATGATCATCCAGACCGGTCGTGACGAGCTTCCGCTCGTCCGCGAGAGCTGCAGCAAGGCGGGAGCCACGGCGGTCGTGGAGAGCTACTTCGACAACGTGGCGGACGCGTACGCGGCCTGCGACCTCGTGGTCTCGAGGGCGGGCGCGACGACGCTCGCCGAGACGGCCGTTGTGGCACGGCCGGCGATACTGGTGCCGTACCCGTACGCCACCGAGGGACACCAGATGAAGAACGCCAGGGCGGTCGAGGCCGCCGGGGCGGCAGTCGTGATTC
>CAZRAD010000055.1:0-15207 GCA_964597945.1 uncultured bacterium
CCGCGCAGCGGCGTACTCGAGTCGGTGCGTCATCGTGATCTTGTGCTCTCGCGCCACGGACCTCTCCCTCTCCCGTTCAGGCGAAATGTACGGCTTCGCGTCGGATTCGGTCAGGCGAATTTCTTTGCGAGCCACGACAGCCTGATCCGAACCGCCTGATGCGGACAGACCTCGTGGCAGCACAGACACTCGACGCAAGTCCTGCGGTCGACGACCGGAACATCATCCTTCAAGGTGATGGCGTTCACGGGACAGCTTCTCATGCAGAGCCCGCAACGCTCCCCCCCCACGCACCCCCACTCCCTTGACATTTCTGGGAGTATCCATATGAGCGGCTTGAATGCGCGCACCAGCGGGTCCGGGATGTAGTTGAGAATGCCCGTCCCGGGCAGCTTGAACCCGTCCGTGTCGAACGACCCGGGCAACTCGCCCACGACCCTGATAGACGCGGGGTCGTCGGTTCCCAGACCACGCTCGGCCGCCAGGTGGATCATGTGTATACGCCGGACGTCCATTCCGAGCATGCCGGCCGCCACCGTATCCATGGCAACGGCATCGGCCCCGGCCATCACGGCGCCGACGTACCGCGTCTTGCCGCCCGACGGTCCGTCACCCTCCATCGCCACGACGCCATCCATTATGTGGAGCGCCGGAGCCACCAGCGCGTGCACATCGACGACGAACCGGCTGAACGGCGCGGGACGTCCCGCGAGATTGTGCAGCCTCGCCTTCCCGAATCCGGGAATGGCGCCGAATGTGTTCTTGATGGCACCCGTGTAGAGCGTGAGCATATGGGTCTTGAGCTTCGGCACGTTGATGATGACATCGGCGTCGACGACCGGGCGCGCGATCATGTACTCGTGCTCGACGCCCTGTCTCGAAACCGAGCCGGCGGCCTCGAAGCTCACGAGTGGAACACCGGTCCGCTCCGAGAGATCCCTCATCCCGGTGTTCTCCCAGACGCGCTCGATGCCGCGGATAGCCCCGCCCGGACTGTCGCCGATGGTCGGAACACCGCCCGCGGCACGAACCAGTTCAATGATGACCTCAAGCACGGATGGATGGGTCGTGATGGCCCGATCGGGGTTCTTCGCGGACAGGAGGTTCGGTTTGATCAGAACCCTCTGCCCGGATCGAACGAACGCGGACATGCCGCCCACCCCATCGACGGCCGTCGTCACCGCCGCGCGTATCGCGGCGAGTTCGTAGTCGGCGCTCCGCGTGATCGACACGACCGACCTCCGGTCCGACATCGGCTCCCCTCCCATCCGACGCTCCATCCTCTACTATTCGCACATCACTCGGACCGTCACCGGCGTTCGCCTCCGGTCACGATCGTGTATACCGGCCTCCCGGCCAGACGCGAGCAAGCCCCGCAAGCTCCAGCTCGATGAGTCTCTCGATGATCTCCCGCACCGGACGTCCGAGCTTCGTCGCGATCTCCCCGGCGCTCAACGGCCTGGTTCCCAGTATCGCCCGAACGCTGTCCTCGGTCGGCGGAGCGCTGTCGACGCCGTCCTCGGACCGCTCCCCCGGAGACGCGGTGTCCTGGAAGGGTCCCCACCCTCCCTCGAGCTCTTCGAGGACGTCCGAGGCGCGTTCGACGAGCTTCGCGCCGGCTCTGAGCAATCCGTTCGGCCCGCGTGCTCCCGGCTCGTCAGGCGCACCGGGGACCGCGAAGACCTCGCGACCCTCATCGAGCGCCATCGACGCCGTGATCAAGGCACCGCTTCTCTCCCCCGCCTCTATCACGAGGACGCCCGCCGAGCAACCGGCCACGATGCGGTTCCGCATCGGGAAATGCTCAGCTAGAGGAGCGGTACCGAACGGGAACTCGGTGACCACGGCTCCGGACGCAGCGATTCGCTTGGCAAGCCCCGCGTTCTCACGCGGGTACACACGATCAAGCCCTGACCCAAGCACAGCGATGGTCAGGGCGCCAGCGTCGAGCGCGCCTTCGTGAGCCGCGGTATCGATCCCGCGAGCGAGACCGCTGACGATCGTCAGCCCTGCGGAAGCGAGGGACGCCGCGAGCTCTCGCGCGAAGAGGCGTCCGTGCGGCGTCGCCGACCGGGATCCGACGACGGCGAGCATCGGTCGCTGATCCGCAAGCCCGCTCCCTCGGGCGAACAGACCCACCGGCGGCCTCGCGATCCGTGACAGCGGATCGGGATATCCCGCACTCCCGAACGTCACGAAGCGCGCTCCCGCGTCGGCAGCTGCGTTGAGCTGGCGTTCCCAGACGCCCTCGAGGAAGGCTGTCTCAAGAGCGCGTCGCTTCGCAGCGGTGACCCCGGCCCCGCCTCGCAGCACTGCAGCGAGCGCGAGACCGAACGAACCGTGTCGCTCCCGAAGCCGTGCCGCGGTCGCCGACCCAACACCCTCTGCCATGAGAAAGACCAGTGCAGCCGTGTGCTCCTCCACCCCGCCACCTCCCCGTGGATCCCCGTCCCGTCGCCCGCCGACCCCTGCCGGCGTGCTGCATCTCCGCTGCGCGGCGCATCCGCCGCCCACGCGTGCCTCTATGCCTCCGCGCTGTCCAGGAGCTCCCGGATCGCGCGCTTCATCTCCTCGATACCCTGTCCGCTCACGGCGGAGACGACGAACGTCCGCTCGCCTCCGAACCGCGCCCCGGCGAGGTCGATCTCCGCGCCTACGTCCGCCTTCGTGAAGACGACGATGCGCGGCTTCTCAGCCAGCCCCTCCCCGTACTGCTCGAGCTCACCGAGAATAATGCCGTACGAGATCTCGGGATCCTCATCGGACGAATCGACCAGCACGACGATGACCCTCGTCCGCTCGATGTGCTTGAGAAACCGGTCGCCGAGACCCTTGCCCTCGTGCGCTCCCTCGATGATGCCCGGCAGGTCGGCGACGACGAAGCCCCGGTCGACCCCGTACTGGACGAGACCGAGCACCGGACTGAGGGTCGTGAAGGGATAGTCCCCGATCTTCGGTTTCGCAGCTGAGATCGTCGAGAGCATGGTCGACTTCCCGGCATTCGGGAGCCCGACGAGTCCCACATCGGCAATGAGCTTGAGCTCCAGATCGACGATGAGTTCGTCTCCCGGTCTCCCGGGCTCGCACCGGGTCGGTGCCTGGACCGTGGAGCTCGCGAACCTCGCGTTCCCACGCCCGCCGCGCCCGCCGGCGGCGACGACGACCCTCTTCCCAGGCTCATCGAGGTCGGCGATGATCTCGCCGCTCTCCTTGTTCCTGATGATCGTACCGACCGGAACACGCAGCGTGATGTCCTCGCCGTCGTGCCCCGTCTTCCGGGAGCTCCCTCCGTGTCGGCCGCGTTCGGCCTTGTAGTTCCTGCGATAGCGGAAGTCCAGAAGCGTGGAGCGTCCGCCGTCGGCCTCGAAGACGATGTCGCCTCCCTTGCCGCCGTCGCCGCCGTTGGGGCCACCCCGCGGGACGAACTTCTCACGGCGAAAGCTCCTGCATCCATCGCCACCGTCGCCGGCCTTCAGCTCGACGGTCGCTGCGTCGATCAGCATCCGCTACTCCTCACCATTTGATGGCTCGGTGCTTGATGACCCGTCGTCGAGACCCTTCCACCAGGGATTCGGTCGGTCGCTCAGGATCTTCTCCGGATTCATGATGCCGTCGGGATCGAGCGCACGCTTGACCGCGCGCGTCGTCTCGAGCGCGGCGGTATCGAGTTCCCGAGACAGATGCTCGGCCTTGGTGATGCCGATCCCGTGCTCGCCGCTGAGCGTGCCCCCCATCGAGATCGCGGCGTCGAACAGCTCGGTCACCGCGCGCCGCGCGCGGAGCATCTGATCACGGTCCGCCCGGTCGACGATGATGTTCACGTGGAGATTGCCATCGCCGGCGTGGCCGAAGGTCAGTATCGGAAGATCGGCGGTCTCTGCGATCTCCCGCACACGGTCGACGAAGTCCGGGATCCGGCTCCGCGGAACGGTGATGTCCTCGTTGATCTTGCCGGTCGAGAGCCTGGCAAGCGATGCTGAGATCGAGCGCCGCACCTCCCAGAGCTCGTCTCGTTCGGCATCGTCCTCAGCCCACCTGAGCCCGGTCGCTTCGCCGTTCGTGAGGAGCCGCCGGACGTCGTCGATCCCGTGCCGCACGTCCTCACTGGACCCCTCCAGTTCGATGAGCAGAGCCCCCGCCGGCGGACTCTCGGGTCTCTCGCCGCGCACGTACTCGAGCGAGCACGCGAGCGTGTCGCGGTCGATGATCTCGAGGACGCTGACCGGCACGCCGGCTGCGGTGATCTCGGCAACCGCCCTGGCCGCGGCGACGAGCGACGGAAACTCCGCCCAGCATGTGACGGTCAGCTCAGGGATATCGGTCAGCCGCACGGCCGTCTTCGTGACCACGGCGAGCGTCCCCTCCGACCCGACGACGAGCGGAGCCGGATCCCAGCCATCGGCGTCCGCGAGATAGCCGGTCCGGACGATGCCGCCGTCGGCAAGGACGAACTCGAGACCCACCACGTAGTCACCCGTTCTGCCGTAGAGAACGGTCCTCGGCCCAGCGGCGCCCTCGGCGACATTGCCACCGAGCGTCGACACCTTGAGACTCGCCGGGTCCGGCGGATAGGTCAGTCCGTCTTCCATCGCGCGGGCCCTGAGATCCTCGTTGACGACCCCCGGCTCGACCACCGCGACGGCCGCGGTCGTATCGATGCTGAGCACGCGGTTCATCCGCTCGAAAGAGAGCACGACGCCACCGCTGACCGGGACACTACCGCCCGTGTAGCCCGTGCCCGCGCCCCGGGCGACGACGGGGAGTCCGGCGTCGTGTGCGATGCGGACGACGGCCGCGACGTCCTCGGTCGAATCAGGCCAGACAACGATGTCGGGAAGCGCGTGGATGTCCGTCGCGTCGAACGCATAGCAGATGAGATCCTCGCGCAGTGTCGAGGAGGGCCCACTCGCCGCGCGTGTGATCCGCTTCAGAACAGGGGTGAGAGCCCTCGTGCGTGATGACATGCAGCCTCTCCATTGCGGGCGTCGAGACCAACGCCCACGGCCATACACTAGGACCTCCGCAGATCCCTGCGTCGTTCGAGCAGTCTCTCGAGCACCACCGAGGGAACGAAACCAGCTGCGTCACCACCGAGCAGCGCGACCTCCTTCACGACGGTCGAGTCGAGATAGCTGTAGTTCTTGTTGGGCATGAGGAAGACGGTCTCGACCTCGGGGGCGAGGTGCCGGTTCATCAGCGCCATCTGGAACTCGTATTCGAAGTCGGAGACGGCCCGGAGCCCCCGCAGGATCGACGTCGCTCCATACCTCCGCACCTCGTCAACAAGAAGGCCGTCAAAGGACACGACCGTGATCCCGTCGAGTTCGGCCGTCGCTTCACGGATCATCTCGACGCGCTCCTCGACCGTGAACATCGGATCCTTCTCTCTTGCCGTCCCCACCGCAACGATGACCTCGTCGAAGAGACGCCGTGCCCGATGGACCAGATCGAGATGGCCGTTGGTGATCGGGTCGAACGTTCCCGGATAGAGTGCCTTTGTCACGAGTCCTCCCTGGAAGGTCGCTGATGATCGTCCGGTTCGGTGACATGGTGCAGTTCAATCTCGATGGTGCCGTAGCGCTTGACCGTTCGGAGCCTCAGACGAGCGCCCTGCGCTGGAAGGAGATCGTCCACACGGTGCTCGAGCACGACGAGCGCGCCCGCGGCGACACCGTTCCAGCAGTCCAGAGCACCGTAGACCCGGCGGGCCCCGTCCGTATCGTACGGCGGATCGGCGAACACGACATCGAACGGCTCCCGGCCGCGCTGCGGCGACGTAACGAAGCGCACGGCGTCCGACCGCAGGACACGGCACCGGTCGCCGACCCCGAGCGTCTCGATCGTCCGCTTCAGGTGCTCGACGACACGCGGCTCACGCTCGACGAAGACGACCTCGGCCGCACCGCGAGAGACGCTCTCGAGCCCGAGGCTGCCCGTTCCGGCGAAAAGATCGAGCACGCGTGCGCCCGCGAGCCGGTCCTCGATCATCGCGAACAGCGATTCGCGCACGCGGTCATAGGTCGGCCTCAGCTCAACGCCTCTCGGGACGTCGATCCGCCTCCCGCGCAGCTCGCCGGCGATGATCCTCACGGACACCCTCCGCTCTTCGCGCGCCGCCTATTCCTCCTCAACATCGCCTTCCATTCCGTAGCGCTGGAGCTTCCGGTAGAGCGTCGACGGGTTGATCCCCAGGATCTCTGCCGCCTGCTTCTTCTTCCAACCCGTCTCCTCAAGCGTCTGGAGCAGATAGCGCCGCTCGAGTTCCTCGAGCGTAACTCCGCTGACACCGAGCGCGCCCGAGCCGGTCGTGTGCGACCGCTTGCGGAGACGCTCGGGGAAGATGGACACGTTGAGGCTCTCGGCCGTTATCTCATCGCCGTCGGCGAGGATTACCGCACGCTCGATGATGTTCTCGAGTTCGCGTACGTTCCCCGGCCACTCGTACGAGGTGAGGATATCCATCGCTCCGTCGGCGATCGACTTCTCCCCCGCCGCGAGCTTCTGGAGGAAGTGATCGACGAGCAGCGGGATGTCATCGCGGCGATCGCGGAGCGGCGGGATCGTTATCGGGATGACGTTCAGACGATAGTACAGATCGGCGCGGAAGCCGCCCTCCTGGACCTGGTGCTCGAGGTCGGCGTTCGTGGCGGCGATGACACGGACGTCGACCTTCGTCGGCTTCGTACCGCCGACCGGCACGACCTCACGCTCCTGGAGAACACGAAGGAGCTTCACCTGGATGGCAAGCGACGTCTCGCCGACCTCATCAAGGAAGAAGGTCCCTCCATCGGCGACGACGAACAGCCCGCGCTTGTCGCGCACGGCACCCGTGAACGAACCCTTCACGTGCCCGAAGAGCTCACTCTCGAGCAGCGTCTCCGGCAGTGCCCCGCAGTTGATCGAGACGAACCGCTGGTCAGCCCGGGCGCTCCCCGCATGGATCGCGCGCGCCACAAGCTCCTTGCCGGTGCCGCTCTCGCCCCTGAGCATGACGGTGCTCGACGTCCTGGCAACGCGGTCGATCAGCTCGAACACCGAATGGATCTCGGTGCTCTCACCGATCATGTCACGGTCGGCGCTTGTGTGGAGCGCGCGCTCCAGGTCGCCCTTCTCGGCTCTGAGCTGCTTGATCTCCAGCGCGTTCCGCACAACCTGTTTGAGCTCTTCGTTCGAGACCGGCTTCAGGAGATAGTAGAACGCGCCGAGATTGAGCGCCTCGATGGCCGATTCCTGGGACGCATGGCCCGTGACGATGATGATGGGGACCGTCGGGTCGGACTCCTTGAACGAACCGAGGATCTCGATGCCCGTCATGCCCGGAAGCTGGATGTCCGTGATGACCGCGTCGAAGCTCTCCCGCTTGCTCAGCTTCACCGCCTTCTTCCCGTCAGACGCGGCCAGGACCTCGTACCCCTCTCGCTCGAGCATCATGGACAGATACTCCCTGATGCTGTCCTCGTCATCGATGACGAGTATCCTTCCATGCGGCATGTTTGTCCTCCCCGTGGGATATGTCTAGTCTCTGGCCTTCGGAAGATACATCACGAACCGGCTCCCCTGCCCCGGCGCGGTCTCTATCTCAATACGTCCGCCGTGCGCTTCGACGAGCTTATCGGCGATCGCAAGTCCGAGCCCCGTCCCCGATTGCTTCGTCGTCCAGAACGGCGCGAACATCTGTTCCAGCGCCTCGCGCTCCATGCCGACACCCGTGTCGGTGACGCTGATGGCGATCTCGTCATTCGAACCTGCGCGTCCGTTCGCGTGGACGGCGCTGCCGATGTCTGCTTCCACGCGAATGACGCCGGTCTCTCCGATGGCCTCCATCCCGTTGACCACGAGGTTCAGAAGCACCTGCTTGAGCTGCTCGGAGTTGCCCAGCGCGCGGAGCCCGCCGTCCTCCATCGAGAGCTCGATCCCGTCGCCGAACGCCCGGTGTGATCTGGCGATCGCATCAACCTCCCTGAACAGCGCCACGAGAAGCACGGTCCCCGTCGGCGGCTCCACGACACGCCCGTAGGTGAGCACATCGTTGGTCAGCGTCGCGAGGCGGTCGCTCTCGCGGATGACCAGATCGACAAGCCGCCCGTCATCGGTCCCCTCCACGACGCCGTCCCGGAGCATCTCCGCCGATCCCTTGATCGCATTGAGTGGGTTCCGGATCTCATGAGCCATCCCCGCTGCGAACTGGCCGAGTGATGCGAGTCGGTCGGCGTGGAGTCTGTCAAGCTCCCGACGCCGGGCCTCGGTGATGTCCTGGAAGATGATGATGACACCGGCGGCGACGCCGTCATCGTCGCGGAGCAGTGACGTCGAGAGCCCTATCGGGACGGACCCGTCGGATCGCTCGACGCTGATCTCCGCGCGCTCCGATGTCCTCCCATCGTCCACGGCGGCCGACACCTGCTCGGCGAATGCCGGGCATGCGGCGAACACGTCCGAGTAGTGTGCGCGCTGCGTGCCGGGCGCCGCGATGCCGAGAATCGAGCGGCCGCGCTCGTTCAGCGAGAGCAGGCCGCCGGACATATCGAAGAGCGCCAGACCGCTCTGGATACTCTCTATGAGATTGTCGATGTGGACATGCGCGGTATCGAGGGCGGTCTCGGCCTCTCCCAGCCTCTCCTCGCCCTCGCGAACGCGAACCGAGAGCCTGCCGACGAGGATCGAGACCACGGTAAGCGCGACAGCGAGAACGGCCGTCTCAGCCAGGATGCCGGCGCCGTGCGAACGCACGGCCGCCGCTGGGCTCTCGGCGATGAAGAGCGCGACGAACGCCGCGAGCGACGACACCGTCACGATCGCGCCCGGCTTCGGGCCGAGCGCCGTCGAGGAGACGATGACCGGGAGGAAGTAGAGAAGCTTGAAGGGACTCGCCAGACCGCCGGACGAGAGCACGATCAGTGTCACAAGCACAACGTCGGCGACGAACAGCGTGAGGAGCAACCACAGAGTCTCGCGTCCGCGCTTTCGCGACCAGATGGCGTAGGGGATGCTGAGCGCGGCGACACCGATGGCCATCAGTACCACGGGTGCGACCGAAATGTCCTCGCTCATCAGCGCGGCCGCGATCACGGCCGCCGATACGAGCAAGCGTCCAACGATGATACCGCGTGCCGCCGGCTGCCCTCCGCTCATCGTTCCTCCCTGACCCCATCTTCGGTCGACGGCCTCGTCTTCCCGAGAGTCGCCATCGGGCGAAGCCGCGCGAGCGTGGCGGGACCGATGCCGCTGACCTCGAGGAGCGCGTCGAGCGATTCGAACCGCCCGTGCCGCTCGCGGTGACGGACGATCGCTGCGGCCTTCGCGGGACCGATACCCGGCAGTCCGGTCAGATCGTCGGCGCTGGCCTCGTTCACGTCGATGGGCCTCTCGATGGCTCCGGTCTGCACTCCGTGAGCGGCCCCATCGATCGGCTCGCCCGGAGACACGGTCACCGTCCCGGGTGTTGAGACCAGATCCGGCACAAGCGCCGGGTCCACCTTCCTGAGACCGAGCACGATCGCCCCAACGGCCGCCGTTGCCGCCAGGAAGACAATGACGGCACGCTCATCGCGTGTCAGAAGCCCCCTCACGTCCCCTCCTACCCTGCCGACCCAATGTAGTTTATTGCAAAACGCAATGCAAACGAATCCTGAAGGACACGCGGGGTTGGTTGGGAGGCACGGTTTGTGGGGGGGGCTAGTTCCAGAAATCCCATATGAATGCATAGGTCACGCGGGGTTCCGAGAAGGTGTACCCCGGCCAGCCGCCGGAGTCCGTGTCGAAGGGGTCGTCGACCGTGATGAGGAGACGCGCCGGACCCACCGCGCCGTGCACACTCAGCCTCGTGCGCCAGAGCGCGTCGTCGAGCACGCCGTCCCAGACGCCCCTGGCGAGTCCCGTCTCGTACCCGATCGAGACCTCGGCGCGCACGTCGAGGGTCTGCTTGAAGAAGCGACGGTCGACCCAGACCGACGCATGAGCCGTGAACTGCGGCACCGGGGCGAGTGCGTTGAGCGGGCCGTCGGCGTCGATACCGATGGCCTCAGCCGACATCCTCATGCCTCCACGGGCCGTATCGACCACGGCCGCCCAGAGCGCCACCATCGACGCGGTCGCGTTCTCCGCCGACACGGGACGCAGAACGCCCGCCGTGTCATCCTCGAGGACGATCGGTGAGAGCACGCGCGTGACCTCGCCGGTGACACCGGCGTCCAGACGCCCGGAGGCGAACGCCCAGCCAAGCCCGGCCGTCGCCGCCTGCTCCGCTCTGAGGTCGCCCGCGCCTCCGGCGGCGCCGGCGCCTCCGATCAGCCGGTCGGTGTCGCCGACGACCGTACGGTCCACTCCGACGAGTTCGAGGGCCGTTGGAAAGCGGCCGCCGACGTCGATGGTGAACCAGGGACCTCGCTTCGGGCCCTCACGGAGCAGCAGACACGAGAGCTCGGGAACCGTCTCGCCGCGCTGCCGGGATGCTCCGGCCGTGACCGAAGCCTCCCATCCGCCGAACCGAACGCCTCCGTTCGCGGACGCGCCGACCGACAGTGCGCGTACGCCGTCGCTGAGCAGGTCTCCCTTCGCAACGAGGCCGGAAGCGTGCGCATGCACCGACCGCAGCAATCCAAGCTCAACCGGCAGATCAATGACCGCGCCCGTTCGTCCGCTTTCGCAGACCCCGTCGCCGTCAGCGCGGCGGTCGCCGACACGCGTCGCTGCGTGGAAGATCCCGAACCTCGCGCTCCCGTTGGTGATGGCCAGGTCGGCCGCCCCCGATGAGATGCTCAGGACGGCGCCTGAGACGCCGGCTGCGTCGGGAACGCTGCGCGACGCCGTCACGCTCGAACCCGAGAACTCCGCCGTCCAGCCCTCCGACAGATCGAGCGTCGCCGACGTCCCGAAGCTGTCTCGCTCGTACTCGCCACCCGGTCCCGGTCCGCGTCCGCTTCGTCCTTCGAAGAACCCGGTGACGGCCCCTCGCTCTCGAAGCCCACTCCCGAACTCAACGACGCGCCACCGAAGCCCGGCGCCGCCGCTGGCCATCCCGACCCGCGAGAAGGGAGTCCCGGCGAAACGCCGGCCCGTGTGGTACGTGAGCAGGGAGGAGCCCGTCCCGGCAGCAACGCCCGGCGCGGGACCACCTCGGTCGAACGAAACGACGCCCGAACCGAAGAGCGCACGCGTCGACACATCCGGTCCGGAGGGCACGAGAACACGCCCGCCGGTCGAGACAGCGTCGAGGTATCCAAGCCCGTCGCTGATCCAGTCACCGCCGGATCGACCGGTCACGGTCACAACAGAGAGTCCGGCCGGGATGCCGCCGCGCGTCACCGACGCGCGCTGACCCGGCCACCGCGACGAAAGGACGCGAAGCGCCGGGAGCGCTCCGGCTGCGATCGAGGCGTCGTGGGCGCTCCCGAGTTCCAGATCCACAACGCGGCGCACGCCAAGCGGACCGCTCCACAGGTCGATGCCGAGCGAGTCCGGAAGAGCCACGGTGGGGCGAACCGGCTCGCCTTCGACCTCGTGCCCATCCTCGGGCGTGAGCTCGCATTCGGGCGCAAGCTCGGGCTCGGGTATGAGTTCGGACGGTATGGGGTCCTGAGCCATCACGGTGACCGGTACGGCCAGAAGCCCCGCGGCAACGAGCAGCGACATGGCGAGGACTGTCGGAACGACCGCCTGCCCGCCGCCTACGGCGAGACGCCGGACGCGCGGCACGAGGAGCGGGACGAGAACGGCGAAGAGGACCGTATTCCAGATGATGTGCACGTATGGGAAGAAGAGGTTCGCTGTGAGAGCGGCAAGGAACCCGTCGGCGAACTCCGGACTCATCGCCGCGTATCCGACGACAACCGCGGTCTGATAGACCCCGGTGAGGACGAGACCCGCCGCGGCCGCCGCCGCAATGCGCGTCACGTTGGTCCTCCCGCGCCAGAGGCCGCCCAGGATCCCGCCCGAGAACCCAACGAGCGCCATCGCGCCGAGCTGTCCTGCGAAGAGCGTTGGGATCGCCAGACCTGAACCGTAGGGAGCAAACCCAGAGTAGATCCCCATCGCCATGAGTCCAACCATCGCGCCACGGAGCCTCCCGAGCACGGCCCCGGAGATGAACACGGTGAGCGTGATCAATTCGATGTTGGGAACGGCCGCCAGAGCATACCCGAGCGCCGCCGCGAGCGCGACGAGCACCGCGATGGGGGCCGTCCAGCGAACCGGGATCGGTCCACCGGGGGCATTCTCACGCGCGGGTTCAGTCAAGTCGGTTCCGTTCCTGGTCGAGGCGGTCGGGGGTCACATCGTCAAGCTGGGTCTCGCTGTCGTCGATGTCAAGCAGATGCTCGATGTACTGAGAGATCTCCGCCCGATGCTCCGGAAGGATGCGGTGCCAGTTCCGCTCGATCTCCGTCGCGAGCGGGGCTCCAACCATCCCGATGACATCGCTCTGGAACTCGTCCGGCAGGCTCATCGTGTCATACTGCGCGTAGATCTTGTAGAGCATGCCGGTCGAGTAGTCGATCCTCCCCTGCGCCACGGCGTGGTCGATCAGAGCGAAGGTGCCGAGCTCTGAGTCGGCGGCCGGCTCACCGCCTCCCGGCATCGGTGCGCATCCGACCGTGAAGAGAAGCGCGGCGATGGGTAGAAGAAGCCGCCTGGTCATGAGACACCTCCTGGCTGCGTTGCAGCATCGTGGGGGGGGACGGCGCGGCGCCGGATGCTGAGTAGATCCCCCACCAGCCTCGGTGCCGGGCGCGTCGCCCGGCGTATGGGCCGCTTCCTACGAGACGGACTTCAGCACGGCCTCCATGACATCGTCCGCCATCCTGTCGACGCGCTCGCTGAGCTGATTGAGCGCGGCGTTCGCCTTCTCGACGAATCTCTGGTGCCGCTCTGCGCGGATGCCGCCGAGGTTTATGAGAACGTTGAGCTTCGCGGCATGCGCGCCGGCCCGCCCGACGAGCGCCGCAACACCGGCATCGGAGACGGCGTTCGTGTTCCCCTTCGCCGCGACCGTCTCCGAGAGTTCGACGACCTCAGCGCACTTCTGCATGACCGCCAGCGGCACCATCGCGGCATCCACCAGCGTGTCCTGGATGGCATCCCGGCGGACGGCCTTCTCCTCGTCGGTCTCCTTCGGCAGCTTCATGGCGACCATCACCTTGTCAAAGGCCGCCGCATCCTCGTCGATGAGCTCCTCGAGCTCCACACGCAGCCTCTCGGTCTGCACGAGCACCCGCTTCATGTCCTCCTCGACGTCGACGTACTTCTTCTTCCCGATCGTGAGGCTGCAGACCATCGAACCGAGGCTCGCTCCGAGCGCGCCGCAGAGCGCGGCCACGCTGCCGCCGCCCGGGGTCGGTTTGCTGGAGGCCAGCTCGGCGAGGAAGCTGTTCATGTCACCCATGGTGTCTCCTTCCCCCCACCCTACAGCTCGGCGAGGCGGTTCTCGAGAATCTGGTCGCGACCGAAGTTCTCAAGCCTGAGGTAGAAGTCGGCGCAGTCGACGAGTGCGTTCAGCGGGACCAACCCGACGATCTCGCAACCGATGACGGGCACTCCGTAGCGCGCGGCCTCGGTCTTCACCATCTCGTAGACGCGGAACAGCGGCGTCCCCTTGTAGTTGACCATGTTCATCGAGACCTGGACGATGTTCCGGTCCTTGATCTCGAACCCCATCGCCTTGACATATCTGAGTCCGCCGCCGGCGAATCGGATCGACTTCGCGATCGTCTTGGCGATCTTGATGTTGTCGGTCCCCAGGTTGATGTTGTACGCAACGAGAAACTCGCGCGCGCCGATGGCGATGGCCCCCGCAGTGGGATGGATGCGGTTCGGACCGAAGTCGGGGTCCTTCGCTGGGTTCGTCCCGATCTCATCGCGGAGCCCCTCGAACTGACCCTTGCGAACCTTCGCGAGGTTCTCGCGCGTCGGCCTGGTCGCGGCCGCCTCGTAGAGGTAGACCGGGATCTCGAGCTCCTTGCCGACCCGCTCGCCGAGCCGGTTTGCCAGCTCGACGCACTCGTCCATCGTGACGTCGTTGACCGGGACGAAGGGACAGACGTCGGTGGCGCCCATCCGCGGATGCTCGCCCTCATGCTTCGTCAGATCGATGAGCTCGCGCGCCTTCTCGATGCCCCGGAACGCCGCCTCGAGCACGGCCTCCGGCTCTCCGATGATCGTCACGACCGCGCGGTTGTGGTCCGCGTCCATCTCCCTGTCGAGAAGCCTCGCCCCCTCGACGGCCGTCATCGTCCCGACGATCTCCTCGAGCACCTCCGGCCTTCTGCCCTCACTGAAATTGGGAACGCATTCGACTATCTTCATGAACTCCCTCCATCCGTGGGCGCGGCATCGGGACCATCCCCCGACACGACCGCGCCGCGCTTGATGACCATCCTCGTGAGATTCACTCCGTAGTGATATGGGATCGCCCGGAAGTCGTCGACACCCCAGACGATGAGATCCGCCAGCTTGCCCGGCTCGATGCTCCCCACGCTGTCCGACCGGTCCAGCGCGGCGGCCGAGTTCGCGGTCGCCGCGACCAGCGCCTCCGCGGGCGACAGCCGCATACACATGCTCGCGAGCGACACGATGATCTGCATCGACTCGGTCATCGAACTGCCGGGGTTGCAGTCGGTCGCGAGCGCCACGGGGACGCCGGCGTCGACGAACTTCCTCGCGGGCGCGTAATCGCGTTTGCCGAGCGACAACGTCGTCCCCGGGAGCAGGACCGCAACGACTCCGGCCTCCGCCATGGCGCGGATGCCCCCGTCCGAGACGCAGACCAGATGGTCGGCCGAGATCGCACCGACCTCGCCGGACAGTTCGCCGCCGCCGGACGCGTGGAGCTCGTCGGCGTGGAGCTTCGGTCGCAGACCGTGCGACGCGGCCGCGAGCAGCAGCCGCCTCGACTGCTCGACCGTGAAGACGTTCTCCTCGCAGAAGACGTCGCAGAACTCTGCCAGACCCTCACGCGCCACGAGCGGGATGACCTCGTCGATGAGGTGTGCCACGTACCCGTCACGGTCGTCGCGCCACTCGTCGGGGAACTCGTGCGCGCCGAGGAACGTCGGCACGACATCCACCGCGTGATGCTCGGCCAGCCGGGCCATCACGCGGAGCATCTTGAGTTCCGCCTCGAGCGAGAGTCCGTAGCCGCTCTTGATCTCGGCCGTCGTGGTGCCGTACTCGAGCATGCGGTCGAGCGTCGCTGCTCCGTTGTCGAAGAGCAGA
>CAZRAD010000056.1:0-6714 GCA_964597945.1 uncultured bacterium
TCGATCCGGCCCATGCAGACGTCGATGCATCTGCCGCAGCCGGTGCAGGTCACCAGCTTGTAGCGGTCGCGCGAGTACTCCATCTTGCAGCGGATGCGGTTCTCCAACCGCTGCGGGAGGTTGGCGCGCGAGTTGCCGCCGCCGCCCGTCCTGGCGTACCCGATGGACAGGCACGTGTCCCAGTTCCGCGTGCGCTCGTAGCCGCCGTCCGCCTTCTGGTCCCAGAGCAGGAAGCAGGTGCAGGTCGGACACGCGCGGTTGCACGCGCCGCACCCGACGCAGTTGGCGGTCACGTGCGACCAGGCCTCCTCGTCGCTCCCGAGGTCGTGCTTGTCGTAGGGAACGTCGACCTTGAACTCCGCGTTCTGCCGCTGGATGGCCTCGGTCACCGAACCGCGGATCTGCTTCAGTTCATCCCTGTGCGCCTCGGCGACAGCGGAGGTCAGGTCATCGCTGCCGGCCATCAGCTTCTCGCCCTTCTCGGAACCGACCGTGAGGATGTAGCCCTGCTCCACCGGTGAGATGTTGAGGTCGAAGTCCGCATCGACGTACGGCTTCCCGCCGACCATCGTGCAGAAACAGGTCTCCTTGGCGGCCGTGCAGTCGACCGAGACGATCGTCGCGTTCTCACGCTTTTCAATGTAGAACGGGTCGTCGTACTCCTCGGTGAAGTGCTTGGTGCTCCAGTAGACCTTGTCGAACTTCCTGAGCCCCTCGAGGTCACACGCCCGCGGGCCGACGATGACGGTCGGCGGTGCCTCCACCTCTGCCTCGGGGTTGCTGTTGGGATACTTGGAGACGACCTCACGGGAGTAGAAGAGGAACGACTTTGGGGTCTGCGCCGGGCACGCGCCGTGAAGCTCGAGCGACGCCGGCACCTCCTCCTTCACGAGCTCGTAGTCGGGTGTCTCCGGGTGGTTCATGATGTCGAAGGTGACCGGGACGTACACCCGGTGGTCCTTCGCCCAACGCCCGATGAGCTTGAGAAGGTTCTCTCGACCGATGAAGACTTCTTTCATCCTGGCAAGCCCTCTCGCTTGAAAGTTCCCGCCGGCCGCTCCCAGTCACAGGGAAACCCCGCGGCGTCACTCCTTATAAGGAGACGCACCCGGGGTCGCTATCGACCTACCACGACTGAGATGAGACTTCTCGGGCCAGCAAGTAACAGACAGTCCTTTCGACTCAACTGAATGTTCCTCGCGGGTCGAATAGTGTGGCTCTCCGCCCGCGCTGCGGACATAAAAAAACGCCGTATAGCCCAAGAGAGTCTAGCTTTAGGCTCTCAAGAGTGTCAAGCGGAAAAGCCCCAGTTCGGGGCTGTCTCGGGGTAGCTCGGAGTTCGGTGAATGCGGTGTGGGAACACACCGGTGGAGGTGGTGATGCGGCTACTGACGCGTCTCCATGAAGCGCAGGTTGAAGTCGCCGTCGGGCTCGACGACATACTTCCTGACGGTGCCGAGCACGGTCTCCATCGTCTCCAGCCAGAGGCGGGTGCGGGAGACGGTACGGGCGTTCCGATACTCCGCCAGAACGGCGGCGAACCGGCCGGTCTCACCCGTGGCTCGGCTCACGGCGGAGGCGCTGTCACCTCGGGCTGCGATGATCAGCTCCCGGCCCTCGCCGCGCGCCATGGGGATGACGCGGTTGGCGTAGCCGTTGGCCTCCTGAATGATGCGGTTTCTGTCCTCACGCGCGCTCGCCACGTCGCGGAACGCGTCGGCGACCTCGCGGGGCGGCGTGACGTCCTGGATGTGGGCGGCCACGATGTCGATCCCGGCCTCGTATGTATCCAGGACCTCCTGTGTCGCCACCTTCACATCAGCTTCGACCTCAAGCTTGGCCGTCGTGAGGATGTCTTCGACCGCGATTGCGGCCACTCTCTCGGTCAGGACCGCCTCACAGGCCCTTCTCACCAGCCAGTGGGGCTCCTCTATAGAGAAAAGGTAGTCTGAGGGGTCCTTCACCACGTACTGGACGAGCATCTGAGCCTCGATGATGTTCTCATCCCCCGTGACGAACTGGGCCTCGCGCGCCGTTGGAGCCACTCCCCGGACACGGTCGACAATCTTGTAGCCCACGCTCATGCGCTTGATCGAGGTCGTCTGCGGCGTGAAGACGCGTTCGACGGGCCACGGAATCCGGTAGTGGATGCCGGGTTGGATGTCGTCGGTCACAACACGCCCGAACCGGGTCACAACGCCCCGTTCGTCGGGCTGAACCACATATATGCCTGACAGTACATATATTACAAGCAAGAGCAACAGGAACAGCCGCCCGAGCCGTCGGACTCTGGGCAGGCCCGCCTGCAGATCGGAACGGATCGAGAACCGCCCGCGGCCCTCGTCCGCCCAGATGCCCTCGGTATGTCCGTTCTCTCTCACGCTGCCTCGCTCTAGTTGCTCTTCCCATTGAGGAGTTCGAGTAGCTCCGAGTCCGACGAGAGGACGAGCGTCGTCCGGTCGTCGAGAATCGTCGAGTACGACTCGAGCGTCCGAAGGAACTTGTAGAACTCCGAATCCTCGTTGTACGCGGCGCCGTAGATCCGCATCGCCGACGCCTCGCCGGCGCCGCGGATGCCCTCCGCCTCCTGATAGGCGGACGCCAGGATCTCCTGCCGCTGCCGGTCGGCCTCCGCGCGAACCGCGATGGCCTCCTCCTCCCCCTCCGAACGATACCGCTTGGCCGTCCGCTCGCGCTCAGCGCGCATGCGGTCGAACACGCTCTGTTTGTTCTGCTCGGGGAAGGCGAGACGCTTCATCCGGACCTCGGCGACCTCGATGCCGAAGTTCGCGGCGGCCGTCGCGCGGCAGCCCTCGGTCACGACACCCATGATCTCGGTGATGCGCATCTCGTCAGGATTGGTCGAGATGAGCGCGGTCAGAGGATACTGACCGAGGGCGGCTCCCATCTCCGACGCGACGATGTCGGCCATCCGCACCTCCGCGCCCTCGCGGTCGGTCACGGTCTCGAGGAACATGCGTGGCTCGGCGATGCGCCACGCAACGTACGCGTCGGCAACGATGTTCTTCTTGTCGTTCGTGAGGAACTCGGTCGGCTTCGGATCGAAGACCAGAAGCCGGCTGTCGAAGAACCTGACCGCCTGCACCGGCTGCGGAAGTTTCCAGTTCAGCCCCGCCTCCTCCACCACCCGCACCGGGCTTCCGAACTGCGTGACGATGGCCGTCTGTGTCTCGTCGACGACGAATACGGCGGATCGTGCGATCAGCAGCAGCACGATCAGAACGGCCAGGCCATAGAAGCGTTGTTTCATATGTGGGATCCTCCTGCTCTGACGCGGAGTCAAGCTGCCAAAGCTACTCGCCCGTCGGCAGCCGCACGCCCAGCGTCTGGTCGTACAGTCTGACGTCGTACCCCTTCAGGTCAACGTCCTCGCTCACGATGTACTTCTCGACGCCTACCAGGAGCTTCTCCATCGTCTCTATATAGAGGCGCGTCTCGTGAACGTCCTTCGCCCGCGCGTACCGCGCCGCCATCAGCGTGAAGCGGGCGGCGTCGCCCACCGCGCGGCTCTGCCGCGAGTGGCTGGCGCCCGTCGCCTCGGAGATGAGTTGCTGTCCCTCGCCTCGGGCGCGCGGCACGGTCTGATTCATGTATCCGTAGGCCTCATTGATGATGCGGTTCTTGTCCTCGCGCGCGCTCGCGACGTCGCGGAACGCCGGGACGACCTCGAGCGGCGGATGGATGTCCTGAAGTCGGATGCCGAGGACCTCAATGCCGACCTCGGCCGCGTCGAGCGCCGCCTGGACCTCGCCGACCAGCGTGGTCTCGAAGAGTGTGCGGTCGACCGTGAGCACGTCGTCGATCGACCGCGACCCGGTCGCGACTCCGAGCACGTACTCGGTCACAGAACGGATGTAGCTCTCTGGCTCGGAGATGCTGAAGAGATAGTCGCGCGCGTCGGTGACGCGGTAGAGCAGCACGATGTTCATGTCGACGATGTTCTCATCACCCGTCAGACGGAGCGCCTCCTCCGGGAGCTTCTCGTAGGTGCCCGCGGCGTGGCGGCTCTCCCAGAGCGTCGCGTAGAACTCCTCGGCGACTCTCGTGACGGCGCGTGGGATCTCGCGCGTTCGGAACCCGACCTCGATCCGTCGCACCAGCGGCATCGCCACCCGCTCGATGCGGTCGATGGGCCACGGTATCTTGACGTGCGCCCCCGGAGCGAGCACCCCGTCCTGCGCCTTGCCGAACCGGATGAGCACGCCCTCGTGACCCGGCCCGACGAAGACGAGCGCCGTCGAGGCCCACGCGAGGACCACGACCCAGACGGCGAGCTTGAGCGCGCGTCTGCGCGTCCTCGGCTTGAGACACCAGAGCCACGCGTACCGTATCCGCTCGCCCGCACCGGTTCTCTCGAGATACGACGAGACCCATGCGATCGGTTTCGTCTCGACCAACCACGCGAACCCGCCGGTCTCCGTGATCGTGCCGCCCTTGAGTCCGCCGATCGAGGCCGACAGGATCTCGACACCCGACCCGACGATGAACACGGTCACGACGACGGCCGCGATGCGGTCGAGCTCTACCCCGATGGCGTGACCCATCAGTCCGATGACGACGGCCACGCTCGTGAGCATGTCCATCCGCGAGTGGTAGCCGTCGGCGATGAGGCTCGCGCTCCCTGCCTCGTGGCCGACGTAGAGCTTGTACTGCGCGGCGTAGTACGAGACGAGCGCACAGACGAGCGTACCGACGATGGCGATGGGGAGATTGCGCACGCCCGCGGCCGCCACCTCGCTCACGCGGCGGAAGATGCCGTACGCCGCCCAGAAGATGAGCAGGCCGATAATGATCCCGATGATGTTCTCGATGATGGCGAGGTTGGCTTTATTCTCGCGGCGCGAGATCCTCGCGCCGGCCCAGACGATCGCCGTGGTGGCAAGGTCGGAGGCGGAATGCCACGCATCGGCCACGAGCGCAAGACTCCCGGAGAGGAACGCCAGCGCCATCTTGAGTACAATGAGCCCGGCGTTGATCCCGATCGAGATGAGGGCGGTCCGTTCGACGCGGCCCAAGAGACATCTCCTCGCGCGGGCGGTCTATCCGGTACAGGTGATGTGCCCGGTGCGGATAGTGTGCCCGCCAGCAGTGCACGCGGTGCTGGGGCCGACCGCATCGTCCGGTGAACTCAAGCACGATGTGGATGCGTTCAGCCTCGCGCCACCCGCCGTGGAATCAACTCGCCACGGTCGCAGGCTACAACCCTGCGCACGCAGCCGTGTGCGTGTTCATGCGACGGGGGCCACAGCGTGCTGCGGCCCCTCGCCGCGTCACATATCCAAACTACTCGTCGGTCGCGACCCGCGCAACACCAATGACCCGATCACCGTCGTTGAGATTGATGACCTTCACACCCTGTGTGTTGCGCCCGATGAGCGAGATGCCGCTCACGGGGAGCCGGATCATGATGCCCTTGGCTGTCATGATCATCACGTGGTCGGTGTTCGACACGACGCGCATCGCAACGACCACGCCGTTGCGCTTGTTGGCCTTGATGGAGATGACGCCCTTGCCGCCGCGCTTGATCACGCGGTAGTCGGGGATCCGCGTCCGCTTGCCGTACCCGTGCTCGGTGATGGAGAGCACCGTGCTCTCCTGCCCGGCCGCAACGACGGCCATGCCGACGACGTGATCGCCCTTCTCGAGCGCGGTGCCGCGCACGCCGCGTGCGCCGCGACCCATCTCGCGGACGTCGCTCTCATGGAAGCGGATGGCCTTCCCGAGCCGCTTGGCCAGGAAGATATCACAGCCTCCGTCGGTGAGGGAGACCGCGATGAGTTCGTCGTCCTTGTCGACCCCCATCGCCTTGATGCCGCCGCGACGCGGATGCGAGAACGCCGACAGACGCGTCTTCTTGACCACGCCCTTCTCGGTCGCCATCACGATGAACCGCTCGTCGTCGAACTCGCGTACCGGAACGAACGCGGCGATGTGCTCGTCCTTCGGAATCGCGAGGATGTTGACGATCGCCTTCCCGCGCGCGGCGCGTCCCGCCTGCGGAATCTCGTGGACCCGCAACCAATGACAGTGTCCGCTCTGCGTGAAGAACATAATGTAGTCGTGGGTCGAGGCGATGAACAGATGCTCGACGAAGTCGTCCTCCTTCGTCCCCATCGCCGTGATGCCCTTGCCGCCGCGCTGCTGACGACGGTAGGTGCCGACCGGAAGGCGCTTGATGTAGTTCCCGTGCGAGATCGTGATCGCCATGTCCTCCTCGGCGATCAGGTCCTCGATCGAGAAGTCGGTCGTCGCGTCGACGATCTCCGTGCGACGCTCGTCGCCGTACGCCTCGACTCCCGCCATCAGGTCGTCCTTGATGATCTGGAGCACCTTGGCGCGGCTCTCGAGGATGCCCTTGAGCGTGGCGATGAGCTTGATCAGCTCCTTGTACTCGTCCTCGAGCTGCTTCCTCTGCAGACCCGTGAGCCTGCGGAGCCGCATGTCGAGGATCGCCTGCGCCTGGATCTCCGAGAACTTGAAGCGCTTGATCATCTTCCTGCGCGCCTCGTCGGTGTCCTTCGACTTCTTGATGATCTGGATGATCTCGTCGATATGATCGAGCGCCTTCCTCAGACCCTCGAGGATGTGCGCGCGAGCCTCCGCCTTCGCGAGTTCGAACTTCGTCCGGCGGATGATGACGTCCTCGCGGTGACGGATGAACTCGTCGATCATCTCGCGGAGCTTCATCACCTT
>CAZRAD010000056.1:6814-10145 GCA_964597945.1 uncultured bacterium
CGTCCTCGCGGTGACGGATGAACTCGTCGATCATCTCGCGGAGCTTCATCACCTTCGGGACGCCGTCGACCAGCGCGAGAAGGATCGCGCCGAAGGTCGACTGCATCTGCGTGTGCTTGTAGAGCAGATTGAGAATGACCGCGGCCATCGCGTCCCGCTTGAGGTCGATGACGATGCGGATGCCGTCGCGGTCCGACTCGTCGCGGATGTCGCGGATGCCGTCGATCTTCCCGTTGCGCACGAGATCGGCGATCGCCGTGATCAGGTTCGACTTGTTGACCATGAACGGGATCTCGGTGACGATGATGCTCTCCGAACCGTTCTGGTGCGTCTCGGTGTTCGCCCGCGCGCGCATGACCACGCGCCCTCGCCCGGTCGTGTACGCGTCGCGAATCCCGCTCCGCCCGAAGATGATGCCGCCGGTCGGGAAGTCGGGTCCTTTGACCATCTTGAGGAGCTCTTCCTCGGGAAGTTTCGGGTCGTCGATGACGGCCGTTATGCCCTCCGCAAGCTCGCCGAGGTTCTGTGGCGGCACGTTGGTCGCCATGCCGACCGCGATGCCGGTGGCGCCGTTCATCAGGAGGTTCGGGAGCTTCGCCGGAAGGACGATGGGCTCCTCGCGGGTCTCATCGTAGTTCGGGACGTAGTCGACCGTGTCCTTCTTGAGATCGTCGAGCAGATCCTCGGCCGTGCGACGAAGCCTCGCCTCGGTGTACCGCTCGGCGGCCGCGCTGTCTCCGTCGATCGAGCCGAAGTTACCCTGGCCCTCAACGAGCGGGTAGCGGAGCGACCACTCCTGCGCCATTCGGACCATCGCGTCGTAGACCGCGCTGGTGCCGTGCGGGTGGTAGTTACCCGTCACGTCACCGGAGATCTTCGCCGACTTCCGGTACGGCTTGTTGTGCGCAACGCCGAGTTCGTCCATCGCGACGAGGATGCGGCGCTGCACCGGTTTGAGCCCGTCCCGGGCATCCGGCAGCGCTCGTGACACGATCACGCTCATCGCGTAATCGATGTACGATTTCTTCATCTCGTCTTCGATGACGACCGGAAGAATTCGCTGAGTGTCGTTAGCCATCTGTTCCTCTCATCATATCCGTTTGCTCAATATGCGTTCGGTCTAGACGTCCAGATTCGTCACCTGATCGGCGTGGTCCTCGATGAACTTCCGCCGCGGCTCGACCGCGTCTCCCATGAGAACGTCGAATATCTCATCCGCCTCGGCGGCGTTGTCTATCGAGACCTTGAGCATCACGCGCCGCTCCGGGTCCATCGTGGTCGCCCAGAGCTGGTCTGCGTTCATCTCGCCGAGGCCCTTGAACCGCTGGATGTGCGCGCCGTCCTTGCCGCCCATTCGCTTGAGCACGCGCTGCAGCTCCTTCTCGCTGTACGCGTAGACCTCTTCCTTCCCCTTCTTCACGCGGTAGAGCGGCGGCTGCGCGATGTACACGTGGCCGTTCTCGATGAGGTCGCGCATGTATCTATAGAAGAAGGTCAGAAGCAGCGTACGGATGTGCGCCCCGTCCACATCGGCATCGGTCATGATGATAGCCTTGCTGTAGCGGAGCGAGTCGAGGTTGAGGCTCTCCTGCGTGTCACCGTTGCCCACGCTATCACCCATCTCCTTCAGACCCGTGCCGAGCGCGGTGATGATGGTGCCGATCGCCTCGTTGCTGAACACCTTGTCGAGGCGGGCCTTGAAGACGTTGAGGATCTTGCCCCGGAGCGGAAGGATCGCCTGGAACCGGCGATCGCGTCCCATCTTCGCCGAGCCTCCGGCCGAATCACCCTCGACCAGGAACAGCTCACAGAGCTCAGGGTCGGTGATGGAGCAGTCGGCGAGCTTGCCGGGGAGCGAACCACTCTCGAGAACCGTCTTCCGTCGAGAGAGGTCGCGCGCTTTGCGCGCGGCATTCCTCGCCTGCGACGCCGAGACCGCCTTCGACACGATCTTCTTCGCGACCGACGGCGTCTCCTCGAAGAACTCGGCGAGCCCCTCTCCTACAATAGAGGCGACAAGACCCTTGATCTCGCTGTTGCCGAGCTTGGTCTTCGTCTGACCCTCGAACTGCGGTTCCTTGACCTTGACGCTGACGACCGCGGCGAGGCCCTCGAGACAGTCATCGCCAGAGACCGTCTCGGCCTTCTTGCCGAGAAGGTTGTTCTTCTCGCCGTAGGTGTTGATCGTCCTCGTGAGTGCCTGCTTGAAACCGGTGAGGTGGGTACCGCCCTCGACCGTATTGATGTTGTTCGCATACGAGAAGATGCTCGGGCGAAACACATCGTTGTACTGAAGCGCCACTTCGACAACGGTGTCATCGCGCTCGCGCTCGAAGTGCACGACCTTCTTATGAAGAGCCTGATGGTTCGCGTTGATGTGTTTGACGAACTCGGAGAGGCCGCCCTTGTATTTGTGTTCCTCGCTCTTCCCGTTCCGTGCGTCGGAGACGGCGATCATGAGACCCGCGTTGAGGAACGCCAGTTCACGGCACCGGTTCGCGACGATCTCGAACTCGAAGTTGACCTCTTCGAAGACCTC
Source organism: uncultured bacterium (assembly GCA_964597945.1). Lineage (GTDB taxonomy): Bacteria > Joyebacterota > Joyebacteria > Joyebacterales > Joyebacteraceae > JAPEKQ01. The sequence continues at coordinate 9,354 of CAZRAD010000056.1, forward strand.
GCGGTCCGGATAGAACGTCGTCTTGGTCCCGGCTTTCTTCCGCTTGCCGATGGCCTTGACCTTCCCCTCGGGCACGCCGCGCTTGTATGACTGCGCGTGGACGACGCCGTCGCGGCTGACCTCGACCTTGCACCACTCGGACAGCGCGTTGACGACGGATACGCCGACGCCGTGGAGGCCGCCGGAGACCTTGTAGCTCGACTTGTCGAACTTGCCGCCCGCGTGGAGGACCGTCATGACGACCTCGAGCGCGGACTTCTTCTGCTCGGGGTGCATGTCGACGGGGATGCCGCGGCCGTTGTCCTCGACCGTGACGCTCCCGTCCTTGTTGATGGTCACCTTGATCTTGTCGCAGATGCCCGCCATCGCCTCATCCACAGAGTTGTCGACCACCTCTGAGATGAGATGATGGAGTCCACGCTTGCCCGTGTCGCCGATGTACATGGCCGGACGCTTGCGGACCGCCTCGAGCCCCTTGAGTACCTGGATGTGCTTCGCCTCGTAGCCCCGCTTCGCCCCACCCGTCTTCTCATCCAGCGGGAACTCGTCGAACAGCTGCTTCTCGATCGACTCCGGCTGTTTCGCTTTGGATGCAGAAGCCCTGGACTTCTGCTTCGCCGACGCCCTGGTGGCGGCCGACTTCTTCGCCGAGGCCTTCGGTTTCTGCTTAGCCGCCGGCTTCTTCGCGGCCGGCTTCTTCTTGGCGGCCGATTGCTTCGCCGAGGCCTTTGGCTTCGGCTTGGCCGCCGGCTTCTTCTTCGCCTTAGCCGCGCTCTTCGCGGCCGGCTTCTT
>CAZRAD010000056.1:10245-15108 GCA_964597945.1 uncultured bacterium
GGGGCTTTCGACTTCGGCTTGGCCGCCGGCTTCTTCTTCCCAGCAGAAGCCTTCGCCTTGGACCCGGCCGCAGCAGCCTTCTTCTTCTTATCCTTTGCCATCTTCCTCGTCTTTTCCTGAGTTGCTGATGGGGTCATGGGGCTTCGAACCTCCAAGTACGAAATGCACGTGTTCGATTGCCTCCCTGCCTATCCTCCGATTGATCTCGCGCATGATCTTGCGCTTCATGAACGTCAGTTCCTGTGACCAGACGGGGCTGTCGACCTCGACGAACAACCTGCCCTTATCGACACGGACCGCTCTGGTGTGGGCGGCGACCTTCTCACCGACGATCTCGGCCCACTCGGTCACCGCGCGCTGCTCGGACATCTTCGCCGCGATCCCGCGCTTCTCGATCAGTTCGGCGAGGATCTTGCCAATGGGTTCCGCGCGACGACGTCTCACTGCCGAACCACCTCCCCGCCCTCCACGCGAAAGACCGCGCTCCTGCTCGCGCCCGCGTATCCTTCCGGAAGCAGACGCGTCGACGTCATCAGCGTCTGGCCGAACTCGCCGGTGCACGAAACAAGCGCTTCGCCACGCGCGGCGTCGAGTTCGCTGAGAATGTCGTCGAGGAGCACGATGACCCCGTGTCCCTCTTCATCCAGCACCGCGGCCTCGCCGAGCTTGAGCGCGATGGCGGCCGTGCGGTGCTGCCCCTGCGAACCGAACTGACGGAGGACGCGCCCGTCGAGTCTCACTTCGAGATCTCCGCGGTGCGGTCCGACGAGCGTGAACCCTCTTCTCCGCTCGTCCTCGGACACGCGTTCGAGCGCACTCCGGAACCGCTCGCGCAGCGGCGCGATGAGATCGCGCTGCGCCGCCAGCGTCACGTCGCCCGGGAGGTCATCGACCAGCGACCGTGCGTCGGCAACCGGGACGACGTTCCCGCGGTACTCCAGGCTCAGCTCCCCGCCGCCGGCCACGTGCGTGTGCACGCGGGAGACGGCGGCGCTGAACCTCGGGAGGAAAGCCAGTCGCGCCGCGATGACCTTGCTCCCGTACTCGACCAGACGCTCGGTCCAGACATCGACGATCCGGTCCGACTCGTCACCCGGCGTCCACGCCAGCAGCGCCTCGTTGCGCTGTCTCAGCGTCCGCCGGTAGTCCGCCAGCGTTCGGAGATACCCGGAATCGAGCTGGCAGAGCGTCATGTCGAGAAGCCTGCGCCGCTCCGCGGGTCCGCCCTTGGTCACCCAGGTGTCCTCGGGGCAGAACCAGGCCACGCGCAGAATACCCACAACATCCGAAAGTCGGGCGAGCGCAGTGCCGTCGACCGTGACGCGTTTCCCGCCGCCTCGCACATGCTTCAGGACGATGGAGATCGAGCTCTCGTCCGACCTCGCGTCGGCGCCGACCCCGAAGCCCTGCTGCCCCCAACGGATGACCTCGTTGTCGCTCGCTCCCTTGAGCGACCGCGCGACCGCGAGATACGAGGCGGCCTCGAGGACGCTCGTCTTGCCGGAGCCGTTCGGACCGTGGAAGAAGTTCAGCCCGTCTTCGAGTTCCAGTTCAAGACGCTCATAGTTCCTGAAGTTCTCAAGTCGAAGCGTCTTGATCCACACGCACTGCGTCTCCTTGTATCGAGCGAACGAACCGTCCTTCGACCGGGCGTGCGACGCGCCGTGCTCGTGTCTCAGCGCCTCGTCCGCTTGTGCTGCTTCTTCCAGGTCTTGATGGACTTCCCGAAGGCCTTGTCCTTCTTGCGCCTGTCCAGGCGCGACATCTCGTTGTACTCGGACTCCTTGCGGAGCTTCGCGTAGCTCGCGAAGCGATCCTCGGAGAGCTCACCGCTCTCGATCGCGGCCCGTATCGCGCAGCCCGGCTCCTGCTCGTGCCGGCAGTCCGCGAACTGACAGCTCTCTGCGAGTCGGACGAGCTCCTCGAAGTCCGCGTCGATCCCTTCGCCGGCTCCGACGACACCCAGTTCCCGCATGCCCGGCGTGTCGATCAACATCGCGCCCCGGCCGAGAACGATGAGCTGTCGCCGAGAGGTCGTGTGGGTGCCCTCTCCCGTTGCGCTGACGGCCTTGGTGTCAAAGACCTCGCCGCCCATGAGACGGTTGATGAGCGTCGTCTTCCCGACTCCGGACGAACCGAGCAGACAGTATGTCATCCCCGATGCGAGCGCCGCTCGGAACCGATCGAACCCGACTCCGGTGATGTTGCTCAGAGCTATCGGTTCCGTCTTCGTGATGGACCTGATGGTCTCCGTTTTCAGCTCCAGCTCTTCTGGAGACACGAGATCCGTCTTTGTCAGCATGACGACCGGCTCGACGTGCCCGTCGGCCGCCATGACCAGGTATCTGTCCAGGCGGCGCGGGTTGAAATCGAAGTGGCACGACTGAACAATGAAGGCGACATCGATGTTGGCCGCGATCATCTGATACTCGACGGTCTCGCCCGCCGTCTTGCGCCGCAGGAACGTCCTCCGCGGGAACACCCGATGGACAATCGCCGCCGTGTCGTTGTTGTGATACTGCACCGTCACCCAGTCTCCGACACACGGCAGGTCGACGGTGCTCTCGGTCTGATAGCGAAGCCGCCCTGACAGTTCAGCGGGAATCTCGCGTGACTCGTTTCGTATGAGGTACGACCCGCGGTCGACCGCGGAGACCCGGGCGACGCTGCTGCTCTCCTGACAGACATCGGAGGCGTGCGCTTCAAACCACTGATCGAATCCCAGATCCCTGAGCGTGATGTTGTGGAACCTCCGTCTGCGGACGCCGCTACTTGTTGAGTCTCAGCGGCATGAGGAGACACGTGTGCTCCTCCCCCTCCGCCGGCTCAGCAGAGCTGACGACCGCAGCACCGACCGCCGTCCCGAGTGAGAAGTGAACGTTGTCGCCGTCGAGGTGTTTGAGCACGTCGAGGAGGTAGTTGGCGTTGTACCCGACCTCCATCTTGTCGGAATCGAACGTGCACGGCAGCTCTTCCTTCGCCTCGCCGACATCGGGCGTCGACACGGTGAGATCGAGCTTCTTCTTCCCGAGCGTCAGCTTCACCTGGTGCGTCAGTGTGTCCGAAAGGACCGCCACGCGCCGTACGGCGTTGGTGATGTCGTCGCGCCCGACGAGGAGGGTCTTGTCGTTGTCCTTCGGTATGACCTGGTGGTAGTTCGGGAAAGGCCCCTCGAGGAGACGCGAGTTGATGGTCGTGCCCTCGATGAAGAACGCGACGTGGTTCTGGTGCGCCGCGACCTTCACGCCGTCGCCGCCCTCGGCGCCGATGATGCGCACCGCGTGCGACAGAGCCTTCGGCGGGACGATCATGTCGTTGCCCGCCTGCTTCTTGAACTCACCGGTAACGCTGAACGTGGCGAGACGATGTCCGTCGGTCGCCGTCATGCTCATCGTGTCGACCTTGAACTCCCAGAACGCCCCGTTGAGGGACGGCCTTGTCTCGTCCTTCGAAACACAGAAGCTCACCTTCTCGATCATCCGTGTGAGCAGCTCGGCATCGATGTCGAAGGCGTCGGCCGCATCGCTCTTGGGCAGCGTCGGGAACTCCTCGGTCGGGATGCCGACGATGCGGAAATTGCTCTTGCCCGAACGGATCGAGATCTCCTCACCGTCGACCGAGACGCTCACGTCGGCGTCACCAAGCGCGCGCACGATCTCGGCGAACCGCTTCGCGGGAAGCGTGATGCCGCCGCCGGCCTCCACCTCCGCCGCGGTCGCCGTGGTCACGGTCATGTCGAGATCCGTGGCCGTCAACGAGATCGTCTTCGCCTTCTCGTCAGCCGTCAGCAACAGGTTGGCGAGAACGGGAAGTGTTGTCTTGGGTGACACGACCGCCAGCACCCTCTGGATCGCCTTGTCGAGATCCCCTCGGGCAATGGAGAACTTCATGAGCTGCCTCCCGTTTGCGCGCCCGACATCGGCGCCGGGTCGGTACACAGAGTGTTTTCGATATGTCTCACACGGATAGACTGAACCGCCGCGAAGACGGCTCCGCCTTCGCCGTCATTATATAGAGGAGAACGCCTATCTGCAAGGCAGAATGGGGCATTTTGGGGGTCAGTAAACGACGCTCGTGAGGGCCGTTTCGGGGGCTCCGAAACCGGTCCGAACGAGGTCTCCCGAGATCAGTATTTGTGCGGCGAAAGCGTCACCGCCGCTCCCCCGCCGGGAGCGAGTTCAAGCGTCAGCGTGTCGCCCGGCGACATGCTCTCACCGATGATCTCGTACGCGGTCGGGTTGGTCTCCCAGTGCGCCGTGGGCGCGTCGCGGTAGATAGTCACGCTGTACGGACGGTCCTCACCCAGGAAGTCGAGCGCGACCTCGACGGTGCGAGCGTTCTCGTCGGTGATGCTGCCGACGTACCAGTTCATGCCCTGGCGGCGCGCGATCGTCACGTGGTCGCCGATGGCGCCGTCGATGACGCGCGTCTCGTCCCAGTCGCACGGCACCAGCCGGATGAACCGGAACATCGGGTGGTCCTCGTAGTTCTCGATGAGGTCGGCCGCCATCTGGACCGGGCTGTAGAGGACCACGAAGAGCGCCAGCTGTTTGGCGATGGTGGTGTAGACCCGGTTGTTCGGCTTGTAGTCGTTGAACATCACGTCGAAGATGCCGGGCGTGTAGTCGAGCGGTCCGGCGAGCATCCGTGTGAACGGCAGGATGGTCGTGTGCTCGGGCGGGTTGCCCTCGCTCCACGCGTTGTACTCCATGCCCCGCACGCCCTCGCGCGTCATCATGTTCGGCCACGTTCTGCGGATGCCGGTCGGCTTGATCGGCTCGTGAACGTCGAGCATGATGCCGTACTCAGCCGCCTTCTCGACGACCATCCGGTAGTGCTCGACCATCCACTGCCCGTGGTGGT
>CAZRAD010000057.1:0-14744 GCA_964597945.1 uncultured bacterium
GAGGCATCGCCTACGCCGGGCTCTTCGCCCTCGGTATGGCGGCCGCGTACGTCCAGGTCGTCATCGTCGCGCGCATCGGACTCTCCATCATCACCGAACTGAGACTGCAGCTCTTCTCGCATCTGATGCAGCTCTCGATGGCGTACTTCGACCAGAACCCGCCCGGCAAGCTGATGGCGCGGGTCGAGAGCGACGTCGAGCGGCTCCGGGCGCTCTTCTCCGACGTCGCGCTCGCGCTTCTGCGAAACGTCGTGCTTCTCGGCGGCACGCTGGCGGTGATGATCGCCGCGAACGCGCGGGTGACGCTGACCATCATCGTCATCATGAGCCCGGTGGTGTTCTCGACCTACTTCTTCCTGAAGTACATCCGGCGGGCGTTCGGGACGATCCGGAGGCTCTACGCCCGTATCTCCGGGTTCCTCGCTGAGTACGTGCAGGGCATCCCGATCCTCCAGATCTTCGGGTACACCGAGATGGCGCAGATGGATCTCGCGCGCCGCAACGCACACAAGTACTCCAAGGAGGTCCGTGTATTCTTCCGCGAATACGCGTTCTGGGGGTTCTTCACGTCGTTCGAGATCATCGCGGTGATGGTGATCATCTACGTCGGGGCGCGGCACCTGTTCGGCGTGGCGATGACGGTCGGAACGCTCGTGATGTTCATCGAGTACACGCGACGCTTGTTCTGGCCGCTGGTGATGTTCAGCGAGCAGCTCGATTTCATCCAGCGCGCGTTCGCCTCGGCGGACCGCGTCTTCGGCATCCTCGACACACCGTCGAGAACGCCAGACGATCCGGACGCGACCGCCGATATACCGCGGGAGTGGAACGAGATCACCTTCGAGAGTGTGGGACTGACATATGACGGAGGGGCCCGGGCGCTCGACGGGATGAGCTTCAGCATCCGCCGGGGCGAGAAGATCGCGCTCGTCGGTCTCTCGGGTGGCGGCAAGACCTCCGTGACAAGCGCCCTGCTGAGATACTACGAGCCGACGGACGGACGGATAGCCATGGACGGCATCGACATCCGCCGCTATCAGCAGCGGGAGTGGCGCCGCCGTATCGGTCTTGTCCTGCAGGACATCCATCTGTTCCCGGGTACGCTCGAGGACAACCTGCGCGTGCTCAGGGAGGATATTCCGAAGGAGGCGATCGACCGCGCGCTCTCGACCGTGCAGGCGACGACGATGGTCGAGCGGCTGCCGCGTGGATACGACACCGAGCTCTCCGAGGGCGGCGGGAATCTGTCAATGGGCGAGCGACAGCTGCTCTGCTTCGCGCGCGCCATCGTGGATGATCCGGATATCCTCATTCTCGACGAGGCGACCTCTTCGGTCGACCCGGTGACCGAGCAGAGGCTTCAGGACGCGCTCGACCACCTGCTCGAGGGACGGACGTCGATCATCGTCGCGCACCGGTTGGCGACCATCACGAAGGTCGACCGCATCCTCGTGCTGCACGAGGGGAGGCTGGTCGAGGAGGGTTCGCATCAGGAGCTCTATCAGCAGGGCGGCGTCTACCGCGACCTGTTCGATCTTCAGTTCGCATCACACGTAGTGGAGTAGCAGGGAGCCGCGCCCGCCGCGGCCGAACGACACACGCGGACAGACACAGAGACGAGAGATGGAAGAGACGAACAAGACGACAGAACGCGACGCGCCCAAGCTCTCCTTCAAGGAGCACGTCCGGTGGATCTGGCGGTACTGGCGACCGCACAGGTACGTCCTGGTGTTCATGCTCTTCTTCACGTTTCTGTCGACGTCGGTAGCCGTTGCCTATCCGCTCGTCTTCCGCTGGGTCATCGACCAGGTGTCCGGCATGTTCGAGGCGGGAGGGGAAGCGGAGGGCATCCGGACCGTGATGCTCATCCTCGGGGCGATCGCGTTCGCTCACTTCATCTCGCGTCTCTACCCGGCGGCGCGGGCCATGGTCAACGCACGGCTCGAGCGCGACATCCGCGACGACGTTTTCGGACGCCTGATGTCGAAGGACTACCACTTCAACAACACGTTCCGGACCGGGGACGTCGTCACACGGTTGACCGACGACATCGCCGAGTTTCCGAAGGTGGCGTGGTTCAGTTGCTCGGGCATCTTCCGCGCCCTCGAGTCGAGCTCGAAGCTCGTGTTCTGTCTCGGCGCCATGATCATCATGAGCTGGAAGCTGACGGCGCTCGCCGTGATCCCGCTTCCCATCATGATGTGGGTGTTCTATCGGCTCCGCCACAAGATGCGCTTCTATATGGAGGAGTCGCAGAAGTCCGTCTCAAAGACCAACAACCTGCTGGAGTCGGCGTTCACCGGCATCCGCATCGTCAAGGCGTTCAGCGCTGAGGGCGCGCAGGAGAGCAGGCTCGCCGGCATCCTCCGTGAGCGGGTCGAGGTCCTGTATGGGTTGGTCAAACTCCAGACGATTCTCTGGTCGCTCGACGAGTTTGCGGCCCGTCTCGGCCAGATGGTCGTCATCAGCTACGGCGGGTTCCTCGTCATCTCAGGCGACCTCTCCATCGGTACGCTGTTCGCGTTCTATGTCTACCTGGACATGCTGACGCATCCGATGATGGATATCCCGTTCCTGTTCATGACGGCGCAGCAGGCGTTCGTGTCGATCGACCGCGTGGAGGAGATACGCGGCTTCCCGATCACCGAGCCACGGCCGATCGGGCGGCCGTTCGACGGCATCGAGGAGATCGCGTTCGAGGGCGTGACGTTCTCGTACGATGGGTCGCGGTGCAACGTCGCCGACGTGAGCTTCACCATCCCGGCCGGACAGCGTGTGGCGCTCGTCGGGCCGGTGGCCTGCGGCAAGTCGACCGTTCTCAAGCTCATCGCCGGGATCATCAGCGCCCAGGACGGCAGCATTCTGATCAACGGCGAGCCGCTCTCCGAGAGCGACTGGGAATCGTACCGCAGGCTCATCGGGTACGTCCCGCAGGAGGCGATGCTCTTCTCGAAGTCGATTCAGGAGAACGTGCTCTTCGGCCGAACCGCGCCCGCGGGGTTCGGGGCGGAGGGGGACGGGAGTCGTCCAGGCGGCGACGGTGAGAGCAAGGACGCCGCGTGGGCCGAGAACTGTCTCGGGATCGCCCAGATGGCCGACGACCTGAAGACGCTGCCGGCCGGTGTCAAGACGGTGGTCGGACAGAAGGGCTCACTGGTGTCCGGTGGCCAGAAGCAGCGGATCGCCATCGCACGCGCGCTCGCGGGCAAGCCGCAGGTGCTCCTCCTCGACGACTGCACGGCCGCGCTCGACGCGCGGAACGAGGACCGCTTCTGGTCCCGGCTGGACAGTGAGATGGAGAACCGGATCACGTTCGTCGTGTCGCACCGTCTCGCGACCATTCGCCGCGCCGATACGATCCTCGTGTTCGATGACGGGCGTCTGACCGATCACGGGTGCCACGACGAGCTCGTGGAGCGCTCCGCCACCTACCGTGAGTTCCTGCAGACAGAGCAGCGGAAGGCGCATCTTGCGAGGGTGGCCGGCGACGGGAACAGTCCTCGCATCGCGAGCGAGGGGAGGAAGTAGCCGGGACGTGCCTCGCCCCGCAGTCGCCGCACCGTTGGCATCAGCGCCACGCACCGGCCCTAGCGCCTGCCTCGCGCTCCGAGCTGCGCGATGATAGCGCCGCCGAGCATGAGCGCGCACCCGACGAGGGCGCGCGTGGAGAGAAACTCCGAGAGGAACATCCAGCCGCCGATCGCGGCGAATACGGCCTCCTGACCCATGATGATGGCGGCATGGGCGGGGGGCGTTCCTCGTTGTCCAACGAGTTGGAGCGTATAGGCGATGCCGACCGAGACGAATCCGCCGTAGAGGATCGAGATGCCGGCCTTCCAGATGTCGGCGGTGTCGAACTCCTCGAGTGCAAGCGCGACGGCGAAGCTCAGGAGCGAGCAGGTCGCGAACTGGATGCACGCGAGTCTCGAGACGCTCATTCTCTGCGTGACCCATGCGGCGTAGATGACGTGTCCGGCCCAGAAGAGCGCGCCGATGAGAACCAGCGTGTCGCCAAGGCCGATGGTAAACTGCTCGGTGACGCTGAGAAGGAAGAGCCCGACGACGGCAAGCAGGGCACCGAACCAGACGCCGTGTCCGGGGCGCTGGCGCCAGAAGGTGCCGAGGAGCGGCACGAAGACGATGTAGAGGCCCGTGATGAACCCGGCCTTGCCCGCCGTCGTGTATACGAGCCCCACCTGCTGAAGCGTTGCGCCGCCGAAGATGAGCACCCCCGCCGCCAGCCCCCAGAGCAGTGTCCGTCGTGACCAGCGCTCGCGCTCGACGACCCGCACGCCGTCCGCCGCGAGCGAGCTGTCGGTCACCGCGTCGACGCGGGCGCGCGCGCGGGCGTCACGCACCGTTACGATCCCGAGCATCACGAGAGCGCCGATGGCGAAGCGGAGCGCGTTGAACGTGAACGGACCGATGTGGTCCATGGCCGTGCGCTGGAAGACGAACGCGAACCCCCAGATCGCCGCGGTGAGAAGCAGCAGCGATTCCGAGATGACGAGGGAGCGCTGGTCGCGGGCGTGTTCGGTCGTGGGCATCAGGCGGGAGCCTGTTCCGTGCGCGAGATGATCTCGTCCTGGAGGTCGCGCGAGAGATCACAGAAGTAGTCGCTGTATCCGGCGACCCTCACGATGAGATCGCGGTGCGTCTCAGGGTGGAGCTGCGCATCGCGGAGCGTCTCTGTGCTGACGACGTTGAACTGGATGTGATGACCGCCGAGCTTGAAGTAGGTCCGGATGAGGCTCGTGAGGTTGTCGAGGTCGCGGTTCTCCGAGAGCGCGTCCGGCGAAAACTTCATGTTGAGGAGCGTGCCGCCCGTCCTCTTGTGGTCCATCTTCGCGGCGGACCGAAGGACCGCGGTCGGTCCGAGCCGATCGGCTCCCTGGACGGGGGAGATGCCCTCGGAGAGCGGTGTGCCGGCCGTGCGTCCATCCGGCGTCGCCCCGGTGACCGAACCGAAGTAGATGTGACACGTCGTCGGGAGCATGTCGATGTGGTATGTGCCGCCACGCTGGTTCGGCCGTCCGTCGACCGCCTGGAAGTAGGCGTCGAACACGCGCCGCATGAGTTCGTCGGCCTCGTCGTCGTCGTTGCCCCACTTCGGTGCCCGGTTGATGACGAGTTCCCGGAGCTCCGGGTCGCTCGCGAAGTCGCTCGCGAGAGCCGTGAGGAGCCGGTCCATCGGGCAGGGCCGGGGAGCGTCGCCGCCATCGAACGCATACCGCCGGAGCGCCGCGAGGCTGTCGGTGATGGTCCCGATCCCGACGCCCTGGATGTACGAGGTGTTGTAGCGCGCGCCGCCCTCATTATAGTCGCGTCCGTTCTCGATGCAGTCGTCCGTGATGAGCGAGAGATACGGCGCCGGCATATGTTCCGCGTAGAACCGCTCGATGATGTCGTTCCCGCGGAGCTTGATCTCGAGGAAGTGCTGCATCTGCGTCTCGAAGGCGACGAAGAGCGCATCGAAGTCCTTGAAGGTCCGTGGGTCGCCCGTCGCCGGTCCGAGCCGCGTACCTGTCCGCGGATCCACTCCGTCGTTGAGCGTGATCTCAAGCACCTTCGGCAGGTTGAAGTAGCCCGTGAGGATATACGCCTCCTTGCCGAAGGCGCCCGCCTCCACACAGCCGCTCGTCCCACCCTCGCGGGCGTCCTCGATCGTCTTGCCCTGTCGGACGAGCTCATCGACCACCCGGTCCGCGTTGAACACCGACGGATAGCCGTATCCCTTTCGTATGACGCGGACGGCTTCCGTGAGGAAACGGTCCGGCGTCCTCGCCGAGATCTGCACGTTCTGGCTCGGCTGGAGCATGTGCATCTCATCGATGACCTCGAGCAGCAGGAACGAGAGTTCGTTCGACCCGTCGGTCCCGTCGCGCAGAAGCCCCGCGAGGTTGATGTTGGCGAAGTCGGTATACGTGCCGCTCTCGGCCGCCGTGACGCCGACCTTCGGCGGAGCCGGATGATTGTTGAACTTGACGAAGAAGCACTCGAGCAATTCCTTCGCGCGCTCACGTGTGAGCGTGCCGGCTGCGATCTCGCGTTCGTAGAACGGCCAGAGGTGCTGGTCGAGGTGACCGGGGCTGAAGGCGTCCCATCCGTTGAGCTCGGTGACGACGGCGAGGTGGGCGAACCAATATGTTTGGAGCGCCTCATGGAACGTGGTCGGTGCGTACGCGGGTACACGCCGGCAGACCGCTTCGATCCCTTCGAGCTCCGCCCGGCGGGCCGGGTCGCGTTCATCCTCCGCCATCTTCGCGGCAAGCTCCGCATGACGCTGCGCGAAGAGGATGACGGCGTCGGCGGCGATATCCATCGCCGCGAGCTGCGCGCGCCTGTGCTCGGTCTCCGGGCGCGTCCCGACGGCGGCCTCAGCGTCCAGAGCATCGAGTCGCGCCGCGATGCGCCGCTTCATGTCAAGCATGCCCGTCGTGTAGAGCTTCCCGTCCGCGACGGTGTGGCCGGGCGCGCGCTGCTCCATGAACTCCGTGAAGATGCCCGCGCCGTAGGTGGCGTGCCACTCAGCGGGGAGGAGTTCGAAGAGCCGGTCGCGGAGGCTTCTGCCGCTCCAGTAGGGGATGATGTCGCTCTCGTATGTCTCGATCGTCTCCCGCGCGACGGCGTAGCTCGTCTTCTCACGCGAGTCGAGGATCTCTAGGTCGGATGCGCTGTGGCAGGTGAGTTCGGGATAGGTCGGGACGGCCGCCGGTCTGGGACCGCGCTCACCGACGATGAGTTCGTCATCGCCGATGTAGATCGTCTTGTACTCGCAGATGTGACGGAACGCCATCGCGCGGAGAAGCGGTGTCGGGAACCTGCCGAGCGTGACGCGGTAGAAGTTTGTGAGAAGCTCCGCGCGCTCGGCGGAGATCGTCGGTCTCGCCGCGAGCGACGCTCGGCGGAGTCTCCGGACTCTCTCGTTCATCGATTCTACCCTCCGAGCCTTGCATCAAGCCCACGTGTCAGCAGATACTCCACGGCACGGGCGGCCTTTCCTTCCGATGCATCCGCGAGACCATCGTGGCGCCACGAACGCTCCAGTCGAGCATACTTGTCGGCCGCGGTCCGGTGGAAGGGGAGAACGTGGATTCGTCTCGTATTCGTGAGCGAGAGCACGGTATCGGCGAGGGCGGTCACGTTCTCGCGAGAGTCCGTTGCTCCTGGGATGAGCGGGAACCTGATCCAGGTCTCCACCCCGACGTCGTCCATGGCCCGGAGGTTCTCAAGTATCGGTCCGAGCTCGGCGCCGACGGCGCTCCGGTGCTCATCGGGATCCAGCTGCTTGAGGTCGAAGAGGACCAGGTCGGAGAGAGCGGCCGCCCGAACCACGACATCGGTGGGCGCCGCGCCGCTCGTATCGAGTGCCGTGTGGAGACCACGCTCCCGGCATAGCTCGAGCACGGCGAGTGCGAAGTCGGCCTGCATCAGCGGCTCGCCACCCGACAGGGTGACCCCGCCTCCGGATTCCTCATAGAATGGACGGTCGCGTTCGAGTTCCTGCGCAAGCCCTTCGACCGTCACCTCGCGGCCGACGAGCTTCCGCGCGCCACGGGCGCAGGCCGCGACGCAGCGGCCGCAGATCCGGCAGATCGCCCGGTTCGTCCAGGGCTTTCCGTCCGGACGGTCGACCGCCGGCTGCGGACAGGCCTCAACGCAAGCGAGGCAGCCGACGCAGCGGTCGGCGAGCACGAGGATCTCGCGTGAGGGCTCGATACCCTCCGGATTGTGGCACCAGGAGCATGCGAGAGGGCAGCCCTTGAGGAAGGCGGTCGTGCGGATGCCCGGCCCGTCATGGACCGAGTACCGCTGGACGTTGAAAACGGTGCCCGTCATGAGACATCCTCAGGCTCGATTCGTGCACGGATTCGTGTGTTTCCCGGAATCCCCAGCATGCGGGGACCATCTGAGTATAGGGGAGCCCGGACGCGCGGGGAAGCCCCCATCCTCCCAGCGGGTCAGTACTTGAATCGCCCGCGGGATGTGGCTACTATGGATGGTCAGACCCGATGATCCAGAGGGAGGGGCATGTCCACGTCCAGAACACGCACGCTCGTCGCACTGGCCGCGCTCGCCGCGGCTCTCGCGTATCCCGCGAGTGCGCACGCCTACGTCGGTCCCGGTGCGGGATTCGCCGTCGTGGGGTCGCTTGGCATCGTGTTCGTGACCGTCTTCCTCGCGCTCGGTTCGCTCATCTCGTGGCCGTTCCGCGCGATCGTCCGCGCCATCCGTGTTCGCAGGGTCAAGGGGAAGAGCGAGATCAAGCGTGCCATCGTGCTCGGTCTCGACGGACTCGACCCGGTGCTCGCGAAGCGGTTCATGGATGAGGGCAAGCTCCCGAATTTCTCAAAGCTCGCCGGCGACGGGACGTTCACGCCGCTCCAGACGGCGTGCCCATCGATGTCGCCGGTCGCCTGGTCGACCTTCGCCACCGGCGTCGACGCCTCGCGTCACAATATCTTCGACTTCCTCGACCGCGACGTGCGGTCGTATCTGCCGATCCTCAGTTCGACCCGCATCTCGAATCCGGAGAAGACGCTCAAGCTCGGCCGCTACCGCATCCCGATCGGCAAGCCGTCGATCCGCCTGATGCGAAAGAGCCGTCCGTTCTGGTCGGTGCTCGACGACTGCTACGTCCCGTGTCACATCATCCGCGTTCCCATCACGTTCCCGCCGGAGAAGATCGCGAACGGCGTGCAGCTCTCGGCCATGTGTGTCCCGGACCTTCGCGGCACGCAGGGCAGCTTCACGATGTTCACGACCGACTCGGAGCGCGCCGGCAGCTATACGGGCGGAACGCTGCTCCAGGTCGAGCGGCAGGGGAACACGGTCATCGGCGAGCTGCCGGGGCCGCCGAGCCCTTTCGTCGAAGACAATGCTGAGATGACGGTGCCGTGGCTTGCGGAGCTTGATGAGTCTGCGGAGCGCGCGTCGTTCACATTCGGCGATACGGAGTTCGAGCTGGGCCTCCGCGAGTACTCGGACTGGATAACGGTCGAATTCAACGCGGGTCTCGGCGTCAAGGTGAAGGGCATCGTGCGCGTCTACATCAACTCGATCTCACCGGAGTTCGAGCTCTACGTCACGCCGATCAACCTCGACCCGTCCAGCCCGGCGATGCCGATCTCGTATCCGTCGATGTTCTCGCAGTACCTCGCGAAGCTCCAGGGCCCTTACGCGACGCTCGGTCTTGCCGAGGACACGTGGGCGTTGAACGAACGGATGATCGACGAGCAGGCGTTCCTCGAGCAGACGTGGCTGATCAATGATGAGCGGGAAGCGATGTTCATGAACTCGCTCAGAAAGAACAAGGACGGCGTGACGGTGTGCGTCTTCGATGCGACCGACCGCATCCAGCACATGTTCATGCGCTATCTCGATCCCGACAATCCGTCCAATCGTGACAAGGACACCGAGAAGCACGCCCGCGCCATCGAGGACCTCTACGTCCGGATGGACGGACTGCTCGAGCGCACGATGGAGCACGTCGATGAGAAGACGCTCCTGCTCGTTATCTCCGATCACGGCTTCAAGCAGTTCAAGCGCGGTGTGAACCTCAACACGTGGTTCCTCGAGAACGGGTACATGGCGCCGAAGGGCACTGATTCGCAGGAGGCCGGACACGGCGATGAGACGTGCAGTCTCGGTGGTTACTGTGCCGGGACCGAGGGCGGCGAGAGCGCCATCGGGGAGTATCTCGAGAACGTCGACTGGTCGAGGACCCGCGCGTATCAGCTCGGGCTCTCGGGCATCTACCTGAACCGAAAAGGGCGCGAGTCACAGGGTGTGCTCTCGAAGGACGAGTACGCCGCGGTGAAGCGCGAGATCCGGGAGAAGCTCGTCGGGATGAAGGATCCGGATACGGGGACGACCGCGATCACATCGGTCTACGACACGACCGAGATGATGAGCGGTCCGTACGCGGCGAACGCTCCCGACCTTCTCATCGGTTACAACGTTGGGTACCGCGCCTCGTGGGACGGCGCCGTCGGCAAGGCGAGTACGTCGGTCATCGAGGACAACGTGAAGTCGTGGAGCGGTGACCACTGCATCGACTACAAGCTCGTCCCGGGTGTGCTGTTCTCGAACCGAAAGGTCGAGACGGAGAAGCCGGGACTCATCGATATCGGGCCCTCCATTCTCGAGCTCTTCGGGGTGAAGGTGCCGCGATACATGCAGGGCCGTTCGATCTTCCGTCGCGCGGGAGCGAACAGTGAGGGCGGCGCGGATGACGGGGGAGGTACAGATGATGCGTAAGACGATACCGATACTCATGCTGGCAGTGTTCGCCGCCGGCGCATGCTGGCTCACCGGCTGCAGCGCGGATGCGCCGGAGGACACGGGTCTTGCGGCGCAGGACAGAGAGGCGCTCGCATCGCTGGGCTACGTCGAACTGACACCCGGAATGCGCGATGCGGTCGATTCGGGCGAGAAGAAGGTGCTCGTCGTCGGTATCGACGGGATGGACTATCTGCTCACTCGCAGGCTTCTCGACGAGGGCAGACTTCCCACCTTCAAACGCCTGGCTGACGGGGGTGGCTCGAGCGCGCTGCTGTCGAGCATACCGCCGCAGAGCCCTGTGGCGTGGTCGAACTTCATCACGGGCGCCGACCCCGGCGGACACGGCATCTACGACTTCGTCCACGTCGATCGCGAAACGTACATGCCGTATCTCTCGACCTCGCAGGTGGAGAACGCACCGGAGAAGGCGAAGGTCCTCGGGTTCATCCCCGTGCAGAACCGGCTCGCGGTCCCGTTCACGGACTACGTCTTCCCACTCGCCGGCGGCGGCACACTGAATCTCCGCCGCGGCATCGCCTTCTGGCAGGTGCTTGAGGCGGCCGGCGTGCCGTGCACCATCTTCAAGATGCCCGCGAACTTCCCGCCGGTCCCCAGCGAGACGGGGACGACGAGAAGCGTCTCTGGAATGGGAACGCCCGACATCCTCGGAACGTACGGGACATTCTCCTTCTACACGACCGATCCGTGGCCCGGCTCCGACGACATCTCCGGCGGCTACGTCTATCCGGTTCGCGTCGTCGACGGTGCGGTCAACGCGAAGCTCTACGGGCCGCCGAACGACTTCAAGGACTACGAGCGCATCGATGAGCGGACGGGTGTCGCGACGCCGTACAGCGACAGGAAGGTGTCCGTGGACTTCATGGTCTACGTGGACCCGGACAATCCCGTCGCCAAGGTCGTTCTCGGCGATCAGGAGGTCATCCTGACCGAGGGCGAGTTCAGCGACTGGGTCGAGGTCGATTTCGAGATGGTGCCGATGGCGGTAACGGTCAGCGGCATCGCGCGGTTCCTGCTCAAGGAGGCGCATCCGGAGTTCGAACTCTACGTCACGCCGGTTCAGATCAACCCGGCCAATCAGATCCTCCCGATCACCGATCCACCGGAGTACGGGAAGGAACTTGTTGATGCACTCGGCTACTTCTATACGCAGAACATGCCGGAGGACACCAAGGCTCTCGAGTGCGGAGTGTTCGGAAACGAGGAGTTCACGCAGCAGTCTGGCATCGTCTTCGATGAGCGCCTCCGCGCGTTCTGGCACGAGTTCGACGGGTTCGACGAGGGACTCCTGTATTTCTACTTCGGGTCGCTCGACCAGTCGTCGCACGCGATGTGGCGGTGCATGGACCCCGGACATCCGGCGTACGATCCGATGGAGGACGCCGAGTTCGCCGATTTCCTCACGAACCTCTACGTGAAGTTCGACGGCATCCTCGCGGACATTCTCGAGCAGCTGGACGACAGCACGACGCTCATCGTGCTGTCTGATCACGGTTTCGCGCCGTGGTATCGCGAGTTCCACCTGAACCGCTGGCTCTACGACGAGGGCTATCTGGTTCTCAAGGATGGTGTGGATCCGAGCCGGGTCGAGTGGCTTCTTGGTGTCGACTGGAGTCGGACGCGCGCATTCGGGATGGGGATCAACGGGTTGTACGTGAATCAGCGCGGCCGCGAGGCGCAGGGCATCGTTTCACCTGGTGAGGAGACGCAGTCGCTCGTCGATGAGATCGCATCGAAGCTCGAGGTGATTCGCGATCCGAAGAACGGGAGTCGCGTGGTCATCAAGGCATATAAGGCTGTGGAGGTCTATCATGGCCCATACGCTGCGAGCGCCCCGGATATCGTTGTCGGGTACGGCCGCGGCTACAGGGGGTCGGATCAGACAGCGGGCGGACAGGTCCCCGCGGAGATACTCACGGACAACACGAAGAAGTGGTCCGGTGATCACTGCGCCGACTACCATCACGTGCCCGGAGTGCTCTTCGCGAACAGGCCGATCATGCATGAGGCGCCGTCGCTCTACGATCTGGCGCCGACGATGCTCGCCGAGTTCGGCATCGAGAAGCGGAGCTGGATGATCGGGCGGTCGGTCTTCAAGTAGCGCACGGTTCGCCGGATTGCGACGGAACGCGAGGCAGGGGTTCCAAGGAGGAAGCGATGTTCGGTGGTGGAGGCAGTGTCAAGATCGGCAAGGAGCTTCTGGAGAAGATCAAAAAGTACTCCGAGATGGCCGGGTATTCGTCGGTCGAGGAGTTCGTCGTCCACGCGCTTGAGAAGGAGATCTCGCAGCTTGAGGAGTCGGACTCGGACGAGGACATCAAAGAGAAGCTGAAGGGCCTCGGTTACATCTCGTAGCGAAGCGAAGAGGTGTAACCCGGGATACATCTCGTAGTCAGGATTCCAGCAGCACTGGAGCGACTCACACATGTGGCCGGTACTGAAGGCGATCACACGGGGCTTCGACATCCTGCTCGCACCGTTCGCGGGGCTGCACCCGATCATCGGGCTGCTGCTCGTCTCGGCTGTGACGGGTGTCGTCATGCTGTTCATCTTCGGGAAGACCTCGAACCAGAAGATGATCGCGGCGACCAAGGACAAGCTCAAGGCCTACATCATGGAGATGTGGCTGTTCCGCAACTCCCCGGTCGTCATGTTCCGCGCCATCGGAAACGTCGTGCGGTACAACATCCAGTACCTGCGGCACTCGCTGCGACCGATCGTGTTCCTGCTCGTCCCCGTGCTCTTCATCATGGTGCAGCTCGGCATCCGCTATGCGCACGAGCCGGTCAGGCCGGGCGAGACAGTCGTTGTGACGATCGCGCTCGCGGAGGGAGTCCGCGCGACCGAGGCGGACGTCGCGCTTGAGGCACCAGACGGCATCACGATCGTGTCGCCGGCTCTCCGGATGAACGCCACCGGTGAGATCGAATGGAAGCTCCGCGTCGACCGCTGCGGGACCAGAAGCATCGGCATCGTCACGCCGACCGGTCGGATCGACAAGACCATCGTCGCGGGGGAGGACCTCGGGACGGTGCGCTTCGCGTCGCTCAAGCCGCGCGCCGGGACCTGGAGTGCGTTCCTCTACCCGGCGGAGCCGCCGGTTGAGCGGGACTCCGTCGTGAGGAGCGTGGAGGTGCGCTACGGTGAGAAGCAGGGACTCCTCTTCGGCATCACCTTCCACTGGCTCTGGATCTTCTTCATCGCGTCGGTCGCCATCGGGTTCGCGTTCAAGGGCCTCTTCGGGATCGAGGTCTAGACACGTGAACCGCGCCATCGACCTCCATCTTCACACAACCGCCTCCGACGGAACGCTCAGCCCGGGCGAACTCGTCGGGCGCGCCGTCGAACGAGGGCTCACGGCGATCGCCATCACCGACCACGACACGATCGGAGGTGTTCGCGAGGCACTCGCAGCGGGCGCCGACGCCGGCATCGAGGTCATCCCGGGTGTTGAGATCGGCATCGCGCACGATCCGGCGAGGCATCTCGTCGAGGTCGACATCCTCGGGTACTTCATCGACCCGGAGCATCCGGAACTCGTCGAGGCGCTCGATCTGCTGCAGAAGGCGAAGAACGACAAGCTGTTCAAGCAGCTGGCCGTCCTCGCGCAGAACGGATACGAGATCGAAAGCGGGGAGGTTCTGGCACACGCTGCGGGCGACACCGTGCGGCGACCCCACATCTGGAAGACGCTTCGGGCGCACTACCCGGATCTTCGCGCCGAGGTCTTCTTCGACAACACATCGTTCGGCGGCGACTGGCACGTGTCACGGGATTTCAGTCTGACGCTCGAGGCAACGGTCGACCTCATCGAGCGCGCGGGCGGCGTCTCATCCATCGCGCACCCCGGCGCCTACAACGCGGTCTTTACGAAACACACCGAACTCATCGACCCGGATGTCGATGTGGCCATCGGCCACTGTCTGGACGCGGGCGTCTGCGGCATCGAGGTCTACTACACCTACGACAAGAACCGCCCCTTCCACGACAAGACCGGGCCGCTCATCACACCCGAGGAGCGGGACGAACTCATCGCGCACTACGCCGCCATCGCGCGTGAACGCGGCGTGCTTGCAACCGGCGGCACCGATTTCCACGGCTCCAACAAGCCCCAGATCGAGGTGGGGGAGCTCGACATCCCCGTCGAACTGCTTGCGAGCCTCCGCGCGGCACGACCAATCTGACCATCGTTCGACCCCAGTGGATCACTCAGCCGGCCCGTGAACCCGTCACGTCGTGACGGCGCGATCGAGCGCGCGTCCGCGTCACGGGAGAGGGCGGGCCATTGTCCTTGACATGTGAGACGGGTCGCATCTACTGTGCGTCCCATCGGATGGAGGGCGCGTGGGCGCTGGTGATGGACAGGAGGAGCCAATGTTGAATCTCTCTGGGGTGCGCGTGGCCGTTGCGGTCGCGGTGCTGTTCGGACTCTGTGTGCCGGT
>CAZRAD010000058.1:0-14686 GCA_964597945.1 uncultured bacterium
ACAAGGGTCTCGGTGTCGGCTCGAACCAGAGCCCGAGCGACGACGGCGAGTACGACAATGTCCACATGGACAACATGCGCACCGACCTGCTGGGCTTCACATACACCGAGGTCGGTCAGGTCTACGACCCGAGCGGAACCGCTGCGATGGTGACGTCCGCTCTCAACGACGGTCGCAGCATCATCAACTACACGGGCCACGGTTCGACGACGAGCTGGGGTTCGTCCGGATTCTCGAACACGCACATCAACGCGCTCACCAACGACAACATGCTTCCGTTCATCATCAGTGTTGCGTGCGTCAACGGCAATTTCGTCAGCTACACGTGCTTCGGCGAGGCATGGCTCCGCGCCACGAACGGCGGCGAGCCGACCGGTGCTATCGGCGCCTACATGTCATCGATCAACCAGTCCTGGAACCCGCCGATGCAGGCGCAGGACGAGGTGGTCGACCTGCTGATAGCCGAGGAAAAGCTGACGTACGGTGGTCTCTGCTACAACGGCAGCTGTCAGATGATGGACGAGTCGGGCACCGACGGCGCCAACATGTTCCTCACATGGCACATCTTCGGTGACCCGTCGCTCCGCGTTCGTACGGACACGCCTTCATCGATCAGCGTCTCGCACGACGGTTCGATCGATTCGGCGGCGACGAGCTACGACGTGACCGTGGCCGGTGTTGAGGGTGCGCTCTGCGCGCTCTACTACGACGGCGTGCTCTACGGCTCGGCGTTCACGGACGGCTCCGGCGACGCAACGATCCCGATCGGCACTGCGCTGACGGAGGGCGACGATCTCGTCCTCACCGTGACGTCATTCAATACGCTCACGTATTTCGGCACGGCGACTGTCGGTCCGACCTACACGCCGGACATCGACGTCTCGCCGACCTCGTTCGAGGTCACGCTGGAGCCCGATGAGTCCACGACGCGGACGCTCTACGTCAGCAACGTGGGCGAGGCCCTGAGCGTTCTCGACTACCAGATCGACGTCGTCGATGCGGGCATGGCGCGCAACCTCACGGGATCGACGGTGACGTCGACCCCGAACGAGTACGCGCCCGGCACGACGATGGACTTCATTTTCTCCGCCTACAACGGCAGCGGCGACAACGAGTGGATCGAGGCGATCGCTCTCGACTTCCCGTTCGGCGTGACCGTCAACAGCTGCACGGACTTCGTCGTTTCGAGTCGCACGCTCACGTGGGACGGGACGACGGGTATGGGTGCGGACATCGACTGGACCGGAAGCTACTCGAATGTCATCTACCCGGCGGAGAGTGCGACGGCGACGATCAACGTGACGATCGGTCCCGCATTCGTCGGCGACATGGAGGTCGGCTACACGCTCGTCGGTGACGACTACGGCTCGGCTCCGCACACGGTCACAGGGACGGTCATCGTCAGTCCGCCGCCTGGTCCGACGGTGACGCTCACGGCCCCGAACGGCGGTGAGGAGTGGGGCATCGGCGACGCGAACAACATCACGTGGACGTGGACGGGCGAGTTCTTCTACGCCACGCTCAGCTACTCCACGGATGGCGGCTCGACGTGGACCGACATCGCCACGGATACGGCGAACGACGGATCGCATCCATGGGTCGTACCTGGTCCGGTCTCCGAGGACTGCCTCGTCAGGATCGTCGGGGATACCGATCCGGTGATCCAGGACGAGAGCGATGCGACCTTCTCGATCTACCGTCCGGTCAACTGGCTGACGGTCGTTCCGGCGACCGGCCAGGTCAACTCCGGGCAGACTGCCGACGTCGAGCTCCAGTTCGATGCGACCGGTCTCTCCGATGGTGACTACTACGCCGATCTCCTGATCGACTCGAACGGCGGCGCGCGCGTGACGGTCTCCGTGACGCTGCACGTCGAGGGCACGGGTGTTGAGGAACTGCCGGTTGCGCTGAGGCTCTTCGGCAACCACCCGAACCCGTTCAACCCGATGACACGCATCGCCTTCTCGCTGCCGCAGCCCGGCGCGGTGAAGGTCAGCGTGTTCGATGTCTCGGGTCGCCTGGTCAGGGAGCTGGGAAGCAATGAGTTCGACGCCGGGCGTGGCGAGATCGTCTGGGACGGCACCGACCGTCTGGGCGAGCCCGTCGCAACGGGCGTCTACCTCTACCGGATGCAGGCTGCCGGTGAGGTGCGGGACGGGAAGATGGTCCTGCTGAAGTAGCACTGTGGATTCACATGGCACGTCACGGGCGTGCGGTGGCACCCCGCCGCAGCGGTCCGAGGTTGGCCATCGAACCAGAGGACGGGGACCGGACTACCGGTCCCCGTTTCTCGTCTGCGCCAGCAACGTCGGCCCTCCGAGCCCGGTCCCCGGTGCCTATGTGTTCCCGCGGAAGAAACAACTTGCCGTAGCCGAAGCGGTATGGTAGACTCAAGACAAGTCAGAAGTGCACATGAAACCTGCCTGTCGTACCGATTCCGGTGGACACATCTGCCGGGTTCTCCGTGCAATTCGTGAGAATCTATCTCTGATCTGCCCAGCGTGAGCCGGGTGAGTACGTGCGTCACGACTGGGAGCTCCCCGCGTGGGAAGGGCGAGATCATGAACGGGCGATGGCTGACGCGAGCGATCCCTGCAGTCGGACCGGCGGCGCAGATGTCCGTGCCGGTGCTGGTGGCCGCGGCGCTGCTGGCCGTGGTGCTGGTGGTGATACCCGCTGCAGCGCGCGAGCCGGCGGCGCCACGTGAGCTGGCGGGGGAGAGCCGCGCTTCGCGGGTCCCGCTTCCGGAGATCAGTGCGCCGGGCGCAGGACATGAGTCCGCCCGCCGCGAAACACTGTGGATCTTCGACGCCGACTTCGAAGACATGACCGGAGACAACGCCGGATGGCTGTCCATCGATCGCTCGGGGACGCTCGGTCAGGAGAACTACTGGCACAAAGACACGATTCGCATCAACGGGTTCGAGCACCTTGGGGACTCGACGTGGTGGTGCGGCACGTACGACGAGTGCTGGGTTCAGCCGCGTGGCTACGGCAACAACTGGTACCAGCTGCTCTGGCGCGACTTTCCGTTGTCCGAGTGGAGCGGGTCCGGCGACACCGTCACGCTCGAGTGGGATCAACGCTTCGCGATGGAGAAGGACTACGACTACGGCTTCGTCGAGATCTCGACCAATGCGGGTTCGACGTGGACGACGATAGGGACGTACCAGAATCCCGGATTCCAGGGGCCGGGTATCTCGCAGGACTGGGACAGCGCCAACTACGGACATCCACTCCATGATCTGGGGGCGTACGCGGGGAGCGATATCCGTCTGCGCTTCCGCTTCGAATCCGACGAAGCGTACTCCGCGGAGGATGAGACCAATCACCCATCGCTCAACCCTGTGCTGGACGGTGCGTGGCAGCTCGACAACATCACGTGGAAGGTCAATGACACCACGGTGTGGCTTGACGACTGTGAGTCGCCCGGCGACAACGGCTGGGTGCACGATGACATTCCCGACGTGGGGCAGACCGGCGTCGTCTTCTACCGGGGCCTGTACGGCACGGACTTCGACGTGGGTCGTCCCGAGGCGTGCGTGAGCCCGACGGGATGGATGATGGGTGCCACCGACCCGTTCACGGGGACCATGGTCGACGGTCAGGAGACCTGGCTTCTGTCTCCACCGATCGACATCAGCGGCGCCGAACAGCTTGTGGGTCTCTGGGACATGTGGGTCGACCTGCCATTCGAGTCGAACGACCGCTTCGATCTGTGGCTCGGTTCCGCCGACAGTCTCGGCTGCATCCGGATTCCGTCGGGGTTCATCGACGAGAGTCCAGGCAACTGGTCCGGCGGACCGTTCTGGGGAACCTGGTCGGACGACTGGGATGCGTTTGCCGGCCACGGGTGGCTCTCCATCTGTTGGCAGCTCTACAATCGGGAACCCGCCGAACCCGGTACACACAGGGCCGGCATATTCCTGAACAGACAGAAGCTTGGGATCCCGTCGGGCGACGCGGGGACGCTCTTCGACTATGGCGACTGGGATCGATTCGCCGACCTGTTCCCCGAGCAGCTGTCGAGCGCGATGACCGACTCCGCGATCATCAAGGTCTCGGACAGCGACAACATCACGACCGTCCTCGTTGTCGCGTCATGCGACGCCGGCGACACCTGGGAGTCCTATCCCTGCCGTCGCCTGGACCCGCTCGGGAACGACTGGAGCTGCTCGCCCCCGACGGACCAGATGAGCGTCGGTAGCGAGATCCTCTACTACTTCGAGGCTGTCGATGGCGTCGGCAACGTGGCGACTCATCCGGAGAACGCACCCGAGGAGCATCTCGAGTTCTCGATCCTGCCGATCACAGCGAGCGCTTCCGAACCGGGCATTCTGCTCGTGGACAAGCACGGGAGAGGAACGCCCGGTGAACGGCGCGACTACGCCCACGACACCCAGCACTACTACCGTGAGGCGCTGGGTATCCTCGGTCATGAGTGGGACGTGTTCGATGTCACCGTCCCATCGGGAACGGCACAGTCCGAGGGGCCGATAGCGACGGGGTATCAGTACTACGACACCATCATATGGCTCACGAGCAACGCGACTGCGTTCACGTTCTGGGACGTGGATCAGATCAACATTATGAACTGGTTGGAACAGGCGGAGAGTGGCGAGGAACGGAACCTCCTCATCACCGGCAACGACTGGGCTGCTGAGCTTGCGGGGACGGGAGCCGAGACACTCGGATTCGTCTCCGAGTGGCTCACCGTGGAGTATATTCAGGATGCGATCGGTGTGGTCGATGTCGATTCACTGCCGGTCCTGAAGGACAGCCCGGGCGGTCACAGGTTCATGAACAACGACGATCGCGCATGCGTCCTCCGCGGCTGGTGTCCCGAGGTCGAGTACTTCGATGTCATCGGTATCGAGGGCGCTGCCGAGGGAGCGGAGGTCGCGGTGCTCTATGAGAAGACCGATGCGACAGAGCTCCCGGCCGGGGTTGCGTATACGGAGCCGACGATCGGCTACCAGACCGTCGCGCTCGGATTCGGGATGGAGTTCATGATGGACAGTATCGATCCGTCGACCGGGTACTACCGCTCGGGCGCCCCGGACCGCGTCGACCTGATGCAGAACATCATGGAGTACTTCGCGAAGAGCCCGACGACGGACCCGACGGGTGTCGCTGACGAGAACTTTCGGAACATGTTCGCGGGCGCATCCCCGAACCCGTTCAACCCCGTTACGAAGATCGCGTACAGCGTGCGCGAGGCGGGTCCGGTGACGATCGGGGTCTATAACATTGCCGGGCGGGTCGTGCGCACGCTCCTGCGGAGCGAACTCGCCGCCGGCGCGGAGGGGTTCGTCGTGTGGGACGGGACGGACGATGCGGGGAAGCGGTGCGCCAGTGGCGTCTACTTCTGCCGGATGACGGCGCCGGGATTCGCCAAGAGCCGCAAGATGGTGATGCTGAAATAGGATCCGACGCAGCCGCACGACACTCAGAGATAGCAAGAGGCCGCCCGCGTCCGTGGGCGGCCTCTCCTGTTGCGCAAGGCGTCCTCCCCCCCCGGGCGACCCCTTGCACGCTGCATCCGGGCGGGACCAGTAGCCCCGCCCGGCTTCGTTCGCTACTTCAGGATGATCATCTTCTTCATCGCCCCGTTGGCGCCGCTCTGCACGCGGTAGAAGTAGATGCCGGCCGAGACGTCGTGGCCGTTGGCATCCTTGCCGTCCCAGGCGACCGCGTGACGGCCGGCCGGGAGCTCACGGTCGACGAGCGTCGTCACCATGCGGCCGGCGACGTTGAAGACCTCAAGCGTGGTCTTCGACGGATGCGGCAGGTCGAAGGCGAGTGTCGTCCCGCCCCTGAACGGGTTCGGGAAGTTCTGGCGGAGCGCGAAGGCGACCGGGATGGTCGGCTCGTCAACGCCCGTGCCCGACGTGGTGACCGCGATCGTCACGACGTCGTACGTGTCGTAACGGCTGCCCGTCGAGAGGTGGAGGTCGAACTCCACGATCTCATCGGAGGGCGACGCAGCCACCCTGATGACGAACGGTGAGGCCGCGTTCGTGGCCGAACCGCTGCCGGGGATCGTACCGAAGCTGGCGGTGCCGTCCTCGATGGTGACATCCGGATCGCTCGTGGTGAGCGTTCCGGTGACCGTCACGGCGCTACCAGGTCCGCCGTTGGCGATCGTGAGGATCAGGTCGCACACCTCGAGCGGATCGGCGATTCCGTCGCCGTTGCCGCCGCTCGAGTCATCGATCGTCTGCCCATCCACGGCGAGCCAGACATCCGATTGCGTGGGAGCCTGGGTCGTGAACTTCACGGCCCGGCCGTTGCTGACCGTCGCACCGTTGGCGTCGTGGCTGCCGTTGTAGACGTACTGGATCCCGTCAGTCTGTGCCGGGTTCTCGATACCGATCGTCGCGCTGCCAACGGTTCCGACCGTCTGGTACTGGAAGACGATCTCTCCGTTGCCGGATGGCGTCGGGTAGTGCGCCGGATCGTAGAGAATGACCTCGAAGGTCTCGGGGTAGCCCGAGCCGTAGTGCACGGTCGCGTCAAACTGGACGATGTAACGGTGGTTGGCGCTGTCGTAGTACTCGTAGATGTTGCCGCCGCTCGAGGGATCAAGGTCGTCCCAGAACGGAGCAAGCATCCTGTCCGGCCCGTGCGCGTTCGGGATGGCCGAGTTGTCGCCGAAGCGGTAGTCCTCGGAACCGAGCGAGACGAATCCGTTCGAGCAGATCGAAACCTCTGTGTAGTCGGTGCCGTAGTAGCGGAACGTGAAGGGTAGGGAAACGGTCGTTGTCGCCGCGTCCTCGTTCGTGATCGCCGATATGATCGACCCGACGGTCGTGATCTCGATCCAGTCGTAGATGGGCGCGCGTCCGGTCGCCGTGTCGGTGTCATCGTACGCGTAGTACCCGTACGAGTCCGGTCCAGTCGGAGCCTGAGTTGCCGAGCCGCCGGACGCGATCGAGAACGACATCGTCTCGTCGTGTGTGTAGGTGGCCGCTCCACCCGTGACGTCCAGGTCGAAGCTGATCAGATGAGCCGGCGGAATGCTCGGACTCACGCTCACGCGGAACGAGTTGGTCGCGTTCGTACCGCTGCCGCCCGCTCCGATGTCTCCGAAGAGGCCGTCGTCGTCGGTGACCGCGACGAACGCATCTGTGGAGATGAGCTGTCCAATAACGCCGGTGACGCCCAGCGCGCCGTCGTTATCGAGTGTGATATTGACCCATGCGGTCTCCCCGGCCTCGAGGACGCCATCCCCGTCGCCGCCTGAGCCGCTGTCGTCAACCGTCACGCCGGCGATGCTCAGATCGGCCGCGGAGACGACCACGTCCGGAACCAGGATGGTCCACGCGGCGCGTGCGTCGTCCGCCGTGGCGTAGAGCGTCAGCGCCAGTTCGTGCCCGTCCGGGCATGACTCACCGACCTCAAATGTGAAATCGGTGACGTTGTCGCCGGTCCCGCCGCTGACGATGGTCCCGTACGACGACGTCGTGTCCGCGAGCGACACGTACATGTCATTCGAACGGAGCACGCCCTGCGTGTTCGTCGCGGCGTCCGGTCCGGAGTTCTCGAGCGTTACGGTCAGGGCGACCGTCTCGCCCGGGCTGACGAGCCCGTCGTCATTGCCGCCGGAGTCATCCGGGGATGCGCTGCTGTACTGGAGGAAGGCCCCGTCGACCGTGACGACGGCATGGCTCTCGTACGGATGGATGTTGTGACCGGTCACGGTAACCCACATCGTGTCCGCGAGCACCGGGTTGACGCTGAGGCTCACGTTGCCGTTGACGTCGGTCGTGCCGGTCTCATAGATCTCGCCGTCCGCGTATGCGCAGACCAGAGCGCTCGGGACCGCGGTCCCGCCGTTCTCGACCGTGACCAGGTATGAACTCGGACCGTTCGGGACGGTCGGCGAGTGCGTGACGGTGGTCTGCACGGGCAGCGCCGTCCACACATCGAGCGACGGATCGCCCTGAACGCTCCATCCCTCGTACTCGTATTCGTCGCCGTATGTCACATACACGGCGCTCTTCCCGTGGGCCAGGGCCTCACCGAGAGTGTGCATCTTGAGACTGAAGATGCCCGAGTAGAAGTCGCGGTTCACAACGCTTCTCAGGTGCGCACCGTGAGAGACGATTCTGCTCGTGGCGCAGAAGGCGACAGCGCCGCGCGGCGTGCCGATGGTGCCCGCGCGCATCCATGTCTCACACGGATAGCCGTCCGAACTGTACGTCCCGGTGCCGCACGTCGCGGACATCACGACCGGAAGCCTGTACCCGGGGTTTGTGCTGTTCGGGTTCGCGTCGAAAGGCGACCACCAGTTGGAGACGCCCTGGCCGCGGTAGTTAACGAACACGCGTCCGGCGTCAACCGACGCGTGGATATCGTTGTAGTCGTCACCGTTCTTGCGGAACAGCGTGTCGATGGTCGCGAACCCCTCGTTCTCCATGAGGTCGTACGCGTGCCACGTGTCCTCGTAGTACGTGGCATCCGAGGAGTCGTAGTCATCGCGGACGATGAGACACGCGCTCCTGAACCAGAAGACGTCGGACATGTACGGCGTCCGCTGGTAGTTCATCGTCTTGTCGACGATCAGGTCGATGTTCGCGTCACTGTCGCCGGAGAAGCGACCCCAGAAGACGTCGATCAGCGGATCCGAACCCTCGAGCTGGCAGTAGCCGTCGTCCGAGCCACTCGAGCTTCCGTGCGTCGGAATCACGTCGGTGTCGCCGACGAAGAGGATGTACTCGGGTGGAACCGTCCACGTGTCGTACGCCGTCTGGATATAGGTCTTGATCTGGGTGTAGCTGGAGCCGATGACCGAGGTCCTCGCGATCTCGACCTCGAATCCCGTCCTGTGCTTCCAGTCGGCCAGCGGGAGAATGTTGTCGTAGTAGGTGTCGGCTGTGATGATGAGGTACTTGCCTCGCGAGTCGCTCTCGTAACGCGACGCCACGAACTCGTAGTTGGCGATCTGCGCCTCGTAGAGCTTCCGGAAGGCCGGGGACTCGGCGCGAGTGGTCGTCTTGATGTTCGTGCGGCCCGGCGCGCCGTAGTCCAGCTCGATCGTCATCCGCGTTGCGACGCGGAGCTCGCCGGCCTTCGCATCGTACGATGCGGGGTAGACCCTGAGCGGGACGACGCGGTAGTCACGCATGATGGATGGGGCGCCGAGGGCGACCGCGTGCTCAGGGAAGAGGGAGGCGCGCGCGTACGCATCAGCGTTGTACGCCAGCTCGGTCCCCGGCTCGCGGTCCTGCGCCTGCACCGGCAGGAGCTCGCCACAGGAGATCGACTGGTACTGCGCATCGAGAACGCGCAGCTCCACGCCGGAGGTCGGCGGGATGGCGATCATCGTTGCGGCAACGGCGAGGGTTGGGTCACCGACGTCGCCGAATGCGGAGGCTCCGTCGAACGTCAGGAGGTCGTATGTCATCCCTTCGAGCTGCACGCTCGAGAGCTCGGCTCGCGGGATCTCGATCTCAACGACCGTGTGTGTCTGGTCGGACTCGAGGACGTTGAAGGTGACCGCCGACGCGGGACCGACGAGCAGCGCAACGAGCGCCCCCGCCAACGTCGCCGTCAGGGCATGCGAAAACCGTCCGCGCATCTGTTCCTCCTTGAAAAACGGGCGCGTAGTGACTCTCTCTTCATCTCATGTCATGGTGCCTAATCGTCCGGCGCTCGAGCGACCCCTGGGCGAGGCGACCCGAGCGTATCTTCCACGTAGATACCATTTTATCACATTTCTCTTGGTTTGTCTATGAGGCGTTGCGGTGTCTTCTCGCGCCGGAGCGGAACGTCGGCGCCTGTGCGGCCTGATGCGGCGGTTCCGGCTCGCATCGTCTATGGCGCGGCGAGTTCGGCGAGAGGAAGGGCGTTGAGAACGAGTCCGAGCACGAACGGCGCGACCAGATACGTGGCGATCATGACGAGCGTGCCTCTCCGGCCGAGGACCGATGAGAGAAGAGGGACCGAACTCGCGCAGATACCCGTACTCGCCAGCGAGAAGGCCAGCGCGTGGCCCAGCGGCAGACCGCCGCCGACGAGCGGAGCGATGAGGAGGACCTCCTCGCCTGCGCACATGTTGATCGGGATCCCGACAAGCGTCGTAGCGGCGAGCGACAGAATGCCCGACCGCGCGGCGGTCTGCACGAATTCGGGCGTGACCGCGGCGGCGACGAGCGAACCGAGACAGAGCCCGTAGAGCACGTACGGGAAGAGACTTCGAGCGGTTGTACGCGCCGCGGCAAGCGGCGAGTCCGCGCGACGATCGTCAATGGGGAGGCTGCATGGGTCTCCGGCGCTGCCCGTCGGTGATACGGACGTTGTCCCCGAGGCGCGCGTCGGCGAACCGGCAGTGGATGGAGCGGCGGCGCATGGAGTCGAGACATGCGGTGCGACGGTGAGCGCCACAGCCGCTGCGACGAGCGCAGCACCGGCAACGCGAGTGAGAACGTATGCAGGGCCGAGAACATCGAGCCCGATGAGAACGATCACGGGGCTCAGCAGTGGGGCCGTCGCCAGGAAGACGAGCGCGGTCCGGACTCCGGCCCGGCCTGCGGTCAGCATGGCTTCCGCGACGGGGATGACGCCGCACGAGCAGACCGGAAGCACGGAGGCGACCAGGAACGCCGACGGCGCGGTCCGCGGCGTGAGTCGGCTCCAACGTGTCATGAGGAGGCCGGAAAGCAGACACGCCGCGATGAAAACGGGGACGACGGTGGCTGCGTAGTACCAGCACGCTTCGAAGACAACCGTTGCGAACTCCCCGAACGAGGTGATGGTTGTTCCACCAAGACCGGCGACGGGACAGGCCGCGCAGTAGGCGAACAGCCCCGCGCGAAGCTGCGGGACCATCCCGAGGACTGAGATCAGTACCGACGCCGTGAAGACGAGAACCGCTACGATGTCTCGCGTCCGAGGCGACAGAGGAACGTGACGGAGCAGCGGTCGGCGGCTGCGCCCGGGGAGCCGGTCGATGAAGACCAGAATCGAGACGGCGAAGACAATGGCACCAAGCAGCGCCTGCATAGAATCCTCTGTTCACTCGAAGGATGGGCCGCGAGTGGCCGGCGGGTCGGTGGTGACGTCCCGGAGACGGTCATCGGAGAGTGACGCGGCCAGTATGCGGCGTGCGTCGGCCCCGGTCAACGGTGGATGGAGTGTGTGGGCGGCTCCAGGGCCGTGTGCAGGGGCGTCTCTGCGGGCCAAGGTCGCGAATGCGCCTTGACAATGAACGGCAGCTCGAATATAGTAGACGAGTAGCAGTAGTATGTATGAATCCGCGGGAATGTTCATAGTGTTCAGGGACCATGTCTGGCGGGCCAGCTGACAGCAGCAAGGAGTGGCATGTGCCGAACGGGGATGCGAAACGAGACGCGATCCTGAGCGCCGCGATGGAGGTCTTCGCGAGCTACGGGCTCAAGAAGACCACGGTCGGCGACATCATCCGCGCGGCGGGTGTCTCTCGTGCGACCGTCTACAAGCACTTCGCCGACAAGGGTGAGATCTTCGACGCGGTCGTGGAACGGGAGATACGAGAGATGCTCGCCGCGGATCGACGCGCGGTGTCCGACGAGACGTCGACCGAGGGACGGTTGAGAGCGGCGGTCGCAACGCACGCGGAACTCATCCGCAAGAAGATCAATCTGCTCCGTGTGACGAAGGAGCGATTCGGAGAGATCGTCCCTCACACGAAGGCGCGAACCCAGAAGATGCGAGCGGAGGCGACCGAGCTGTTCGCGGACATCATCAGGCAGGGAGTAGAAGAGGGTGACATCGTCGTCGACGACGTCGAACAGGCGGCAGTCACGATGCTCTATGCGGTGCAGGGGATCTTCATGGGAGCGGTGATGGATGTGTGGGATGCCGATCGCGACGAGTTGATCGATCGCATGGTTGAGCTCCTGATGAACGGGCTGCGCCCGCGGGAGGAGAGGTACTCGTGAGTGATGCGACAACAAGACCGCGGATCGGCGTGAGCTCATGCCTTCTCGGTGAGAAGGTCCGCTTCGACGGCGGTCACAAGCGGGACCGCTTCCTGACGGACACGTTCGGGAGGTTCGTCGACTGGGTATCCGTCTGTCCGGAGGTTGAGTGCGGGCTCCCGATTCCGCGTGAGTCGATGCACCTTTCCGGGGATCCGGAGTCGCCGCGGCTCGTGACGACGAAGAGCAACGTTGATATGACGCCACGGATGAAACGGTGGGCGAAGACGCGGCTGGCCGAACTGAAGGAGGCGGAACTCTCCGGGTTCATCTTCAAGAGCAAGTCCCCGAGTTCGGGGATGGAGCGCGTCAAGGTCTACACTGACACGGGTATGCCGAAGAAGGTGGGAGTCGGGATCTTCGCTCGCGCGTTCATGGAACACTTCCCGCTCACTCCCGTCGAGGAGGAGGGCCGACTGCACGATGCCGACCTCAGGGAGAACTTCATTGAGCGCGTCTTCGCGATGGAGCGGCTGCGCGATCTCATCGGAGGAAGGGCGTCGCGACGCGAGATCGTCGAGTTTCAGGCGCGTCACAAGCTCCAGCTGATGGCGCACAGCCCGAAGCTCCAGAAGGAGACCGGCCGATTGGTCGCTCGAGCGGCCGAACTGAAGCCGCGGGAGCTCTATGATCGCTACGCTGAGCTCTTCGTCGAAGCGCTCAAGCAGCGGGCCACCCCGGGCAAGAATGCCAACGTGCTTCAACATGCGATGGGCTATTTCCGGAAAGACCTGTCATCGGATGAGAGACAGGAGGCCCAGGAGCACATCGAGAACTACCGCCTCGGCTATACCCCGCTCATTGTCCCTGTGACGATGGTGAGCCACTACGTCCGGAAGTACCAGACCGAGTATCTGAGGAATCAGACCTATCTGGAACCGCATCCGCTCGAGCTCAAGTTGAGAAATCATGCGTAGCGTCGTTCCTCCGCGGGCGCGCGGTCGGCGGGGGCAGACACACAACAGGGAGACCACATGAGGACCGACATCAGCGGCAGGGGCGGCCGGAGGCTGCCGCGAAGCGCCGTAGCGCTCGCGCTTTGCCTCAGCCTCGCAGCGTTCACCGCGAGTGCAGCCGCGCAGAGTGCGGCGCCGGATGCGAACATCGGCGATGTCGTGGCTGACGGCGCGCTCGAGTTGACGCTTGACGAGGCCGTCGCGATCGCACTCGAGAGCGGGCACGAACTCGGAATGGTCGAGGCCGCCGAGGAGGCCGCGCGGGCCAGAAACGCACAGGCGCGGTCGGCATTCCTGCCGGCCGTCAGCGCGAGCGCATCCTATACGCGGCTCGATGAGGTTCCCTACATGGATGCGTCGGGCTTCGGACAGATGTTCGCGCCGTTGATGGTGCCGTTCGAATATCTCGTCGAGCAGGGCTATCTCGACCCGTCAACGCTCGAGGGGCTCGCGGGCGACACCGGGTCCGATAGGATCACCATGGGCGATGACGACGTTTACTCGGTCGGCGTCACTGTGACGCAGCCGCTCTTCACGGGCGGAGCGCTTCTGAGCGCGAAGGCCGCCGCGGGGCACGGGCTCCGGGCGGCGGAGTACAACACCGTCAGGTCGGAACACGAGACCCGCTACACCGCGACCCAGGCGTATGTGATGCTGGTGCAGGCGAAAGCGGCGCTCGAGGTCATGGATGACGCGGTCGCGCAGATGCAGTCCCACCTCGACAACCTCGAGGTGATGTACGACGAGGGAATGATCCTCGAGCGCGACATCATGCAGGCACGCGTTCAGATGTCAGCCGTCGAGCTGGACAGGAACTCAGCGAAGCACGCGGTCATCCTGGCGCGCGCGGGGCTTGCGTTCCAGCTTGGTGTCCGGCCGGGGACGCGGATCGATGCGACCGAAGCCCTCGATCGGTCGGTAGCGGCTCCTCGTCACGCGGACGGTCTCGTGAAGACCGCACTGACCGAGCGACCAGATCTCAAGGCAATGCGGGAGAGTGTCGGCGCGGCCGACAACATCGTCGGTATGGCGCGCTCCGAGTTCTTCCCGCAGATCGTCGCGATGGGGAGCTACAACTGGGACCGCCCGAACCGTGAGAACGACCCGGAGTTCTACGATCACTGGAGCGTCACAATCGCCGCCCAGATGAATGTCTTCGACTGGGGCGGCCGCTGGAACAGGGTCCGCGAAGCGCGAGCCTCGCGGCTTCAGGCGGAGCGTGGTCTCAAAATGATGGAGGACGCCGTCCGTCTCGAGGTGGAGCGGAGCTGGCAGGAGTACGACACGGCGATCAGGGCCGTCAGCATCGCGGAGCGCGGTGTCACGCAGGCCCGCGAGAGCTACCGTGTGACCGAGGAGAGCTTCAGGAGCGGGGTCGCATCGAACAGCGACGTGCTGGACGCGAGCACCGCACTGAGCACCGCAGAGATGAACAGTGTCGCCGCGTTGGCGCGGCTGCGACTGGCGGAGGCCGGGCTCGACCTGGCCGCTGGGGTCGTCGGCGAATGGGAGGAGACACGATGAGGATCCGAGGAAAAACACTGATACGCGCCGGCGTTCTCGTCCTGGCCGGTGCGGCGCTCACACTCGCCGGGTGTGGTGGTGGCGGTGGTGAACAGCAGGCCGAGGAGAGGATCAGGCCGGTCGAGGTAGCGACCGTGGAGATGTCGCGCGTGGCTCCCACCCTCGAGTTCTCGGGCAGCATCATGCCCGTGCGGGAGGCATCGGTCGGTGCGATGGTGAGCGCGCAGGTGAGCAGGATCCACG
>CAZRAD010000059.1:0-14507 GCA_964597945.1 uncultured bacterium
TCAGCGAGCGAGTCGCGGACCGCGTGGGGCACATCCTCGCAAGGCTCAAGGCGGAACTCGACCCGACCGGCGCGCTTCCATCGATCGACGAACTCTGGCCGCGAGACGAAGCCGATTCTCCGGGGGAGAAGTAGCCATGGCCGGTCCCGGGAGAGAGCTCGAACTTAGGGGCGAACTCGCCGCGAAGTGCCGCAGCTGCGGCACCTGTCATTCGGTCTGTCCGGTGTTCGCGGAGCTCAAGATCGAGAGCTCGGCAGCGCGCGGGAAGGTCGCGCTCGTCAAGGCGATCATTGCCGGCGAGGTCGACGCCACGAAGACCTTCGATGACCGGCTCCAGCTTTGTCTCAACTGCAAGGCATGCGTGGCCAACTGCCCGAACGGGGTCCAGGTCGATGACCTGGTCCTCGCGGCGCGCAGCGGTCTGGTCGAAGCCGGCCGTCTCCCGTTCATCAAACGCCTCGCGTTCCGTTTTCTTCTGCGTCGGGGGCGTTTACTTCCGCCGTTCGGCCGGTTCGGTTCGTTCATTCAGCGCGTGCTTTTCCGCGGACTTCCTCAGAACAGTGTCTACCGGAAGCTGTTCCCGATCGTCGGGATGGACCGCGACCGCGTGCTGCCGGAGTTCGCACCGGTCGCGCTGACGCGGTCGCTTCCCGAACTCGTTCGAGCGAGCGACGCGAGCGGCGAGGCTCGTCGCATCGGCTTCTTTGTCGGGTGCGCGACGAACCTGGTCTACCCGGAGACGGGGCGCGCCATCGTCCGGACGCTGTCGAGAGCAGGGTTCGATGTCGTTATCCCGCGGCGGCAGGTCTGCTGCGGTACGCCGGTGTTCAACTCCGGCGACTACGTCACAGCACGCGAGCTGGCACGGAAGAACATCGACGTGTTCACGAAAGCCGATGTCGAGGCCGTGATCGTCTGCTGCGCCTCCGGAGGGCTGGCCCTGAAGCGCGAATACGAGGAGACGCTGGGAATCGAGGGCGGCTTTGGGATCCCGGTGTTCGACTTCGCCGAGTTTCTCGCGAAGGAAGGCCTGCTCGACGGACGGCGCGACGCAGCCGATGGCGGCGCGAGCGGGCGCGATGATACCGTCGCGTCACCTTCCGGTGGCGGGCTCCGCGTGACCTATCACGAACCGTGTCATCTTGTGCGCGGCCAGGGCATCACCGACGAGCCGCGCGAGCTGATCCGGTCGCTCCCGTGGGTCGAGTTCGTGGAGATGCGCGACTCCGACCGCTGCTGCGGAGGGGGCGGTTCGTTCACGTTCATGCACTACGATGTCGCCTCGCTGATCGGCGAGCGGAAGGCCGAGTGCATCCGCGAGACGAAGGCCGATATCGTCG
Source organism: uncultured bacterium (assembly GCA_964597945.1). GTDB lineage: Bacteria > Joyebacterota > Joyebacteria > Joyebacterales > Joyebacteraceae > JAPEKQ01. Next base: position 1,341 of record CAZRAD010000059.1, read on the forward strand.
TCACAGAGTGCCCGTCGTGCGTCATGCAACTCCGCGATATGGTCTTCCGCTACGGCATCGACATCGAAGTGATGGCGCTGGCGGACCTTCTGGCACTCGACGACACATCCGCCGCTGGCACGCGGCCTGCAACTCTACGTTCCACTTCCACACCTTCAGCCTAGCGCCACAGCGACCGGATGAGCCTGTTGTGCCCGGGAACCTGGCGCCGCCGAACGCACCCAATAGGACAGAGGCACACGTAGTGGTTGAGAGGAATCCCGTGAGACAGACTCGCTCCATAGCAGTCCCAATGCTGGTCGCACTTCTGCTCGCCATCGCAGCGGTGGCCGCGGCCGTGCCGGTGACGCTCGCGGTCGACATGCGGATCGAGATCTCGTTCGAGCGGTTCGAGCCGGGTGTCGACGTCCTCATCGCGCGCGGGGGATTCAATGGCTGGAGCGGCAATGCCGAGGTGCTCACCGACATCGACGCGGACGGTATCTACGAGATCGTTCTCGATCTGACATCCGGCGTGTACGAGTACAAGTTCGTCATCCCCGAAGCGACACATGACCGATGGGAGCATTCGATCGACAACCGCTCGATCACCGTGTCATCGGCTCCCGTCTCATCCGCCCTCACGTTCTTCGATCACAGAACCGGATGGGTGCCGGGGACGACACGCGTCGGCTCCGATATCTCGTTTACGCATCAACTCCTCGCCGCCGGCGCGGAGTACCGGGTCGACGGTCAGCCGCTCGATCTGTTCGGTGCGCTCGCCGATCACGGGCAGGAGATCGTCCGGCTTCGGCTCTGGCATTCGCCAGCGGAACCATGGCACGGCCTGCCGGCGACTATCCTGATGGCGCAGGAGGCGAAAGCCGCAGGGCACGACCTGATGCTCGATCTCCACTACTCGGACAGCTGGGCCGACCCCGGCCAGCAGACCAAGCCCGCGGCGTGGGTCGGGATCCCCTTCTCCGCGCTCGTGGACTCGGTCTACGCCTACACGAACTCCGTCGTCCTCGCGTTCCGGGACGCCGGCGTACTTCCGGAGTACATCCAGATCGGGAACGAGGTCTCGCCCGGGATGCTGTGGGATGACGGCCGCGTCGGGTCGCAGGGGAGTGTGTGGGATACGCCCGCGCAGTGGGACAGTTTCGCTGCGCTTCTGACTGCCGGGATCGCCGGCGCACGTGACAGCCTGAGCGCCTCCGAGCAGCCGGGCATCATCATCCATCGCGCGGAGGGTGGCGACAACGCAGGATGTCAGTGGTTCTACGACAATCTCATCACTCGCGACGTGTCGTTCGACATCATCGGGCTTTCGTTCTACCCGTGGTGGCACGGGACCATCTGGAGCCTGCGCGATAACCTCGCGGATCTCGCCACACGGTACGGCAAGGAGCTGATGGTCGTCGAGACCGCCTACCCCTGGACGCTCGGCTGGGTCGAGGACGGGACGGGCAACTTCGTCTGGCAGGAGTCACAGCTTCACGAGAACTACCCCGCGACGCCTGACGGGCAGTTCGAGTTCCTTCGCGACGTCGTTGCGATCGTCGAGGGAGTTCCCGGCGGTCTCGGGACTGGCGTCGTCTACTGGGAACCGGGGTTCCTCTCCGTTGATGGCGGACCCGGAAGTCCGTATGAGAATCTCACGCTGTTCGATTTCGATGGTGACGCGCTCCGGGGTCTCGGCTTCGCCATGCCATGGGCGACGGACGTTGAGTCCGGTGACGAGGACGCGGGAGAGGAGCAGGGGAACCGGGTGATGCTTTCGCCGGCCGCCCCGAACCCCTTTCGTGGCAGCTCCACACTCACCCTGACCATCTTCGCGCCCGGCGCCGATGCGCGCGTCCGGGTCTATGATGTGACCGGCCGGGTCGTCGCGACCCTGATCGATTCCAGCCTCACTCCCGGTCGTCATGAACTCACCTGGAACGGTCGCAGTGACTCCGGCGCCCGCGTTGCATCCGGCGTGTACCTGATCGGCGCGACCGTCGCTGGTGAACGGGCGACCGCGAAGCTGGTCCATCTCAGATAGCCCCATCGAGATGGCCTCACCTCAAGGCAACCTCCGCGACTGTCCTGCATCTGAACATCCATCGGGAATCGCCTGTAGCCGCGCTCATGCGTCTGCTAGGATGAGCGACAGCCACTGTGTGCTCCGCTCGCCCGAGCGGGGCGACGTGGCGGGGTTTCGCGCACACACGAAGGAGCACAATGAAACGCACTGACATCCTTGTTATCGGTGGCGGGCTTGCCGGACTGCGCGCGGCCATCGCCGCGCACGACGCCGGCCGGACCGTCGCGGTGATGTCGAAGGTCTATCCCATCCGGTCGCACTCGGGTGCTGCCCAGGGCGGTGTCAACGCGTCGCTCGGCAATCATCCTGAGGGTGGCGACGACACGTGGCAGGGACACGCCTTCGACACCATCAAAGGCTCGGACTACCTGGCCGACCAGCCGCGGGCGGAGATCCTCGCGAAGGACGCTCCGGCGGCGGTCATCGAGATGGAGCACTGGGGCGCGTACTTCAGCCGCTTCGATGATGGCCGCATCGCGCAGCGACCATTCGGTGGCGCCGGCTTCCCGCGGACCTGTTTCGCGGCCGACCGCACCGGGCATCATCTGCTCCACACGTGCTGGGAGCAGACACTCAAGCGAGGGATCACGGTCTACTCGGAGTGGCTGCTTCTGGATCTGGTGAAGCACAGCGACGCGGTCGTCGGAGCGGTCGCCCTCCACATTCCGACCGGTGACCTCGAGAGTTTCCCGGCGGGATCCGTCATCCTCGGGGCCGGCGGTCACGGCCGCATCTTCGCGAAGACCACGAACGCCTACATCAACACGGGCAGTGCCACAGCCGCCGCGTACCGCGCGGGGGCGAGGCTCGAGGACATGGAGTTCGTCCAGTTCCATCCCACCACACTCTACGGCACGAACATCCTCATCTCTGAGGGCGTCCGCGGCGAGGGTGGTCTCCTCCGTGGCGCCGACGGCAAGCGGTTCATGGACCGCTACGCCCCGAGCGTGATGGAGCTGGCGCCGCGGGACATCGTGGCGCGCGGTATCCAGACGGAGGCGAACGAGGGTCGCGCGTTCGAAGGCGACGGGAGTGGCTACGTCCATCTCGACATCAGGCATCTCGGCGCCGACGTCATCAAGACGCGGCTCCCCGGCATACGGCAGATCGCGATGGAGTTCGCCGGCGTCGATCCGATCGATGAGCCGATCCCCGTCCAGCCCGGCCAGCACTACTCGATGGGTGGCATCTCATGTGACGAGGACGGTGTCACCGACCTGCCCGGGCTCTACGCTGCGGGCGAATGCTCGTGCGTGAGCGTCCACGGCGCGAACCGCCTCGGCGGGAACTCGCTCCTTGAGACGCTCGTCTTCGGGAAGCGCGCGGGCGACCGCGCGGCGGCGAACGCTGGCGGTGTTGCTGACGGCGTCGGTGATGTTCCATCCTCGGTCTACGAGCAGGCGGTGCAGGTGCAGCACGACTCCCTGCGCACCTTCGCATCCCGCGACTCGGGCACGCGGCAGATCGATGTTCGCCGACGAATGCAGCGGACGATGACCAGGAAGGTCGGTGTCTTCCGTGAGGAGGCCCCGCTTGCCGAGGCCGTCGAGGAGCTCGCCGGTCTGCGCGCGGAGTACGCGAGCGTCTCGCTCGATGCGACCAACCGTGGCTTCAACTACGACCTCATCGATGCGCTCGAGCTCGGTGGCATGATCGAGCTTGCCGAGGCGACCGCGCTGGGCGCGCTCAAGCGGACCGAGTGCCGCGGTTCGCACTGGCGCACCGACCACCTTGGCCGCGATGACGCGAACTGGCTCAAGCACACGATGGCAACCCGCGCCGATGACGGGGCGCCCGTCCTCTCGTTCGAGGACGTCATCATCACCGACTACGAACCGATGGAAAGGAAGTACTGATGAACCCGACTACGTCACGCGCCGAGCGCGAGACCGTCACCATCCGGGTCCGTCGGTTCGATCCGGACAGCGACGGCCCACAGGACATCCGGTGGAGCGAGTACGCGGTCCAGGCACATCCCGGGCTGACCGTGCTCGAGGCGTTGCTTCTCATCCAGGAGGAACAGGACGGCGGTCTGTCGTTCCGCTACTCGTGTCGCGGCGCCGTCTGCGGGTCGTGCGCGATGGTCATCAACGGGGAGGTCGGGCTCGCATGCCGCACGCAGGTGAGTTCACTTGGCGACAAGGTCATGGTGGAGCCTCTCCGGAATCTGCCTGTTCTCCGTGACCTCGTGGTCGATATGGACGTCTTCTTCTCGAAGGAGGAGTCGGTCATGCCATGGCTCAAGCCTACGGATCCGGACCCCGAGTGCGAGCGGCTTGTATCGCCCGAGGACTGGGGCGAGGCGGAGCCGTACACCAACTGTATCCTCTGCGCGAGCTGCCAGGGCGTCTGCCCGGTCGCCGAGACCGCGCCCGACTACCTCGGACCGGCTGCGCTCGCCAAGCACTACCGGTTCTTCGCCGATCCGCGAGACGGAGCGGGCGAGGAACGCCTGAACCTCGTAGATAGCGAGAACGGTGTTCACGGATGCGATATGGTCTGGAACTGCGGCAAGGTCTGTCCGAAGGGTGTGCCGCCGACGAAGGGTATCGGCAAGACACGCGCTGCCATCTATCACGCGAAGAAGGCGGGGGAGGAGGCGTAGCGATGCTCTGGACGAAGGTGATCGTGTCCATCGTGCTGTTCGCGACCGCACTTGGAGCGCTGCTCTCCATGCTGACGCTCATGGGGCGCAAGGAGAGGACCATGAGCGCGGGAACGCTCAAGAGCGTGCACCGCGTTGCCGGGTGGCTCACTGTGGTGCTCGCGCTTGTGAACGGCTATCTCGGTGCGAAGTATGTGGCGTTGGTCGGTGACGGGATGACGATCCGTGCCGCGCTCCACGGGCTCATCGCGCTCGGTCTCCTGTCCGCGCTGCTGATCAAGCTGCTCATCGTGAAGCGATTCAGGCAGTACCTCTCGTTCGCGCCTACGCTCGGAATGCTCGTATTCGCATTGCTGCTCATCGTCGTTGCGACGTCGACCGGATTCTACTTCGCCCGTGCGCTGTGTGGGCCGGGTGCCGCGTCGGAGATGGACGACTTCGTCGAGCTGGTCGCGCCGCGGGAGACGGCAGGCGGAGCGACGAGCGGCGTGGTCATAGATGCGGTTGACGATGTTATCGATGAGCACCTCATCGCGCGGGGCAGGGCCGAGTACATGGGCCGCTGTGCCGGATGTCACCCTACCGATCCTGATGCGAACGGCTACGGTCCGACGCTGCCGGGACTCTTCGAGCGAGAGGTCATAGCCTCAAGCGGAGCACCCATCACAGATGCGTCGGTCCGGGCGCAGATCCTCGCTCCGGGAGGCACGATGCCGGCATTCGAGGGGCGGTTGGACGACGAGGAGCTGGATGAGATAGTGGCCTACATGAAGACCCTCTAGCGGGCCCCGTGGCGGCTATCGGGCCAGGTGGCACCTGCCGGGCTGAGACCCGATTCGGTTTGACAGGGGCCAAATCCGTTGCTAGAATAGAGATTCGTACATGAGACGGGCCGGTGATGCCGCCGGCCCGTGCCCAAATATGATCCTCAGTAGCTCAATGGTAGAGCATCCGGCTGTTAACCGGAGGGTTGCAGGTTCAAGTCCTGCCTGAGGAGCCAGTTCGACCGGGCCCGGTCCATCATGGACGGGGCCCGGTGGGTTTCTGCATCACACAGTTGCAGTGGGCCCGTACGCGGTGCAATTTCGAACGCGGAGGGCTTTCGCCGAAACTGACGCATCATTCAGCTGAAGGCGTGGTTGTCGGGAGGGCCAAAGCACGGTGTGGCTACGCCGGTCCGAAGGCACTGGTCGAGTGACAGTGGCGGGAGTACAATGCGATGAATGAGCGTCTAACTGAGCGAATCCTGGCCCGAAAGGAGCGCGATGATGGAGAAGAGGAACAAATGCCCGGTCACGGGCCGGACCGCCGAGCACGTGTCCGGCGGCACGTCGAACCAGGACTGGTGGCCCAACCAGCTTGACCTTCGAATCCTCCATCAGCATTCCGATCTGAGCACGCCGATGAGCGAGGAATTCGACTACGCTTCAGAGTTCAAGAAGCTCGACTACGAGACACTGAAGAAGGACCTCGTCGCACTGATGACCGACTCGCAGGATTGGTGGCCGGCCGACTACGGTCATTACGGGGGGCTCTTCATCCGAATGGCATGGCACAGCGCGGGCACCTACCGGATGGGGGATGGCCGCGGCGGTGCGGGAGGTGGCAACCAGCGCTTCGCGCCACTGAACAGCTGGCCCGACAACGTCAACCTCGACAAGGCGCGCCGGCTCCTCTGGCCGATCAAGCAGAAGTACGGTCGACGGATATCGTGGGCCGACCTGATGATCCTCGCCGGCAACTGCGCGCTCGAGTCGATGGGATTCAAGACGTTCGGGTTCGCCGGCGGGCGCGAGGATCTCTGGGAGCCGGAGCGGGATGTCTACTGGGGGGCCGAGACCGAGTGGCTGGCCACGAGCGACAAGCCCGGGAGCCGGTACACAGGAGATCGCGATCTCGAGAACCCACTGGCCGCCGTGCAGATGGGACTCATCTACGTGAACCCGGAGGGTCCCGACGGCAATCCGGACCCGGTTGCGTCGGGGCGTGACGTCCGCGAGACGTTCGCGCGCATGGCCATGGACGACGCAGAGACCGTCGCGCTCGTCGCCGGCGGGCACACGTTCGGGAAGTGCCACGGCGCGGGTCCCGCATCGCACGTCGGGCCGGAGCCCGAGGCCGCGGGCATCGAGGAGCAGGGACTCGGCTGGAGGAGCAGTTACGGCTCCGGCTCGGGCGGCGACACCATCAGCAGCGGCATCGAGGGCGCCTGGAAGCCGAACCCGATCAAATGGGACATGGGCTACCTGAGAATCCTGTTCCAGTACGAGTGGGAACTCGTGAAGAGCCCGGCCGGCGCGAACCAGTGGCTGGCCAAGGACGTGGCGGAATCCGACATGATCGTCGACGCCCACGACCCGACGAAGAAGCACAGGCCGATGATGACGACGGCGGATCTCTCACTCCGCTTCGATCCCGTCTATGAGCCGATCGCGCGTGACTACTTGAAGAATCCGAAGAAGTTCGAGGACGCCTTCGCCCGGGCGTGGTTCAAGCTGACCCATCGCGACATGGGTCCCCGCTCGCGCTACCTCGGTCCGGAGGTCCCGGCCGAGGAACTCATCTGGCAGGACCCGGTGCCTGAGGTCGACCACGAGCTCATTGACGACGCGGATGTCGCGGCTCTCAAGGAGAAGATTCTCTCCTCAGGTCTGTCGGTCCGGGAGCTGGTCTCGACCGCCTGGGCATCGGCGTCCACGTTCCGCGGCTCCGACATGCGTGGTGGCGCCAACGGCGCACGCATCCGACTCGCACCGCAGAAGGATTGGGAGGTCAACGAGCCGAAGCAGCTTGCGAAGGTGCTGTCGGCCTTCGAGGAAGTCCAGAGCGAGTTCAACGGCGCTCAGTCAGGAGGGAAGCGGATATCGCTCGCCGACCTGGTCGTGTTGGGTGGCTGCGCGGCGGTCGAGAGGGCCGCGAAGGATGCTGGTCAAGTCGTGACCGTTCCGTTCACGCCGGGGCGCACCGACGCAACGGCTGAGCAGACGGACGCGGACTCTTTCGCCGTACTCGAGCCGGCGGCGGACGGGTTCCGCAACTACCTCAAGGCGAAGTACTCCGTGCCCGCAGAGGAACTCCTCCTGGATCGGGCGCAGCTGTTAACGCTGACGGCACCCGAGATGACGGTTCTCGTCGGCGGGATGCGCGTCCTCGATGTCAACTTCAAGCAGTCTTCGCATGGTGTGTTCACGAAGCGTCCGGAGTCGCTCACGAACGACTTCTTCGTGAATCTGCTCGACATGCGGACAGAGTGGAAGGCCGTCGCAGGGGAGGACGACGTATTCGAGGGGCTTGATCGGGCGACCGGTGAGAGGAAGTGGACCGGCACCCGCGTCGATCTCGTCTTCGGGTCGAACTCCCAGCTGAGGGCCGTCGCGGAAGTATACGCGTGCGAGGATTCCCGGGAGCAGTTCGTTCACGACTTCGTCAGGGTATGGAACAAGGTGATGAACCTCGACCGTTTCGACCTCGCGTGACCGTAGATCGAACCTCCTGGCTCGCGCCTGCGGTTCCTAGAGGCGAGACGTGCGAATGGTGGTATCCGCGCAAAGAAGAACCCCGCCGCTCAGAGAGCGGCGGGGTTCCTTGTCTTCTACTGGATGCGTCTAGCGGTACAGCGCCTTCACCATACCCCAGGTCGACTCCTCGACCGGAGACGCGCCGCCGGCGCACTCGTACGTGCCGAGCGGGAACGGAGTCACGGCCGTCGCGTTCGAGGTCTCGCCGTCGAGCGCGTTCGGGCCGCTGAAGAACCAGCTCGCCAGGACGAACGTGTCACCGTCCGGGCCGGTCTCGTCGATCCGGTACGCCCAACCGTCCAGGTGCTCCCATGGCTCACCGGTGCCGTCGACGTTGACGTCGCCGAACACGTCCACGACCACGTCGCTCATGAACAGCTCGATGGCGTCGTCGCCGTTGATGTTCGGGGCGGAGCCGTCAGTGTAGTCGGGGTCGAAGCCGAAGAACGTGTTGAACATGGGTACTTCGGTCGCGACGTAGATGAACTGACCCTCGACCGCGGCGTCGGCCGGGAACGTGAACTCCGGGGCGCCCGTCGGGCCGGCGCCGTTGTTCGCGGAGCTCAGCCCGTAGATCGAGAGGTCGGCGATGTCGGCACAAGCGATGAGCTCGATGCACTTCGGCAGGCCGCCCGTGAGCGGACCGTCGATCACGCCGGTGATGATGAGGTCGGAGGCGCTCGCGCCGGTGGCGACCAGCGACAGAGCCAGAACGATCATGACCAGATGTCTCAAAGGATCCTCCTTTTGAGAGACACTACAGAACTCGCGAACTTGACATATTATACCATACATGTGAGATGGCTCGCAACACCAGATGCGCCGCGAAGCCTGCTCAGAAGGCCACAGCGGGAGAGAAGGTGGGAGCAGGGAGAGTCGTGGTGGGTGCGCCTGGTGTGACGTCGCTCCTTTCTCTGGCCGTCATCGGGCCCCTTGAAGCCACCCGGCGAATCCGCGTGGTGACCCGGTTGAACGAAGGGTGCGCATGTGCTACAATTGCTTTGTTCGGTCACCAAACAAAGAGAGGTTCTGCGACTCCCTGTCCGAGCGCCACAGGGACCAGGGTAGGGGGGCGACACCCGGCTGCTGCACCATTGGGAGACCGTCATGACCATGAGCCCATCCCGGAACGGACACCACACGACCGGCTCGCTCGTCTTGATGTTGGCAGCCCTGCTGCTCCTCGGTAGCGCCTTCGCGTCCGCGCAGACGGCGACCGTGGGGAGCGGCAGCTACGCGACCGTGCTGCCGACCGACGGCAGCGTTCCGATGAACACCGACGATGTGCCGGTTGCCCCGATCGTCACGAGCGCCGTGTCGGGATCGGTCCCCACGACCGACTGGTGGACGTCGCTGGTCTTCCAGCGCTACGCCGACAACCCATACTCCAGCACACTGGCGGCGCAGCCGCTCAACCTCAAGGCGCGTTCGTCAGGACTCGGGATCGGCACCGGGACGAATGTCCCGTGTCCGTCCTACTACTACGCGTACTTCTACCAGGAGGACTTCCTCGTTCGCCTGGAGGACATGGAGTGCGACTCCACAGCGCTCCACGGCTACGGCGACTGGACCGTGACGGCTCGGTGGGATGATGGAACGAATCAGCTCGATGCGACCATGGGGCACGGTCTGCCGTACGTCTACTTCACGAAGAGCTCCGGCAGAGTTGAGCTCTACTTCGCTACCGGCATCCCGTCAGTCTGGTACGACCAGGATGGCACACTTGGCTTCACAGTCAACGGGAAGGACTACGCGGTCTTCGCGCCGAGCGGCTCAATCTGGTCCACGAACTTCCCGGTATTCCAGTGCGACCTCAACGGACTCGACTATATGTCGGTCGCCTGTCTGCCGGACGATTCGTCCGCCACGCTTGCCCTCTTCCGAAGTCACGCCTTTGCGTTCGTGACCGATACGCAAGTGTCCTGGGAGTACGATGAGGTGAGCGCAACCGTGACAACCGACTTCGTCGTCGAGACCGATGTGAAGGAAGGCACGGAGACGCGTCCGATCCTGGCGCTCTACCGGCACCAGTGGCTCCACACCAATGCGTACCTCCTGGGCTACTCCTTCGACTCGCTCCAGGGGGAGATGAAGCTCACACGCGCGTCGAGCTTCAGCACGACGATGGACTACCCCGGCATCATGCCCGTGCTGCCTGCCGCGGTGGAGGAAAACCCGGGCTACGACAGCGAGCTGATGAACGAGTACCTCGATGACTTCCTCAACCAGTCCTACCCGCAGCTCTTCTACCGGGGGGACACCTACTTCGGCGGGAAGGACCTCGGCATTGTCTCGTCGGCCATCCGTGTCGCCGACCTGACAGGCCGCACCGATGTCCGGGACTACCTGTTGACCGGCCTCAAGCAGAAGCTGGAGGATTGGCTCACGGCTTCAGCCGGTGAGTCGCAGACCCTCTTCTACTACAACGACACGTGGGGGACGCTCTACGGGTTCCGCTCGTCGTTCGGAACGGGCAGCGAACTCAACGACCATCACTTCCACTGGGGTTACTTCGTGATGGCCGCGTCGGTCGTCGCGATGTACGACGCCGAATGGGCCCTCGAGGAGAACTGGGGTGGGATGGTCAACATGCTCATCCGCGACGCCGATTCCTGGGACCGGGAGGACCCGCTGTTCCCCTTCCTGCGGTGCTTCGATCCCTACACCGGTCACTCCTGGGCCTCGGGGCACGCTGCCTTCGGGGACGGGAACAACCAGGAGTCTTCATCGGAGTCGATGCAGTTCGCAGCCGCGACGGCGCTCTGGGGCTCCGTCACCGGGAACGATGTTGTCCGCGACCTCGGTATCTATCTCTACACGACCGAGATGATCGCGATCGAGCAGTACTGGTTCGACGTCGACGAGATGGTGTTCCCCGCGGCCTACGGGCACAACTGCGCGGGGATGGTGTGGGGAACGAAGGTCACGCACGAGACCTGGTTCTCGCCGGAGCCGGAGATGATCCACGGGATCAACTTCCTCCCCATCACGCCCGCGTCGCTCTACCTCGGACGCCACCCCGACTACGTGCAGGCCAACTACGATGAGATCGTGCTGGAGAACGGGGGAGAGCCCGACGACTGGGTCGACATCCTGTGGGAGTTCCTCGCACTGACCGATTCGCAGACGGCGCTCGACCTCTTCGACGCCAACCCCGGGTATTCGCCCGAGGGTGGTGAGTCGAAGGCCCACACGTACTACTGGCTCCACGCGCTTCAGGCGCTCGGCCAGCTCGACCCATCCGTGACGGCCGATACGCCGCACTACGCCGTGTTCGCCACCGACGATGGGGCGAACTACGCCTACTACAACCCGTACGATACGGAGACGACCATACACTTCTCGGACGGGATCGTCGTGACGGCCGCACCACGCGAGTACGGCGTGTTCGAGTGGACCGACGGCACCGCTGTCGCTGACGACTCGAGTCTCACGCTGGCACCGGTTCTGCTCGGAGTCCACCCGAATCCCTTCAATCCCGTGACGACCATCGCGTTCGAGGCGCCCCGTGAGATGGAAGTGAGTCTGCGCGTCTACGATGCCTCAGGCCGGTTGGTGGCCGAGTTGCTCCGTGATGACGTCGTCCGGTCAGGCCGCAACGAGGTCGTCTGGCGGGGAGAGGATACGGATGGACAGCCGGCGTCTTCCGGCGTCTACTTCTGCCGCCTCGAAGCCGACGGCAGCGTCCAGACGATGAAGATGACCCTTCTCAAGTAGCCCCGCGGCCTGCCCTCTCTGCATGAACTCGGCGCTGCGAGCCGGACGCGTGGTGGCTTTCTCCCCGTCACGAAGGATGACCCTGATGAAGAGGTCCTGTCTCATGGCTTTGCTGCTGATGTGCGCTCTGCCGGCCTGCGATGGCGTGCGGACCGCACCCGTGATCGTCCAGACCGGTCGCGGCGGTGACCGGCTCCACCAGGTCGAGCCGCTCGGCTCGGCTGCGGAGTCCGTGTTCACTCTCACCGTCGACACGGCGAACCCACGTCAGGTCCTCGAAGGGTTCGGGGCGTCCTTCACTGAATCCTCAGCGTGGAACCTGGCCTGTCTTCCCGAGGCCGACCGCGACGCGGTGCTTACGAAGCTGTTCGACCCGGTCGCCGGAGCCGGGTTCACGCTCATGCGGACGCACATCAACTCCTGTGACTACTCGCTCCGTCACTACACCTACAGCGAGCCGGGCGACCTCGCGCTCGACTCGTTCGATATCACGGAGGACACGCAGGGGTTCAGCGGCACGGAGCACGACCAGGTGGCGGGCATCGAGATGGACGATCCCGGGTTCGACCTGATCCCGATGATCCAGGCTGCCTCGGATGTCAGCGGCGCCGACTTCCGCGTTATCGCTTCGCCGTGGAGCCCACCCTCCTGGATGAAGGTGGGGGAGCACGCCGTGATGACCGGCGGACATCTCAAGCGCGACGTCGACGAGAGCGGCCGACGGATCTACTACGATGCGTGGGCCCGGTACTTCGTGGCCTACGTCAAGGCCTACCGGGAAGCGGGCGTGGACATCTGGGCGCTGACCCCGCAGAACGAACCCGGGCACGCCGACCACGCGCGATGGGACACGTGTTTCTGGAGTGCGGAGTGGCAGCGGGAGTTCGTCGGTGAGTATCTCGGGCCGGCGCTTGAGGAGGTCGGTCTTCTTGACCCCGACGATCTCGCCAGCGGAGTCAGGCTCTACGTCTTCGATCACAACAAGGCCGATGCGCTCGCCTCAGTCCCGGTCATCCTCGACGACCCTGAAGCGAACAGGTACACCTACGGCATCGCCATTCATTGGTACGCGATCAACCTCGGAGGGAAGCAGGACTACCGCGGCGACGTGCTCGACGAACTCGTGCGTCGCTACCCGGACAAGCCCATTCTCCATACGGAGTCGAGCATCGACATCCACGAGGACGATCCGGTCGGGCAGTACTGGGATCCGATGAACCAGGATTGGACCCGGGGCTACTTCACCCCGTTCTCGCAGT
>CAZRAD010000060.1:0-14277 GCA_964597945.1 uncultured bacterium
CCGTAGAGACTACGAGCTGGGGCGCGATCAAGGCTCTGTATCGTGATTCACACTAGAGGCTCTGCCGCCTGAAAGGCGTTTGCAGCCGCCGGGCTCGCTTGTCACGGTGGACTGTCGGCGCGGCTTCGCCGCAGTACGCGCCGCGCCGGGCTTGACACCCGCAGCCGAAACGCGTTTCGTTGGACTGCGCTCGCGGACTGAGCGAGTAGGAGCCCTCCAACCAGCAGGAGCGAGAAGCATGACGGCTCGTGTGGCAGCCCCTCTGTCAGGTCGCCTCTGGTTCGCGATCATGTTCGCTTCAGGCTTCGCCCTGGTGGCGATTCTGTGTGCTCCGGCGTGGGACTATCCCATCTTCGCCGACGACTATCAGTACGGGGCAATCGGCGAGGCGAACCCCTTCGAGCACTTCGTGAGGCCGCACACCGAGAACGCCTTCTATCGCCCGATCGCGTTCCTCACGATCTCCGCGACGCAGAGGTTCTTCGGAACGCACACATGGCCTCTGCACGTTCTGCACTACATCGTCCATGCTGCGCTCGGAGTTGCCGTCTTCTGGCTTGCGCGTCGGCTCAGCCGGTCGAACCTTGCGGCTGTGCTGAGCTGGGCGTTCTTCATAACCGCACAGGGCGCGGCGCACGCTCTGGCTTCGAATGACACGCTGACCCAGATCCTGAGCACGGCTGCCGGGTTCGGCGTACTGTGCATTGTGGTGAACCTCGCGAGCGAGGGCGATCCGGTGAACACTCCGAGTAGCGGTGCGCTGAGGTCTGTCCTGCGCGTCGCGTCGGTCGCCGGGCTCGCCGCCCTGTCACTCTGGAGCAAGGAGTCGGCAGTCGGCTTGCTGGCAGTCACCGGCGCGGCTCTTGTTGTGGCCGTCTGGCATCGGCGTCTGGCCATCGCTCGTGTAGTGCCGGTCCTGGTCTCGATCGGAGCAGTCACGATCGCATACTGGGTGGCGCGATCGGCGGCGAGCAGGGCAACACTCCACTTCGGATCCGGTCGCCACGATCTCGCGATCGGCCTCATCAATGCCAAGAACGTCGTCATGATGCTGGTTGCAGCCGCGTCCCCACTCTCTACGGTTCAGGTCTACGTCGGGGTCGCGGACAGGGACTTCGTCACACTCGGGGTGTTCGCCGCGTTGCTGGGCTGCGTTGGCGTGCTCATGCTTGCAGGAATCCGGAGCAAACTGGCCTCGCCTCGCCTCACTGCACTGGCCATCGCTGGCGCGGCCGTTGTTGTCTGCTTCCCGGCGGCCTTGCAGAATCGTGTCAGCGAGCTGTACGCTTACAACTGCCTGCCTTTCGTCGCGATCCTCGTGGGCCTCGGAGCCTCAGTTCTGATCCGGGATCGACATTCCCGACCGCGGCTTGCGCTGGGCATCAGCCTCACGGCTATCATTCTCGTCTCAGGAGCCATCTCGACTCACTCGAAGGCCCGCCTGATGGCGGAATCAGGGAGGCAGGCGGATGTGGTGCTTGCCGCTCTGTGCGACCATGTGAGCCACGCTGAGCAGGGTAGCCTGATCGGGCTGGTCGATGTGCATGAGCGCCCATCCTACTCTGTGTTCGTCATGTCGCCCTTCGAGCTGATAGGGCCGACAGCTGAGGATGACATCATTGAGATGACTCAGCGGCCGGACGTTGATCTGCAGTGGCTCTCGCCGAGCATTGCGGCGCGGAGCCGTGACTCCGGAGGATTCACGGAGTTCGTGGAGTATCGCCACGGCTGCGTCGTGCCCCATCGGTTTGATGCTCCCGAGCCTGCGGCATCGCGGCCGTGACCGTCACAGCAACGACAAGGGGGGCGCCCTCGGCGCCGGCGCCCGCTGCGCCAGTGCCTGGCGCAGCCCAGACGCGATTCGTTGGGTGGGCGCCGGAGACACCCGGAGACCGTCGATGCCAGGAACGAGCGTGCCCGCCGGCTGTACGCGCGCCGGGGAATGGTCGCTCGCTCAGAGT
The DNA here is from genome assembly GCA_964597945.1 of uncultured bacterium. Taxonomy (GTDB): domain Bacteria; phylum Joyebacterota; class Joyebacteria; order Joyebacterales; family Joyebacteraceae; genus JAPEKQ01. The sequence goes on from CAZRAD010000060.1 coordinate 1,962, forward strand.
GGCCGAGTTCCCGTCTGCTTCCGACGATGTTCGTACGCATGACGAAGGACCTTGGGGAATCGGGGAACGCGGTCTGACAGACAGCCCCAGAGGAGCGATCAATGCCGAATGGTGGACCAGACAACTGCCTCACGTGTTGCTTCAATCGTCTGAGTGATGGCAGGACAGGAACGGATCTTCCAGAGCCGTCCGAGGACGATCTCAAGTCGGCGTGGTGCACGATTCGAGAGCATGAGGTGCGGACACCGTCGTGGTCGTACTGCGCCAATCATCACCATCACAACCCTGAACGACTCACGACGCCTGTCGGGCCTGTCTACTCCTGCTTCATGCACTATTCGCCACGCGTGATTCAGGAGGAGAGTCCCGACTCAGCAGAGATCCGCGCCGCACTTCTGGTGATGCTCGAGTCGCTTCCTGAGCACCCGACAGAGGGATCTCCAACAGAGACTCACATGGATGAAGAGGTGATCAAGCAGCTCATGAAGCTCGGTGAGCCGCGTGCGATCGAGGGACTGCGGAGAGCCGCGCGCTTCGACCCGCTGGCTTCAACGCCCGAAGGCGCGAAGTTCAGGCGCAATCGTGTTCCTACGGTAGCCTGGGCGGTGCAGGCGCTGGGCGCCATCGCAGGAGATGACGCGCTGTCGGAGTTGGAGATGGCCTTGAAGTCGGGCCTGAGGTCGAAGCGGCTGTCCGAGGCTGCCAGGGAGCAGAAGGAGATTCGGTTTCGCGCCGTTCTCGGTCTGTCGCGTTGCCGATCCTGCAAGGCCGCAGAGCTTCTCCGTCGTGCCAGCCTGGATCCCGAGCAGGAGATCTCGCGCCTGGCGCTCGCCATGTGGCTCATGATGCCGGGCGCATGATCCCGGACCTCAGAATGGCGGGGTGAGCGGGCCGACTAGCGCGCGCACCCGCCGCGCGGTCTGCGGCTGAACCGGCGAGGACGCATGAGAGCGAACACCACCAGAAACATCTGCATCCTGGCGCTTGGAGCCGCGCTTCTGATCGCGGGTTGGGGCGCGTACGTGAATCGCGCCTTCTTCCACGACGACGCCTACATAGGTCTTCGCTATGCACGCAACCTGACGGAGGGGCACGGTCTGGTGTGGAACCAGGGCGAGCGAGTCGAGGGCTGCACGAACTTCCTGTTCACATTGCTGGTCGCCGGTCTCGGAGCTCTGCGGGTCCCGCTCGTCCTCGCGGCCCGGAGCGTCAACGCTCTCGCTTTCGCAGCGCTCGCGGCGTACGCATGGATCCATGGTACGAAGCTTGTAGGTGGCAGTCCGCTGAGACGGCCACTCGGGCTGGTCGCCTTCCTGATAGTCGTCACCAGCTTCCCGCTGATCGTCTGGGTTCTGGGGGGACTCGAGGGGCCTCTGTTCGCGGCGCTCGTCGCCGGCGGGGTGTGGACGCTCCGTGGTGCTCTGAATCGACAGGATGCAGGCAAATCCCTGGCGGTGAGCGGTCTGCTGTTCGGACTCGCCTGCGCGACCAGGTTGGACGGCGCTCTGTTCGTGATGGTCAGTCTGCTCTTCCTCGCATTCGAGCCGACGCCCACGGGAGGTCGCGTTCGCCGCATTGGAACCTTCCTTGTGGCATTCGGCGTGGTGTTCGCGCCGTCCCTCATCTGGCGGTGGGCGTACTACGGTTCGCCCGTACCCAACACGTACTGGGTCAAGGCATCGGGGTTCACGCTGGAGAGGATGCAGGACGGGCTCCGCTACGCGTTCGCTCTTCTGGCGCGTCCACCCTTCACGTTCGTCCTGGCTGGAGCAGCCCTGATGCTCGCGGTCGTGCGCCGAAGGCTGGATCGGGCCACCCTCTATGTTCCTTTCGCCGTCGTGCTGTACCTGGCGTACGTGGTATGCGTTGGTGGGTGTCACATGCCCGCCTGTCGGCTCGCGCTCCCTCTGATCCCCATCGCCGCTCTGTTCCTGGGGGAGCTGCTCGTGCGGCTATGGCCGCCGGTTCGCGGGACCACGGCCTGCGTCATCATCGTGTGTCTGCTTCCCCTCCTCGCGCTTCAGATCCGCGACCCCGGTCTGAACCCGCGTCGCACCGACCCGGCGGCATTCGTGGGCGCGATCGTCGGGAGGTACATCGGCACAACGTGGCCGCCGGGCTCGCTTGTCGCGCTCAATACAGCGGGTTCCACACCGTACTACGCAGCCGGGCTCCGATTCATCGACATGCTCGGCCTCAACGATGTTCACATCGCGCGCCGCGAGATCGATGAGCGTGAGCTGGCCTGGCAGAAGATTCCCGGTCATCTCAAGGGCGATGGTGCGTACGTGCTGTCACGACAGCCGGACTACATCATCATCGGGCCTGCCGAGGGTACGACCGCCGACGATGCGTGGTTTCTGTCCGGTCTGGAGATGTCACGGGATCCGCGACTTCAGGCGGAGTACGAGTGCAGGTGTGTTCAGCTGGACGCGCACGACGTGCCAGGGTTCGCACAACATCAGGCGACCCGAACCGGTGTGTTGACGCTGACGTACTACGAACGACGAGGTTCTCCAGACGGAGGAGACGCCGGCGACTGAAACGCGTCTCGCCGGATGGTGTGAAAAGGAGGTTCAACCATCAGAAACAAGATCATCGGACTCGTGCTCTGGGTGTTGGCCGCGCTCGCTGCCGGCTGGATCGGCTCCAACTTCATGCCGGGCGAGTGGTACGCCTCACTGGCGAAGCCGTCCTGGAACCCGCCGAGCAGCGTCTTCGCTCCCGTGTGGACGACTCTCTACGTGCTCATGGGTATTGCGGCGTGGTTGGTATGGCGCGAGGATGGGTTCTCAGGCGCCCGCTTCGCTCTGTCGCTCTTTATCGTTCAGCTGGTGCTGAACTCGTTGTGGTCGTACCTGTTCTTCGGTCTGCAGAGGCCGGCCTTCGCGTTCGTCGAGATCATTGTTCTCTGGTGCGCGATCCTGGCGACGCTCGTGAGCTTCTGGAGAATCCGTCCGGGCGCAGGCGCGTTGCTCATCCCTTACCTGTGCTGGGTGAGTTTCGCGTCGGCCTTGAACTACCAGCTGTGGCGACTCAATGCATGATAGAGCGTTGGGGTCCGCGGTCGAGGCGGAAATCGAAGGAGTCGGAACCATGTGCTTGATCAGGACTCTCAGGATCGCAGTGGCCATCATCTTCGTTCTACTCCCGGCGCAGGTGGTCCTGGGCCAGGCCGTGCCGGTAGAGCTTGTTGAGACCACGCACGGTCAGTGGCAGCTGCTTCGCGCCGGTGAGCCGTACGACATCAAGGGCGCCGGCGGAGACGCGTCGAAGGAGCTGCTGGCTGCCGCCGGGGCCAATACGTTCCGGACCTGGGGGGTCGGACCCGAACTCGGCGAGCAGCTCGACCAGGCACTGGAGCTGGGTCTGACCGTCGTGGTCGGTCACTGGCTCGGTCATCCCCGACACGGTTTCGACTACAACGATCTCGACATGGTGGCCGAGCAGTTCGAACGCGTTCGGGAGGATGTCCTTGCCTATCGCGACCATCCGGCTCTCCTGCTGTGGGCCGTCGGCAACGAGATGGAGGGATTCGCCGAGGGCGACGACGCGGCGGTCTGGTCGCATGTCCAGGCTCTGGCGGCGATGATCAAGGACCTCGATCCAAATCATCCCACCATGACCGTGACAGCGGAGATCGGCGGCAGCCGGGTCCGCGCCGTCCACGAACTGTGTCCCGATATCGACATCATGGGTATCAACTCCTACGGCGGGCTGCCGTCGGTTCCCGAACGGTACCGGGAACTTGGAGGAAGCAAGCCCATCGTCATCACCGAGTTCGGTCCGCCCGGCACGTGGGAGATCGCCATGACCGACTTCGGCGCACCGCCCGAGTTGACCAGCACGGAGAAGGCGGCGGTCTATCGCGACGCCTACACCGCGGGGTGTCTCGAAGCCGGCGGGCTCTGCCTCGGCGGGTTCGCATTCGCGTGGGGCTTCAAGGTGGAGGCGACCTCCACCTGGTACGGCATGTTCCTGCCCAGCGGGGACAAGCTGGCCGCGGTCGACGCCATGACGGAGGTCTGGAGTGGTCAGCCGGCGGCCGATCTCTGTCCGGAGATCCTGTCCTTCGGTCTGCGCGGGCCGGATGTGGTGCAGCCGGGGGACGCGGTCCACGTCGATCTCGACATCGTCGACCCGGAGGGCACCGACGTCGACGTGAAGTGGATCGTCACCGGAGAGGTCGACGAGTACAACACCGGTGGCGACGGGAATCCGGCGCCGCTTGAGCTGGACGGCATCATCACCGCGTCGTCACCCGAGGGTGCGACGCTCGTGATGCCCGGCGGCGGTGTGTACCGTCTCTACATGACCGCGAGCGACGGGACCGGTGGCGGAGCCGCGGCGAACGTGCCCATCAAGGTGGACGGTCCGGCGGGACAGGTTCGAGTCAAGCTGCCGCTTGCGGTCTACGCGGACGGCTCGTCCTCGCCATGGGTTCCTTCCGGGTGGATGGGCACTCACGACGCGCTGACCATGGACGCGGAGTGCACCGACTCACCCCACACCGGAGAGCACTGCCTCAAGTTCGTTTACGACGAACCCGGCATGTGGGTCGGCGTGGCCTGGCAGCATCCGGCCAACGATTGGGGGGAGCTGCCGGGAGGCTTCGACCTGACCGGTGCGACCAGACTGACCTTCTGGGCGCGCGGCAAGGAAGGCGGGGAGACGATCGACTTCGCTCTGGGCATTCTGGGCACCGACAAGCCGTACCATGACACCGCGAAGGCCGAGCGCAAGGGGGTGGAGCTGAAGCGGGAGTGGAAGCGCTACAGCATCGACCTCGACGGTGAGGATCTGAGCAGGATCAAGACGCCATTCGTGTGGACGCTGGATGGGCACGGGCGCCCCGTCACGTTCTATCTCGATGACATCCGTTTCGAGTGAGGGGGCTTATGAATCGAGGGAGGCACTCTCCACGCACGCTTCATCAAGATGGGGACGGGAATGGCAACCTGGAGGTCTTGGGCATGGCCATCCTTACAGGGGAGGTCGGGGCGCAGCCCCTCTTCAGCGGGATCCGTCGACTCCCGGTGTCGGGATTCGAGAGCGACCGCGAGATCGTCATTCGTCTCGAACCGTCAGAGTAGTCCCGCAGCAGCGCGGGTGCTGCAATCGGTTGACGAGGAGCCCTCAGGGCGGTTCAATACTCCTCCGACCCCGAACGATGAGAACCGCGGCAACCGGAGAGCTACAAGGAGGGTCGAGTGAATGCACTGATGGGCAAGTGGGCCCTCGTGACCGGATCAAGTAGAGGCATCGGACAGCAGATCGCCGTGGGGCTGGCGCGTGAGCGCTGCAACGTCATCCTGCACGCGCGCTCGTCGGACCATCTTCGCGAGACCGGGGAGCTGCTCTCCGAATGCGCGGTCGACACTGCTGTGGTCGCGGGCGATCTCGGGACGGACGAGGGCGTGCAGTCGGTCATCCGGAAGGTGATCGCGGACCAGGGCCGCGTTGACATCCTGTACAACAACGCGGGGATCCAGAACACGTGGCAGAGTCTGTGGGAGATATCCCGGAGCACGTGGGACGAAGCGTTCCAGGTGAACGTGCACGCGCTCGTGGCCTTGTGCGGCGCCTTCGTCCCCGGTATGGTGGAGCGAGGATACGGGCGCATCGTCAACGTGACGTCGGGGATCAGGGACATTCCTCAGCTCGCGCCGTACAGCGTGTCCAAGGCTGCAGTAGACAAGTACACACAGGATCTGGCCGCCGAGCTGCGCGGCACCGACGTGCTGGCCAACACACTGGACCCGGGCTGGCTGAGGACTGACATGGGCGGGCCCGAGGCCGATCACGACGTGTCCTCCGTGTTGCCCGGTGCCCTCGTTCCGGCGCTTCTTGAGAAGCGTGGCCACAACGGGAAGCGTTACTCGGTTCAGGATGGGATGTGGGTAGGTGATGCGGTGAAGCGCTGAGTGATGAGCGTCGGGTTCGGCCGCCGGCCATCCGTTGTCCGCTCGGAAATCGGAAGGAGACAGATGTGACGTGGTATGCATGGTTTCTGCTCTTCGAGAACGAGGTGATGCGCACATTCCGTGATCGCGGGGCTCTGAGCCCCGAGACAGCCCAGACGCGAGTCGAACTCGGCGTAAGATTCGATTCGCGCTTCAACCGTCTCGCAGCGAGCGGTGTGATTAAGACGGCGTCTTCCGGTCGCTTCTATATGGATGAGGAGAGTCAGGCGAGGTACCTGGCGATACGACGCTGGACAGCGGTCGCCGTGGCGGTCGGCCTTCTCGGGATCGCCTTCGCCCTGGCGGCCATCCGTGGCTGAGAGGGGCCGGAGGTCGTGTTCGTTCTCCCGATGGCGCCCCCCGACTCCCCGGCGATTCACGCATTCAGTAGGAGCCATCACATGATCGAGTTCGTCCCGATGAGCGAGACGGAGTTCGACGCGTACCTCGCGATCGCGATTCCCGACTACGCCGAGGAGAACGTGAAGGCCGGCAACTGGGCTCCGGGCGAAGCCGAAGAGAAGGCGCGCAGCTCCTACAAGGAACTGCTTCCGGATGGTGTCTCCACGGCGAACAATCACATCTTCACGGTCGTCGATTCCGAGAGCCGGTCGAAGGTCGGCATGATCTGGTTCGTGGTGAAGATGCGTCCGAGCGGCGGGTCGGCGTTCCTCTGCGATTTCCGGATCGACGAGGCGCATCGACGGAAGGGATACGGACGGCAGACGCTCCTGCACTTCGAAGAGGCGCTCAGGAAGCGCGGGATCACGAGGAACGCCCTTCACGTATTCGGTGGCAATGTGGCGGCGCGCTCGCTCTACGAGAGCCTCGGGTACATCATCACGAACATCCACATGGCGAAGGAGCTCGATGGTCACCGCGGCTGACGCCCGCTCCGACGCCACGGCTGACGCACATCCCGGCGGCGCGGCCGACGCGTGTCTCGGCGACCTGAAACGCATCATGGTCGTCGGAACGAGCTGCGCCGGGAAGACCACCCTCGCGCGCCGTCTCGCGCGAATCCTCGACATGCCGCACGTGGAACTCGATGCCCTGTACTGGGGACCGAACTGGAGCGAGTGTCCGACCGACGACTTTCGTGAGCGTGTCCGTGAGCATGTGGGCACCGACCGCTGGGTCATCGACGGGAACTACGCCAAAGCACGGGACATCGTGCTGTCGCGTGCAACCGACGCGGTGTGGCTCAACTACTCGTTCCCGGTCGTGTTCCGGCGCGCGCTCTCGCGTACGGCCAGGCGCGTCGCATCGGGGCAGGAACTCTTCGGCGGCAATCGGGAGACGTTCACCACCGCGTTCCTCAGCCGTGATTCGATCCCTCTGTGGGTGATTCGGACGCACCATCGACGCAGCCGGTCGTATCGCGAGCTCTTCAGTGTCGGCGAGGGGGCGCGTGTCAGGCTCCATGAGCTGAGAAGGCCCGGGGATGCGGATGCGCTGATCGAGAGCGTCGGACGAGATTGTGTTGCACAGCGACAGGATGAACGGTATTGTTGACTGCTAGTCGTTCTCGCGCTCGGTCGCAGCGTCGGTTCGTGGCGTCGCAATCGGACGCGTTTCCCATGCAGGGAGGTTGAAGATGTCCGTTGCCCGGATCACAGAGATCAGCGCTGCGTCTTCGGTAAGCTTTGAGGACGCCGTGCGAGAGGGTATTGCGCGTGCCAACAAGACGCTGGAGAACGTTCAGGGCGCCTGGATCAATGAGCAGAAGGTCGTCGTGAAGGACGGGAAGGTCGCCGAGTACAGAGTGTACATGAAGGTGACCTTCGTTCTGCGTGACTAGCGCTTGAGGCTGCTCCCGCGTGACCCGACACTGTCCGCCGGGTGCGCCGGGACGCTCGAGGAAGCCGGACAGCTGACAGTCTGAGGATGCCATGACCGGGATGATCGACCCTGCGCTCGTACACGCGATCAAGAGAGAGTATGCGCTTCCGGTCCTGGGGACACACGGGCTCGCGCACTGGGCGCGCGTCCTTGAGAACGGCCTGAGACTGGCCGAGCACACAGGGGCTGATCCGCGCATCGTCGCGCTGTTCGCGGTGTTCCACGATTCGCGCCGCCGGAACGAGTCGACCGACCCCGGTCACGGAGCCCGCGGCGGCGAGCTGGCGCTGCAGCTTCGCGGCACGCATTTCGAGCTGAGCGACCGCGACTTCGAGCTGCTCGCAAGCGCGTGCGTTCACCACACCGATGGCTCCGTCAACGGTGACGTCACCGTCCAGACGTGCTGGGACGCGGACCGTCTTGACCTGTGGCGCGTGTCCATCACCCCGAGAGACGAGTACCTCTGCACCCCGGCCGCCAGAGACGGGGACGTCCTGGAGTGGTCGCGCGAGCGGAGCCTCTCGGACCATACTCCGCACTATGTCGTGACTGATTGGCTCGCCACGGAGTGAGTTCCCGCTTCCGCGTCGGTCCCTACACCTACTCGCGTGTCGTGCAGGCTCGTGCCGTTGGTTGCACAGGCCCAGTCGACGGCATCCGCAAGCAGCAGCAGATTTTATGGCCGATTCTCAGGAGAGTGACATGGCAGAGATCAGGATCGATGAGAGCCTATGCAAGCGAGACGGGCTCTGTGCAGTGACGTGCGTCCAGGGCATCTTCCAGCAAGAGGAGAAGGGGACTGTTCCTGAGATCATCGGGGCGGAGTCCTGCTTCCTCTGTGGCCAGTGCGTCGCCATATGTCCCCACGATGCCATTGTGCACGGCGATTTTCCCGAGGGCTCGGTGGGGGCTGTCAAGCCGGAGCACGAGTCGACCTACGAGCAGGTGCTTCAGCTTGTCCGGAGCCGTCGTTCGAAGCGGGCGTTCAAGGATATGCCCGTCGAGAGAGTCGACATCGAGAAGATCATCGAGGCCGCGCGATTCGCGCCGAGCGGACACAACGCGCAGGGCACGCACTTCGTGGTCGTCCAGGACCCGGAACGCATCCGCGAGATCGGCAGACTGACCGCCGACGGGCTTCGCAAGATGGTCAAGCCGTTCCGCTCACCGATCGCGAGGATCTTCGCGCGCAGAGCCGTGGGGAAGCGGATGTTCGACATGATCGTCAGGTTTGCCCCGGAGCTCGAACACCTTGCGCGGCTCTACGACGAGGGGAGCGATGTGCTCCTCTACAACGCACCGGCCCTGCTTCTCTTCCATGCTGATGAGGTTGGTGTATCGTCGGGCACGGACGCGAATCTCGCGCTCCAGAACGCATCACTCGCCGCGGAGACCGTCGGGCTCGGGTGCTTCTACACCGGGTTCGTCGTCTCAACGTGCGAACGGGACGACAGCATTGCGAAGTTCCTCTCGCTTCCGGAGCATCACAAGATCTATGCGGGGCTCGCGCTCGGTTACCCGAAACTGACATTCAGGAAATGGCCGGAGCGGAAGCCGGCGAGAGTCACGTGGCTGTAGGCTCTGCGACCAGGGGCGAGGTTCTCCAGACGGGAGGGGACGAGCGGAAGAGAGACTTCGCCGCCAGAAAGACATCCGGATCCTGAAGCCGTCTCCGGCGGTGGCGTGAGCGTGGCCGCTCCGGCCGGGATCTCACTCAGTGACGTGAACGAGTCCGACCTGCCGATCTTCTTCGGACACGAGACCGAACCCGATGACATACCAATGGCAGACTTCACGCCGAAGGACCCGTTCGACCGTGACGCGCTCGACGAGGTCGCGGAGAAGCCCCACGGTCTGATGCGGTCGATCGATCGTGGGCTCGCGAAGCAGGCCGTGTCTGAGGAGGGCAGCAGGGACGGGAGCGAAGGAGACCAGTGATGCCTGATGAGATGGAACTCGACGCGTTCGTCGCCCGGGTGCGAAGCGCCTGGGAGGATTGGTACGGTCTTGTCGCGTGCGTGACGGATACGAGGGCGGCCGAGCGCGGTTACCACAAGAACTGGACGCTGACCGATGTGATCGCACACGTCACCTGGTATGAGAAGCAGATGATCGGCGTTCTCGAGGCGCGGCGATTCGTGGGGTCCGACCTCTGGGAACTGGCGACCGACGAACGCAACGAGATCATCCGAGAGAAGAACGCGCGGCGGACGCACGCCGAGGTGCTTGACGACGCGCGGCTGACGCACGTACGGATGATGGAGTTGCTCGAGGCGCTGACTGATGAGGAGCTCTACGATCCGGCGGCTTTTCCGGGCATGCCCGAGGAGTGGACGCCGGCCCAGGTCTTCGAGGGGAACATGTTCGATCACTACGAGGGGCACGCCGAGCTGGTTCGCGAGTATCTCGCGAACCGGGAGAATGCGTGAACGGGGGAGCCCGGGCGTGGGTGACCGCACGACCCACCGGCGGCGTGCCTGGCGATCGGTACGACTTCGAGACTGGTGCCTGGGCCGAACCGTAGACGACGTGATTGACGCCGATATGACATTCGTGATAGTATCTTACCGTACTTCCGGTACCTCTGTCTTGCAGGTCTCCGGACTCGCGCATGTCGCTGAGGCCGCGGAGGAGACCACAGCTCGTGCGTCTCCTCTGGCGTGTCGATGCGAGACAGGAGGTGATGCCCCATGCGGGTCGCTATCGCTGTACTCCTCATCGCCGGCTGCGCCTGGTCCGCGGCGGCGTCCCTGACCGGGTCGACCGTGACACTCATCGAGCCGTCGGGTCCGGTTCCGCCCATCCCGCCACTCGCGATCAATCTGACATTCGAGGTGCAGAAGGACCTCACAAGTGACGAGCGGATCATGCATGTCTGGATCACGCTCCCATCGGTTCTCTCCGCTGACTCCGGGTCGATGTGGCACGACGAGATCGCACCCGGTCGACCGGCCTTCCATCACGCGAGCCACGGCTCGACGCTCTACTACATGGATGACGTCGATGGAACCGGCGGAATCTGGCTGGGCGAGACCGTCGAGATCGGCGCCGTTGCGGCTGCGGCGACGCCGCACGACTGGCCCGACGTACTCTGGATGCGGTGGTGGCTCGTTGGCAGTCTGGGCAACGACATCACCGGCACGCTCTGCATCCCGACGACGCCCGTCGAGTCGCGGACGTGGGGTAGGATCAAGGCGCTCTACCACTGAGGCGGTCGGCGCGCAGTCCTCGGATGGTGCCGGGAGCTTCAGTCGGTCATCGTTCGCAACAGCGGAGCCTGGAGGTGCATCAACTCCTCGAGGCTCCGTCGTGTCTGAAGGTCGGAGACCAACAGCGCCGATTGTGCCACACGCTCGAGGAGGCCACACTCATGTCACCCGAGGCACCTCGGATCGAACACCGGATCTTCAAACCGACCCGAGTCGCCGGGTTCCGGCGAACTCTGGACGGGCGCGCCGGTATCAGGGAGGCGCTGCGCGAGCTCCGACGTCGCGTACCCGCGGAGCATGTCGCCGGGCCGCCGTTCTGCATCATCCAGTTCGTCACGAGCGTGAAGGATGGACACGATGCGGAGGTCGGCGTCCCCGTCTCGCGCGACGTGGAGGATGCCGTCGTGACGACGAGGGTGATGCCCGGAACGGAGGTTCTCTCCATAATCCATTCCGGTCCATCCGATACGGTCGGGGAGAGCTACAGTGTGCTTTACGGGCACGCGGCGAAGCTCGGGATCATCTCAGACGAGTTCTGTCGCGAGGTCTACCCGGACTGGGGCGCCGGCGGGCGGATCGAGCTCCAGTTCGTGATCCACTCGTGGAACGCGCTTCTTGGAGAGCATGCCGCGCGTGTCCTCGGGGAAGAACTTGCGGCCGACGTGATGGCGGACGCGGGTGAGGTCGGCATCGATGCGACCATCGACGAACGCTTCCGGTGGGTGAAGGCCGCCGTCGAGCGGATCGACGCGGTGTCGACCGAGGCGCAGCGCTGTGACATCCTCTCGAGCTGCGCGCACGTGTTCCCGGAGGCGCAGGTTCAGAAGCTCAGAGAGGTCTTCGTCGCGGCGAAGACCGAGACGGGAGACGGACTCCGCGCGGTCGACGCGGTTCTCGACTTCATGGACGCCGACCCCGGCTGGGGCGACAGGCCGAGGCGAGAGGGCCGCGTCATCTACTCGACGAAGAAGCCGCGCGACCAGGCGGGCTACGAGAAGGCCGAGACGGACGCTGAGCGGCGAAAGGCCTACTGCTTCTGCCCGCTCGTGCGCGATCGTCTCGACGGCGGCATGTCGACGACGTTCTGCTACTGCGGGTCGGGTTGGTTTCGGCGTCAGTGGGAGGTTGCCACGGGACTGCCCGTCGGCGTCGAGATCGCCCGGTCGGTGCTCAGGGGTGACGACGCGTGCGAATTCGCGGTCACGCTGCCGGAGGAACTCTGACCCGCACACGTGACGCTCGGCAATGGAGGAGCGATTGAAGCCCGAACTGGAGATCAGACAGCTCGAGAGGTCGGAGCTG
>CAZRAD010000061.1:0-14231 GCA_964597945.1 uncultured bacterium
GTACTCCCGTCCGGTCGAGGGGAACGCGTACCGCGTTGGCCCGATCAGACCCGAAGCGCCTCCGGTGGTGTTCCTCATCGCGCGCTCAGCGATGCAGTCGTAGTCGATGGCGGTCGATGTGCAGTTGAGCAGCCACCAGAACCCGGACGCGTTCAATCCGTTCGAGAGTGAAGAGACATCGGAGAGCCCCAGGTAGTTGTTCAATCCGACTCGCATGACGTCCTTGTTGCCATGTCCGACGTGGACAACGATGTTGTATCCGAGATCGAGCGAGTCGACCGCCGCGATCTCATCAAGGAGGTACGCATCCGGATACGGAGCCACATTGGCATACAGCTTCGTGGCGTGGATCTCCGGGGCGGTCAACGGCATACCGGGTTCGATGATGTCTGTGGCTCCATCGAGACTGTAGGGACCGCTGCTCCAGTCGTACGGGAACAGCACCTCGGCAAGGTAGAGATTCCTGTCGATGAAGTGCGGAAGCGGAGTCAGCTCATACGCCGTACACTTCGCGACGAAGTTCTGCACATCCACGACGTTGTTGACGGGCGCCCTGCCGACGAAGACATCACTGTAGAGATCGGTGTCGTCACCGGGGAGCGTCTCGCCGCCGTACGCCTCGCCGAACAGCTCGTCGCCGTCACCGTTCCAGTTGCCATCGAGATCGCTGTAGTAGAGGTCACATGGAATACTGTTGCCACCGTAGTAGCGCGTGTACGCCATGCGCACGGGGACGATGCCGGTGTCGCCTCCGAGGAGGATGTACGCGGTGCCCCACGATTCGTAGGCGTCCTGGATGAAGAATCGGATCCGCTCGGCCTGGTCGCAGCCGCCGGGGTAGTTGGCATCGATCCACGAGAGCGTCTTCACAACGGTCGGGATGCCCCGTGCGGTCTTCGCATCCGCGAACGGCTCGAAATGCGGTGCGAGTGCATCGCTCGTGATGACGACATACTCGACCGGCGTCCCCTCAAGCGATGGCGTGTGCCGCGGTGAGAACCCGAAGCTTCCTCCCACCGTCTGGACATCGACGCCGCCGCGAAGGGCACCGAGGTCTTCCGGGTTGGCGACCACGGCGGCCACGACATCGCGGTAGAGTCTGTGGGACGATTCGGTCACGCGCTCTCGCGCCAGGGGCCTGTCGCTCGCCTGCTCAAGAACAAGCTCGACGGTCAGTTCCTCGGAGAGAAACACCTCCCCCGTTGAGGGGCGCCAGCGAATCGGATGAACCGCGACCGTCGCGAGGCGGTACCCGCCGAGGAATCCCTCTCCAAGGACGTTGCCTCGTTCGGCCGGGTAGATCTCGTCCCCACCGTAGATCGCATCATCAGGTGGAACCCAATCGTCAGCGGGCTCGCCGATCGGTACCTCCGGCTGAACCGGAAACAGCCGCCACCGCCCGTCCAGCACGACCTCATCACTCCCGGATACCCGGATGTGCGAGACCCGCATGTCGCCCGGAATGACGAAGGAGAGCACGCGGGATGGGATCTCCGGCTCCCCGGGCGCGGCGAGAACGCGGCCGTCCTCGAGTACCAGCCGCGAATATCCGCGCGCGGCTCCGAACGACACGCTGTCTTCATCCGTCAGGACGGTTCCGATCGGCGCCGCCGGCGCCGCTGTGGCGAGTATGGTCAGTAGAGAGAGCGCGAAGAGGCTTGTGGCGATTCGTGATGTCATCTGAAGCATCCCCCACGATGCGGAAACAGGAGTCGGCATCCATTCGCTGCCATCGGTCGCACCTGCACGGTCCGCGGTATCGCGGAGCCCCGGGAAATCCCTGATCGCAGAGCGCAGTAGCAGTTGTCCTGGGTGTCGACTCCTGTTCCCCTGCCGTCCCACGGGGGCTTCGCCCCCGCGGCAGCCGTGGAGGGCGAGCGGCAACCGCTCCACGCTGAGCGCAACATCGCTAGACAGCCTAGCACGTGACGACTACGCTGTCAACTGGGACACCACCGTAAGACCCCGGACGGCGCGTTCCCACTCAGCACGCGGCCCGCTCACAGCAAGCGCCGGGCAGCATCACACTGCCCGGCGCTTGCCTTCCGCCAGGGGCGCCGCCGTCGGAACGGCGCGCCCTCGAATGTGGTGGAGCCAGGGGGGATCGAACCCCCGACCTCCTGACTGCCAGTCAGGCGCTCATCCCAACTGAGCTATGGCCCCACACCGCTGCTTTTCACTGAACATAGGATTTTAGCAGCGTTGGCGTCAGAGTCAAGCGCGAACTTCTCGAGATCCTACCCGGTTGACGGTCCGCACCGCCGGTGCTAGATTGGAACGTCATGCCGGAGTGGCGAAACTGGTAGACGCACGGGATTCAAAATCCCGCGGGCCCCCGGGCTCATGCCGGTTCGAACCCGGCCTCCGGTACCAGCACGACGGGCTGCCGCACACGCGGCAGCCCGTCGCCAGTTTCGAGCATCATACTCCCACCGGAAGACCGCTCTCTTCTCCCGATCCTACTCGAACATGCTTCCCGGGGCGCCGGGGCCGTTATCCGCCGTGGAGAGCTCCACAGTGACGACACAGTCATCGTCGCGCTCGACCACCACGCTGCCGACGTACGTCGTGTACGCGACGTCGACCGCGGCGCGATCATCCCAGGTGCAGTTCACATAGAGATCGTACGTCTGCGAGTACGCGTGCGTCCCGCCGAGATCGACCTCACTGATCACGAACGCGCCCGTGGAGTCCGTCGTGACCTCATAGCTCATCTCAGTCTGGCTGATGCCGACCTCGCCCCACATCGAGACCGTCATGTCCTCAAGCGGCGCTCCGGAGCGATTCGTCACAGTGCCCGTGACCTCGCCGTAGCCGCCACTCCACTCACTCTCCTCAGGGCTCACAACACTGCAGCCGCAGGCCATGAGGCAGCCGGCCACGACGATAGCCGTAGCCGCAACCGCTCTGTGCGCAAAGAACCTCTTCACCTCGCGTCCCTCCTCCTCGTGCCGACCCCTCGGTCGACAGCCCGAGTCAGGTGCCCGATGCCGTGTAGCTCCTGGTGTTGTCTCATGGTGCTGTCGGCAACCGCGACACTCGTAACAAAGCACTCAATGTGCCTCTCGCGATACTGATGAATTGCATAACCTGTGCCAGCCAGGTCTAAGAAAAGGGTCGCGCGCGGCATATTGTGAGGCCTTGGTCAATATCGTGATTTGCCCTTGCGCCAAAGCGGGCCTCTCCCCTATATTCACCCTGATAATCACAATCGTGCTCGCCCCCGGACCGGGGCGGAGGGCATTAGATGCGGCTCGAGCCGCAGGAGGCAAGGGCAATGACATTCGTGGACTATCTCAAGAAGGGCTGGGAAGTCGTCCAGCTAAAGACCGACGCGATCGACCAGATGGCGGCCGATGAGAAGGCCTTCGGTCCCGCCATCGGGATTCTGGCGATCGGCGGCGTCTGTGGCGCTCTGGGCATGCTGAACCTGCCCGGCATCGTGATGTTCCCCGTCATGCGGGTCATCGGCTTTTTCATCTTTATCGGTATCATCCACTTCGCCGCCACGACGATCCTCGGCGGCAAGGGCGACTTCAAGGCCGTCTTCATCCCGCCGGCGATAGGCTCGTTGATCAGCTGGGTGGGCATCGTCCCGATCCTCGGCACATTCCTGGCCGGTCTGGCAGGTCTCTGGTTGCTGGTCGTCACGGTCGTGACCGTTGAGCGCGTCTACGGGCTCGATCGAGGCAAGGCCATCATCGCGGTCGCCATCCCCGTCGTCGTGGGCATCATCATCGCGATGATCGTCGGGGCGGCCGTCGGCCTCGGGACGCTCATGCTCATCGGAGCCTCAAACTAGACTCGCGATGCAGGCCGCAGGCGGACCAGCATCTGAGCTGAGATTCATTCGTGTTGCGGGATGCGACGAGAGCCGTCACGGCGAATCGAAATGAATGACGGGGGTCTTTCGGGCCCCCGTCACTGGTGTGGTCTTCAACTTCCTACGGTCCAGGGTGTCGAATCAGCTGAAGGGAAAACCGTGAGCCCCTCGGGTGGGAGGAGAGAACAGCTGGATTCCAGCTGGACCAGGGGCCTCACCGTACACGCCCGGAACCCGCGCGGCGGCGGGCGTCAGGAGTCAAGGAGGTGGAGGATGTCCAGGCGGAATCTGTTCGGAGTGGCCGTCCTCGCGCTCTGCGCGATCTGCATCGCCGTTCCGGCGAGAGCGCTGGCTGGTGACATGTCCAAGGAGGAGACGGTCCGTGTTCATGTGACGACCGACGCGGACTCCGACGAGGAGTCGATCATCAGTATCGAACTCTCTGAGGACGACCACGCATGGCTCGGAGTCGGTATCAACGATCTCGACAAGGCTGAGCGCTCCGAGCTCGGTGTGCCCAAGACATACGTCGTGCACGTCAACAACGTGCATGCCGGGAGTCCCGCCGACGAGGCGGGGATCGAGGTTGGCGATGTCATCATCTCGATCAACGGCAAGGAGGCCGGTGACACCGGTGCCCTGATCGAGATGGTCCGGGATGTAGAACCCTTCACCGAGGTAGACGTTCTTCTGTATCGCGACGGCTCGGAGATCACGAAGCGCGCGGTTCTCGGCATTCGCCCACGGAAGTACGTCTGGACCACCGACAACATGGATGAGTTCACGATTGACCTCGAGGGACTCGAGGGCCTCGCAGCACTCGGCGAGCTTGGCGATCTGTTCGTCCCGCGCTTCGACGTCGGTTACGCCTGGGGTGGCAAGGGCCGGCTGGGAGTCTATGTGGATGATCTGGGCGAGGGACTCGCCGAGTACTTCGAGGTGCCCGGTGGCAAGGGTGTTCTGGTCGAGGAGATCGTCGAGGGCGGCGCCGCCGAGGCGGCCGGCATTCGCGCAGGCGACGTCATCATCGAGATCGACGGCAACCCGGTGGCGGACACCGACGAGCTCTCGGAGGCCATCGGCATGATGCAGGGCGATGCGCCGGCGCCGATCGTCTTCGTTCGCAACGGCGAGCTGCTCACGGTCGAGGCGACCGTCAAGAAGGCCGATGAATACATCGTCCGCAGCCCCGGCAGCGGCATCTACATCTACGGTGACGATGAGTCCAAGGACGCCATCATGGAGTTCCGGACTCAGGAGAAGGAGGCTCTCGAGGAGCAGCTTGAGGAGCTCAAGGAGGCTCTTGAGGAGCTGCAGGACGAACTCAAGGAGATCCGCGCAGACAACGAGTGATGCGGCCGGAGCGAAGCTCGCTCTGTCCCCCCCCAGCCCCTCGCCTCCAGCTCAGGCGGGGGGCTCCCCTTTTCGGACAGTGCCGCGCAGAGGGGAGCCGGACCGCGCTTCGCTCGGCGCTGAGCTTCACCGGGCCGACACTGATGCACACAAACCGATCGGGGGCCTCCATACCGGAGGCCCCCGATCGTCGCTGCGGCGGGTTCTAGCGCTCGAGTTCGACTTCGAACACGCGTCTGATGACGTCCTCTCCCGCTTGGGTCAGCTCCACGGTGCGACGCGCCATGACGAGTCGCGCGGTTGCCACGGCCTTCTCGACGGCGTGCACGCTCACATGCCCGTTGACGCTCCATGCGAAGGATGGGATGACCTTCGGTGAGACCTCCGAGGCCACGACATTGGCGAACACTCCGATCACGACTCCGGTATTGAGCTTCGTTCCGATCGCGGTCTTCGTATGGTCGCCGATGGTGGCGCCCACGAACATGGACCCTGTGTCGTGAATCTCGCCGTCGATCTCGACGCGCACCGTGCCGTAGTTGTTCTTCAGATCGCTCGTGTCCGTGGCGGCGCCGAGATTGACCCAGCTACCCAGATACGAGTGACCGAGGAATCCGTCGTGCTGCTTGTTGGAATACGAGTGTACGATCGAACCTTCAACTTCGCCGCCCACCTTGCACGACTCCCCGATCGAGGTACCGGCGTAGATCCTGGCGCCGACCTTTATCACCGTGTCGGCTCCGACGAACGCAGGACCCAGTACCACGGCGTTCGCCATGATGCGCGCACCGGGCGCCACGATCACGGGGCCGGCACTGGCATCGAGCACGACGCCCGGTGCCACGCTGGCGCCCTCCCCTACGGAGACGCGCGCCGGCTCAACGACATGCGCCCCTTCGCTGATGGCGCCCTCTACCTCGCCGGGTGCCGGCACGTATGGGGCGTCATGCTCGATCTCCTCGGAGTTCAGATGAACGAGCTGCCATGGGAAGCAGACCGCGCGCGCCGGGACCTCGAGCGTGTCGTCCAGCTTGAGCGAGCTGAAATCGCGACCGCTGTCCTCGAACGCGCCGATGCGCTCCTGCACCCGACTGTCGACTCTCGCACCGATAACCGTGCCGCCGGATGTCAGCGCGGTCTCGCCATCGACGTCATCGAGTGCGGCGAGCAGCACATCGTCGACAACCACGTTCGCCGCGAGCAGCAGCGTCGGTGCATCATGGGCATCGGCAGGCACCCGACCGGGATAGGTCTCAGCCGCCCACTCCGCGAGAGCGGGGCGGGCGCCCAGGAGGACATCCCACGACGGTCTGCGATGCTCGAGCTTCTCTCGCAGTAACAGCGCCCCGCACCGCAAGTCAAAGACCGGACGAAGCAGCGTCAGGGGGCCAAACGCAGTCGCCCCCGCGTTCTCATAGAGTATGACCTGCACGGAGCGGCCCTCCATTGCCTCAAGCGGACTGCCTGAGCTCCTCAAGCAGTCTGAGATAGCTGTCGTGCCGCGCGGCGTTGACCTCGCCGCGTTCGACTGCATCCTTCACCGCGCAGTCCGGCTCAACCGAGTGACTGCATGTCGTGAAGCGACAGCGCGGGATGTGCTCCCGGAATTCCGGGAACAGATAGTCGAGTTCGTCGGCTCGGATCTTCCAGAAGCCGAGCTCGCGGAACCCAGGTGTATCAGCCACAAGGGTTCCGTCGTCGAGACGGAAGATGGTCACGTTGGATGTCGTGTGCTTGCCCTTGCGTGTCGTCTCTCCGACCTCGCGAACCTTGATGCCGAGACCCGGCTCGATGGCGTTGAGGAGAGAGCTCTTTCCCGCACCACTCGGTCCGGAGAACACGCTGAAACGCCCTCGGATGAGCGACTCGAGCTCGTCGATGTGCGTCCCGTCGGCGGCCGACGTGGCGACGACATCGTACCCGGCCTGTTCGTAGGCGGCTGCCGCCGGAAGCCACTCCCTCTCGTGCACGAGGTCTATCTTGTTGAACACGATGACCGACCTCAGATCGGCATTCTCGGCGATGACGAGCACTCGGTCCAGCATCCGGCGGTTGAGCCTGGGCGCGCCGAGCGACGCGACGGCAACGAGCTGCTCAACATTCGCGATGATGACCTGCTCCGCCTCTTTCCTCATCCTCGGCCGAAGTCTCGAGAGCGCCGTCTCCCTCGGATGGACGCGCTCGATGACGGCCCCGCCGTCGTCGAGCACCGTGACGTCTACCGTGTCGCCGGCGACCAGAAACTTCTCGTGCTCCGAGAGGCCGGCGAAATGCCGCGCGCGCACGCTGGCACGCATGGTCCTGCCGTCATCGAGCACGATCTCCCACTCGTCCCGGAAGCAGGCCAGCACTCGGCCGGTGTGCTCACTCGAGTCGCTAGGCATGAGGAGCCTCCGTCTCGTCCTCCGGATCGCACGTGGCCGCCGTGATGCGCCTTGTGGTATCAGGCTGACTCGCACCCTCGATATCCAGACGCCCCACGCGCCTGCGAATGTCATCGACGATCGAGAACAGCGCCGGAATGATGAAGAGCGTCAGCACGGTCGCGAACGCGAGGCCCCATGCAAGCGCGGCGGCCATCGGCCCCCAGCTGCGTGACGATCCACCCCACCCCATCGCGAGAGGAAGCACGCCGAAGATCGTTGTGATAGATGTCAGGAGGATCGGTCTCAAACGCTGGGTTCCGGCGAGCACGACGGACTCCCATCGGTCGATGCCGCGTGACCGCGCGCGCTTGATGAAGTCGACGAGCACGATCGAGTCGTTCACGACGACGCCCGCGAGCGCGACGATCGCAACCCCCGCGTTGAGCGTGAAGGGAAAGCGCATCACGAGAAGACCGATGATAACCCCGATGAACGCGAATGGGACCGTGAACATGATGATCAGCGGCTGGACGAACGACTGGAACTCGGTCCCGAGAATCCCGTAGATGAGCAGGATCGCGACGAGGAACGCCAGGAAGAGCGAGGTGAACGACTCCTGAGTCTCCTGGAATTCACCTCCGAAGTCGAGCCGGTACCCGGGGTATCGAACCGGGATGTCGACGAACTCCGCCTGAAGCAGCCGATTGACCTCCGTGGAGGTCGCCCCGCCTTCAAGCCCGGCGGTGACCGTGACGACGCGCGTCCCGTCTCGACGGTTGAGCTCCGCCTGTGCGGCGGCGATGCCGAACTCCGCGACGTTGGCGAGCGGAACGATCCCGGCCTGCGTCGCGATCGGAAGCCGTTCGAGATCGTCCATGTCGAGCCGGTCGCCCTCTTCGAGCCGCACGATCACATCGATCTCATCGTCTCCTTCGCCTCGGTACTTCGTCGCCTCAACGCCTTCGAAGCTCATCCTGAGCGCACCCGCGATGTCGCTCACGGTCAGTCCGTAGAGAGCCGCGCGGTCCTGGAGTACCGAGACCCGGAGTTCGGACTTCCCCGGCCTCGTGTCGTCATCGATCTCAACGACACCATCGATCTCCGCAAGCCGGTCCTTGAGCAGAGTCGCGATCGAGCTCAGAACGACCGGATCCTCGCCCTCCACACGCACCTCGACAGGCTCCCCCGATGGAGGTCCCTGCTGTGGACGCGTGAGCGACAGCCACGTCAGCCCGGCAACCCGGCCGAGATCGCCACGAAGCGCATCCATGATCTCCAGATCCGACCTGTCGCGGTCCTCGGAGTCTACGAGGTCGACGTTGATCTGCATGTTGTGCGAAGCGAGACGCCCGCGGTGGTTCTCTATCATGAAGCCGACACGCGTCACCACTGCCTCGACCTCGTCGTCGGGCAGCTCCGCGATTATGCTCTCGAGTTGTCCGGCTATTCGGTCTGTCTCGTCGATCCTCGTCCCGATCCTCGTCTGTGCACGAATCTCGAACTGATCGACATCCTCTTCCTCGAAGATGGTGATGTCGAGCGTGGTGGCGAGACCGATCGCGACGATCGCCATGACGAAGATCGCGAGCATCGCCAGATATCGTCTTCGCAGCACGATCCTCAGGAGGCTCTCGTATCTACGAGTGAGACTGAGGAAGAACGGCTTGCACCGCCCCCCGGCGCTGTCAACGCGACCGAAGTCGGCCATGTGTGACGGGAGGATGAACAGCGCTTCGACGAGTGAGACGAGCAGTGCGAAGGTCACGACCTTGGGAATGACCGCCATGAACTTGCCCCACGTGCCCGTCATCAGCAGCAACGGCAGGAACGCCGCCACGGTCGTGAGAATGGCCGCCGTCACCGGCGCCTGGACCTCCGTCACGCCGAGCACGGCGGCCTCGCGTCGAGACTTCCCCTCCTCCATGTGACGGTAGATGTTCTCGATGACGATGATCGCATCGTCGACGAGCATGCCGAGTACCAGCACGAGCGAGAAGAGGGAGAGCGTGTTGATCGTGATGCCTGCGGCGTTCATGAGAATGAACGCACCGAAGAAGCTGAAGGGGATCCCGATGCAGGCGAGCGCGGCATTCCTTGCGCCGATGAAGACGAACAGCGTCAGGGCGACAAGAAGGATGCCGAACCCGGCATTCCGCTGGAGGATCTGCAGGGTGTCGCGAACCTCGATGGACGTGTCGTTACGGATCTCGAAACTCACGTCCTCTGTCAGCCGCGCGTCGTACTCGTCGACGACTCCTCGAACGCGCTCGGCGACCCGGACGATGCTCCCGGAGCTCTCCTTCATCACCCAGAGCGTGACGCTCTGCTCGCCGTTGAGCCGCGCATATGTCAGCGGATCGGCCAGCGTGTCCCGTACGCGTCCGACGTCGCGGATCCGGATCTGCCCACCGGAGGGACCGGAGGCGACAACGTGATCTGCGATCCCCTCAAGCGACTCGAACTCGCCCAGCGTCCGAACGATGTACTCGGACGTGCTGAGGTCCAGCGTTCCACCAGGAACGTTGATGTTCCTCGCCGCAAGCGATCCGACAACCTGCGCGATCGGTATGCCGTAGGAGGCGAGACGGTCGGCGTCCAGTTCGATATGGATCTCGCGCTCTCTCGTCCCGATGATGTCAACGTCGGCCACCGAGGCGACGTCCAGAATCTGCTCTCTGAGATCATCCGCGATCTCGCGGAGCACGGTATCGCTCTCCCGGCCTCCGATGCTGACCGACAGGATGGGGATGACCTCGCCGAGCTTGATGGGAATGACGACGGGGTCCTCGAGATCGCTTGGAAGCTGCGCTCCCGCCGCGTCAACGGCCGTCCTCAGGTCCATCACGCCCTTGTCGAAGTCGTCGTCCGAGAGTCCCGGCTTGAACCGGACATCGATGACGCACCGGCTCTCCGAGGAGGTCGACGTGATATGCTCAACGTCCTCGATGCTCTCGATCTCCTCCTCGAGCGGCTTCGTAACCAGCGTCTCGATCTCCTCGGGTGAGACGCCCGGGTAGGAAACCCAGACGACCGCTTCATCGAGACTGACGTTCGGAAGGAGCTCGGCCGGCATCTGGAAATAGGTGAAGATGCCGACGATGAGAACGCCGAACATGATGAGGTTCACAAGAACCGGCTGCTTGACGGAGAATTCTCCTATGCTCATCCGCTGGCGCTCCCACCGCGCTTCGCGCGGGTCTTCACTCACGATTCCGACTTGATCTCGACGGGTACACCATCACTTACCTGCGTATAGCCAACGGAGATCAGCCTGTCTCCGGCCTCGAGACCCGACTCGATGACAACCTGCCCTCCAAGCGAGGGACCGAGTGTCACGTTCCGCAGCACCGCCAGGGAGTCCACGGCAACAAACACCGCCGGCTCGCCGTACCGGTCGATGATCCAGTCTCGCTCGATGACGATCGCGTCCTTGATCTCGCGAGCGGACACCGCCACTTCGGCGACCATCCCGGAGCGGAGCATTCCTCCACGGTTCCTGAGGGTGACACGGACCGGATAGGTCTTGGTCATGTCGTCGGCCCGGCGGCCGACGTGTTCGATGCGGCCCGAGAACCTCTCCGCGGGATAGGGCCTGACGGTCAGCACCGCCTTGAGCCCGGCTCGCAGGTCGACGACGCGGGCCTCACTGACCCCGAAATCGACTTCGAGAAGATCGTCGTTGATCACGTGTGCGACCGGTGCACCCATCGCCACGAGCTGCCCCTCTTCGACATGAATGAACGCCACGCGCCCCGATACCGGCGCACTGATCTCGGTGTCCCGGAGCTGCCGCTCAGCAACAGCCAGCCCGGCCTCCGCGGTCGCGAACATCGCACGCGCCGCGGTCGCGCGTGTCTGGGCGGTCTCATAGTCGAGATCGGAGATGTCCTCGTTCTCCCACAGGTGCTTCGCGCGCTTGAGCCCAAGCTCTGCGTCGCCGAGCTCCGCCTCTGCAGTGAGAAGCTGGGCTCGTGCCTGCTGCGCGCCGAGTTCGGCGAGCTCCGGGTCCAGGCGAATCAGCACGTCCCCCACCTCCACCACATCGCCCACCGACGCCGGGATATCCACAACACGCCCGTTCGCCTCGGCGCTCACCTGCACATCGGCCGCGGCACGGATGGTCCCGGTCGCGTTGACGGTCGTCACGGCGGCGCGCGGCGCGAGCACGGTCACCTCGACGGGGACCGACGCCGCGGCGCCGGCTGCAGAGTTCTCCTCGTCGCCGGGAGGGCGTCCACACCCCCCGGCCGCGAGAGCGAACACGAGTGCTCCCGCGAGCGCGGCTGCGATCGCTCGACTAGACGTTCGTCTCATGATACCTCTCCGGTTCATCGTGCGCGTCGACCCGGCAGCTCCTCGCCGGGCTCGTCTCAATCCTGCGAGATGCGACCCGCGGGGCCGTCCCCGACGAGACTCTCGAGCTCGGCCAGACTGACGAAACAGTCGTACAGCGAGTTGATGTAGCCCATGCGGCCGCGGTCGTAGAGTACGCGTGCCTCAGCAAGATCGGTCGATTGCACCACCCCCTGCTCATACATGGTGTCCATGCTGTCGAAATGCTGGCGCGACTGCGCGACCAGAACATCGGCCGCCTCCAGTCCCTCCAGACGGGACCTGAGTGTCGCGACCGAACGACGGAGCGCGAGGACCATCATCCGCTCGCCGTCGTCGAGGCGGCTCATCGCGGCCAGCTGGTTCCGCCGAGCCTGCTGATAGTCCGACAGGTTCTTGAAACTCGTGAACACGGGGACTTCGAGAAACGCCGTGATCGACCAGGCAACCTCGTCGTCCGGGTCGATGTCGCCATCGGCCTTCCAGCCGTAGGTGGCCTGCGCATTGATGGCAGGGAGAAACGCGCCGCGCGCGATCGTGACAGCGTGCCGTTCGATGTCCGCCGCATCCCGCAAGGCGAGGTAGCCGGGGTTTCCGGAGAGGAGCGAGCGCGCCTCCAGTTCGGTGGCCGGTCCCCCGTCAAGGAGCTCCCGATACGGATGGCAACGCGCCTCCAGTTCGAGACGAGAGACGTCCACGAGATCGAACTCCGCATCGAGCGGAAGTCCGAGCGTGGCGGCCAGCGATGTACGGGCGAGGACGACCGCGTTCTCGGCATCGATGAGCGCCCGGCGGTCCTCGGCCAGCTGGACCTCCCAGAGCAGCCGGTCGGCTGCTCCCATGACGCCGATCTCTTCCTTCCGTCGCGCTGTCGCCACGCGGTCTTCGGCCGCGCGCACGGCATCATGCGAGACCGCAAGAAGCGCCTCGGTCCTCAGGACGTCCAGAAACGCGGACTTCGCAGCAACCGCGACGTCCAGCCGTGCCGCATCGAGACCGTGCAGCGCCGCGCTCTCCGCGGCCCCCGCAAGCCCGACCGCTCCCCACAGACGCCCGCCGTTGAATACGGGCATCGACGCGCTGAACGACGTCTCGTACGTGGTCTCGTAGAGGAACGGTTCGATCTCGAACTCCTCAGGGAGGAACTCGATCGACGCGTTCGCACGTTCGTAGGTATCGGGATCAACGCGGCGGGCCGACGATCTCAGCGAGACCGACGGGAACAGCGACGCCCACGCGCTTCGCGCGCCCCACCGGGCCGCCTCGTAGTCATCGCGGGCAGCCTCGAGCGAGCGATTGTGCTCGAGCGCGAGGTCGACCGCCTGCGCGAGTGTGAGCTTCTCCCCGGCCGAGGCAGCAACCGCGGACAGAAGGAGCAGGACGAGTCCAGCCATCCGAGCCGCAGCGAAGAAACGACGCATCCGCAATCTCCAGACGTGTGTGTCGATCCGTGATCCCTGTGTACGGAATACCCTGCGGATGAGTCTACACCATGCATGAAGGCCGCTCAAGACCCGTCCACGCCGGGCTCAGGTGAACCCAGCACGGTCAGCATCTCGCCGTGAACCCGGCCGTTGCTGGCAACGATGTCGTCGCGACTGTGATCCCAGTCCGAGCCGTCCAGGAGCGACACGGCTCCTCCCGCCTCAAGCACCAGGAGCCCGCCGGCAGCCACATCCCAGATCTTGAGCCCGAGTTCCCAGAACCCGTCGAGCCGACCGCATGCCACGTAGGCGAGGTCGAGCTCCGCCGAGCCGGCGCGCCTGATACCGCGGACCGACAGGATGAACCGGTTCAAATTGCAGATGTTGTTCTCGCCGGCCTCGGAGCGGTCATACGGGAAGCCGGTCGCTACGATCGACTCGTCGAGATGCGATGCATCGGAGACGCGGATGCGCTACCCGTTGAGCGTCGCGCCCGCTCCGCGCTCACCCACGAACATCTCGTCGCGGAGCGGATCGTAAACGACACCCGTTACGAGTTCTCCGTCCTCCTCCACGGCGATGGCGACACAGTAGAACGGGTAGCCGTGCGCGAAGTTGTTCGTCCCGTCCAGCGGATCGACGATCCACGCACGCGAACAGGTGCCCGTCCCCTCGCCCGGCGCGACCGGCGCGCTCTCCTCGGCCACGATGCGGTCGTCTGGATAGCGCTCCCGGATACGCCCCAGAATGAGCTTCTCGGATGCGATGTCCACGGATGTGACGAGGTCGCGGCTCCCTTTCATGTCGATGGCGAACGGGTGTCGCTGGCCTTCCCGGAGAATGGCGCCTGCCTCTCGGGCGATCTCGGTGGCGAATCGTGTGTGCTCGTGCAAAGGACGCTCCCTGTCGCGGGACGCGACGGTGATGGGCTCT
>CAZRAD010000062.1:0-14215 GCA_964597945.1 uncultured bacterium
CGCGAGGACGTGCGCGCCGGCGGTGGTGACCAGATGTACGAGGGTGACGGGTGCGAGGAAGACGAGCATATGACGAATGAGTTCGCGGGGGGCGAGACGTACGACGCCCGCCGGATTGAAGCGTTGGAAGGATGAGAGGTGTTGGACGTTCGGGGCGCGGTGCCTCGAACATGGACGGTGGTTCGAAAGGAGCAGCACGATGGCGACGCACACAATGGACACGACGGGAATGAAGTGCCCCCAGCCGGTTCTCAAGCTTGCGGTGGCCGCATCAGACGTCAACAACGGCGACATCGTCGAGATCACCGGTGACTGTCCCACGTTCGAGAAGGACCTGAGGGCGTGGTGCGACCGGATGCACAAGGTGTGTCTGGCCGTGAGAGACGAGGGCGAAGGCAAGCAGACCATTCAGATCCAGTTCTAGGACCCGCGAAAGACCGGCGTGCTGTCGGTCGCGGTCGTAGAGCGCAAACCGATCGGGGCGATCATGGCCATCCGGCTTGTGCCGACTCGTGGGCCGTCGATGTTGCTCGGCGCGCTCGCGTGCGCGGTCCTTGGAACTGGCGCCTATCTCGTTCTGGGAACGGGCGCATTGACACTTCCCGTGCATGCCGCGGTGACGGCGGTTCTGGTTGTCGCCGTGGGTGTGTTCTGGAAGGAATACAGACGCATGCGTCGCTCGATCGCCGAACTGACGACGGGGATCCGGGAGTGCGGAACCGTGCTCGTTCGGATCGAGCAGGGCGATCCGTCGGCTCGCGTCGAGATTGCATCGGAGGATCCGCTCGTCGCGGAGCTGATCACGGGTGTCAACGGTGCGGCGAAGGGCGTCTCGGCCCTCGTCGAGGACGCTCATGAGATAGCGATCGGTCTGGCGGAGTCGTTCGGCATCATCGGCATGCTCAACGCAGGCGATCTCTCAGCCAGGACGAGCGAGACATCGGGCTCAGAGATCGTCGGGGCGCTCGGCGGATCGATCAACGCGATGGCCGATTCACTCGGCGCACTCGTCGGCGGCATCCGCAGCAGCGCGGGCGAGGTCTCATGCGCATCGATCGAGATACTCGAGGCCTCTCAACGAGACGCGTCGGCGTCGGCCGAGCAGGCGGCGCAGATCTCACAGGTCGCTGCCGCCGGACGTGAGCTGGCGGCAACGGCCAGGCAGGTCTCGGAGCACAGCAGAGCGATCGCGGATACTTCGAACACGAGCTTCGATGCGATCCGTTCGGGCATCACGGTCGCCGATGACGCGGTGGCCG
The DNA here is from genome assembly GCA_964597945.1 of uncultured bacterium. Lineage (GTDB taxonomy): Bacteria > Joyebacterota > Joyebacteria > Joyebacterales > Joyebacteraceae > JAPEKQ01. The sequence continues at coordinate 1,260 of CAZRAD010000062.1, forward strand.
GGATGCACGGGATCCAGGAGTCGGTCTGCACGACGGCCCGGAAGATCGAGGGCCTTGGCGAGAGCTCTCAGGCGATCACGGAGATCGTGACGCTCATCGAGGACATCGCCGACCAGACGACGCTGCTCTCACTCAACGCGGCCATCGAGGCCGCTCGAGCAGGTGAGGCCGGGAAGGGCTTCGCCGTGGTCGCGGAGGCGATCGGCAAGTTGGCGGAGAGGACGTCCCGCTCAACCCGTGAGATCTCCGAGCTCATCAGCGGCATTCAGCAGCAGACGTCATCGTGTGTGATGAGTATGGAGGAGTCCACGAAGGAGACCGAGCGCGGCGTGACGCTCGTCAAGGAGGCCGGCGAGAGGCTCCTGCAGATCGAGTCCACCTTCAGCGAGGTGGTCGCGGCCGCGGAACAGATCTCGTTGTCGAGTCAGCAGCAGGAGTCGGCAAGCGAGGAGATCTCGACGAGCATGTCCGGCGTCGACGGAGCTGTGAAGGAGTCCGCAGCGGCAGCGGTCCAGGTGGCGGCGGCCGCGGAGCAGCTGGCACGCCTCGCTGCGAAACTGACGTCGTCGGTCGAAGTGTTCAGATTGGCCGGCAACGCACCGATCGGTGCGTGTGCCGATGATGCGATCACCGACAGCCTCATCCAGGAAGCGCAGGCTGAGGGAACCCAGGGAGCGCGGTTGGAGAACTGACCGGCGCTGCGGCCAGGATGGAGTGAGAACGATGCCTGCGATGTTCGACAGAGGCGCCTTCATGGCGCGATTCAGTGAGGAGACGGCGGAGCATCTCGCCAACCTCGAGCGCGATCTCCTGCGCCTCGAGGGCGGGCCGACGGACAAGAGGCTTGTCGAGGACATGATGCGCGAGGCGCACACCATGAAGGGTGCGGCCAGCATGATGGAACTCGGCGAGATCGCGACGCTCTCACACGACTTCGAGGATTCGCTTCTCGCGATGACCGCGGGCGAAAGGACGCCGGACGGCGGCTCCTTCGAGAGGCTGTTCGGGATGCTCGATTCGCTGTCGACGATGCTTGCCGAGAGCGTCGGTGCGGCCGAGGCGGGTGCCGAGAGGATCTGTGACGCTTCGGGTGAGAGCTGTTCGGATGAGAGCAGTGAAGATCCGCGCGAGGTCTCAGATCGAGCGACACCGCCCGTGGTCTGCGCTCACAACGCGGTTCCTGCGGAGCCGAGCGGCGCGGGTGCGCAGAGACGTCGAGCGTCCTGGCGCGCGGAGAGCCCGAATGCTCCGGCAACGTCCGAGGTCGGCTCCAGTTCGGTCCGCGTCGGGATCACCAAGATCGACGAACTCGTGAACCTCGTCGGGGAGCTGGTCATCGGCAAGACGCGGCTCGACGAGCGGCTCGCCAGACTCGAGGAGCTCGCGAGCGCCTCCCGGAGCTGCGACGAGCAGAGTTCGGTTGAGGGAGTCAGTCAGCTCATCGATGAGCTCAGACGTGCGGCCGACTCGCTCTCCTTCACGATCTCCCAGACACAGGGCAGCGTGATGGAGGTGCGGATGCTTCCGCTCCAGACGGTGTTCAGCCGCTTCCCGAGGGCCGTGCGAGATCTGGCCCGTGAGGAGGGGAAGTCGGTCCGTCTCGAGATGAGCGGCGAGGAGACGGAACTCGACAAGACACTGCTCGAGCGGATCCGCGATCCTCTCATGCACATCTTCAGGAACGCCGTGGGACACGGTATCGAGTCGCCTCTCGAGAGGGAGGAACTCGGAAAGAGTCCGACGGGGATGATCGCGCTGCGTGCTTTCTGTCGCGGCTCGCAGGTCATCATCGAGATCCAGGACGACGGGCGTGGGATCGACAGTGAGGCGGTCCGCTCGGCGGCGGTCCGCAAGGGGCTGCTGACCGACTCGGACGCATCACGCATGACCGAATCGCAGGTCTTCGACCTGGTGTTCGAGCCCGGTTTCAGCACGAACGATGGAGTGACGGAGCTCAGCGGAAGAGGCGTGGGGCTGGATGTCGTCAAGGCCGACATCTCACGGCTCAAGGGACAGATCGAGATCAGCTCCGAGCCGGGTGCCGGGACGACGTTCACGCTCAGGCTTCCGCTGACGCTGGCCATCACGTCGGCTCTCTATGTGAAGGTCGGAAGCGATACGTACGCGCTCCCGCTCGACAACATCGAGGAGACCATTCGAGTCGAGCGCGAGAGCGTCAAGAGGATCCAGGGGAGAGACGCCATCAGCGTCAGAGACGAGATCATCCCGCTCGCCACGCTGCGCGATGCGCTCGGGATCGGGTCGGGCGCGGCGACAAAGTCACCCACCTCGTCTCCCGTCGTGATCGTCAAGTCCGGCGGGAGCAAGCTCGCGCTCGGAGTGGACGCGCTGAGCGGACGTCTCGACGTCGTGGCGAAGAGCCTCGGAACCCATCTGACGCATGTCAGACACGTCGCGGGAGCCACGCTCTCGGGTGACGGCACCGTGATTCCCATTCTCGACATCCCATCGATCGTGCGCGACGCGGCGGAGATCCGTCGCGAGCAGGTGGCCGAAGCGGTCGGCGATGCCTGGTCAGGGAGCCGCGGGAAGGTCCTCGTCGTGGAGGACTCCGTCATCACCCGTGACCTCGAACGCTCGATTCTGCAGGCGGCGAACTACGAGGTCGAGGTCGCGGCCGACGGGGCGGAGGCGCTCAACAGGCTGTCCGAGGGCGACTTTGACCTTGTGATGACGGACATATCGATGCCGCGGATGGGCGGGATCGAGCTCGTAGGCAGAATGAAGGCGGATGAGAGACTGAGCGCCATTCCGGTGATCATCATATCCTCCCAGGACCGCGAGGAGGACAGACGACGCGGGCTTGAGGTCGGGGCCAGCGCGTATCTGGGCAAGAACAGCTTTGACCAGATGCAGCTCCTCGACACCGTGCAGAGGCTGGTCGGGTGAAAGAGCTTATGAACAGCGACATCACCGACATCCGTGTCCTCGTCGTCGAGGATTGCGGATGGCGACGCGACGCGACTCGGAAGGCTCTCGAGAGCCTCCCGGGGATCTGCGTCGTCGCGCTCGTCGGGACCGGTGAGGACGCCGTGAGAACGGCGCTCGAACTGGGACCCGCCGTCATCACGATGGGTGTGGAGATGGCGGAACTCGGAGGGCTCTCCGCGATCGAGGAGATCATGGCGCGATGCCCGACGCCGATCGTGATCATCGGATCGACGAAGCAGGCGCCCGAGGGGTTTGGCGTGGACGCGCTGCGTCGCGGCGCGCTGGACTTCGTCGCGGCAAGGACCGGATCCGGACTCGACGCCGATCTGCTGATGGCGCGCGTGCGGATCTGCGCGCGGGTGGCCGTCATCACGCACCCCAGGAGCCGCAGGTTGACCGCGGGAGGGAGCAGTCTCGGTAATACGCAGGGCTACCAGGTCGTGGGCGTTGCCGTCTCGACGGGTGGTCCTCCGGCGCTGCAGTCGATTCTCTCCAGGCTTCCGGAGACGTTCCCCGTTCCGGTTATCGTGGTGCAGCACATTCCGAAGGGCTTCAGCGAGGGGCTCACCAGCTTCCTCGATGCGAACTGCCACATGAGTGTCGTCGAGGCCGTGGACGGGGCGAAGCTCGAGCCCGGCGTGGTCTACGTTGCCCCGGCCGGGTATCACGTCGTCGTCACGAGGCATCGGCGCATCGAGCTGCTCGACTCCGGCTTCGAGGAGTGTCACCACATGCCTTCGGCTGATGTCATGCTCCGTTCGCTCGCCGACGTCTACGGTTCCAGGGCGGTCGGCATCATCATGACCGGCATGGGGCGCGACGGCGTCGACGGGATCCGCGCGATCCGCGAGGCCGGGGGACTGACACTCGCGCAGGACGAGGAATCATCGCTCATCTACGGAATGAACAAGGTCGCGACGGAGGCCGGCTGGATCCGGCACGTCGTGCCGCTCAAGGAGCTCGCCGGGCGACTCATCTCGCTCTGGGGCGATGGCGGGCAGGGGGGATGATGCCGTTCCGCGTACTCGTTGTTGAGGACAGTCCGACGATTCTGGCCATCAAGCAGGCGATCCTCGAATCCGCCGGATACGAGACCGTGCCCGCGTGCGACGCGATCGAGGGCGTGCAGCTGCTCCGTGAGCAGTCGATCGACCTCATCCTGCTCGATGTCCACCTGCCAGACATGAACGGGTACCAGGTCTGTCGGCTGCTGAAGAACGACGACGAGTACAAGGATATCCCGATCATCATGGCTTCAGCTTCCGACACGGAGAAGAAGGACGAGTTCTGGAGCACCCAGACCGGTGCGGACGCCTATCTGATCGAGCCCTTCGAACCAGGGGAACTCATCGGTCTCGTCGAACGCCTGAGGGCGACGGACCCGGGTTCGGGCACACGCCCAGGAGGCGAGCGATGGTAGACCGTACGCACGACGGCTCCACCGGAGCCTCGGCTCCCTCGGGCGATCACCGTGACCGGCGGATCGAGGAGCTCGAGAGGGCGCTCAAGCGCTCCGAGATCGCGATGGAGATCGTGTCGCAGACCAACGGTCTGCTGGACCGGGAGCTGTTCAAGTCCACCATCGTCGCGAAGGTCGGAGACATCGCGGCGGACATCCTCGATTACGACCGCATGGCCAACCGCTTGCTCGAACTGATCGGTCGCGTCGTCGACTACGACATCGCTGGGCTCCTGCTGCTCCAGTCATCGCGTCCGCCGCTGGGTCTCCGGGTGTGCAGACACGCCGAGGGACGGCTGGCGGATTCCTTCGCGGCGAGCATTCTGGCCGCTGTGACCGACGAGACCGACCGCGCCATCTCCGAGGCCGAGTGCCGGCGTCAGGTCCTGTCGTGCGAACTGGCGAGCCCGGGAGACAGAGCGAGCGCGCACGATGTCAGGATCAGGTCGTTCCACTGCGTCGTCCTGCGGATAGGTGACGAGCCTCTCGGCATGCTCGCGATCGGGAGCGCCACTCCGGACGCCTTCGGGAGCGGCGAGATCGAGAGCTTCGAGCTCATTGCATCCCAGTCATCCATCGTGGTGGATGATGCTGCGCGACACCAGGCGCTCGCCGTCTCTCGGCGCCGGATCGAAGAGCTACACGACACGGCGCGTACCCTTGAGAGCTGCGAAACCTCCGAGGTGGTCTTCGCCACCGCTCTCGAGGCCTTGCGAGGGATGTTCGAGTCGGTCGATTGTTTTATCGACGTCGTCGAGGGAGATAAGCTCGTCTGTCGCGCGACTACCGTGAACACAGGGGGGGAGAACGACCCAGGCGATGTGTTCCCGGCTCAGGTCGGGGTCGAGTCGGAGGCGCTCGTGCGCGATGAGACTGTCGTGTTCGGTTCAGCCGCGGACGTGCCGGAGCAGCGAGCCACGGACGGCTTCAGGTCCGGACTGGCCGTGCCCATCGGTAACAAGGCGGTGATGCTCGTCCTTTCGAGCCTCAGCCGCGTCGATGACGACGACAGTGTTCGTCTCGTCGAACTGTTGGCGGGACACATCACGGAGGCGATCGAGCGGATCAGACTTCGTGACGAACTGCGCGAGCAGGCCATTCATGATCCGCTGACCGGCGCGTACAACCGCCGCCACTTCGAAGAGGTCATGCGGGTCGAGAGCGCGCGCGCCAGGAGGTCCGGTGAGGCCATCGGCTTCCTGATGATCGATGTGGACAGCTTCAAGCAGATCAACGACACGCACGGTCACGATGTGGGCGACCGCGTCCTCGTCGGGATCGTCAAGACGCTCAAGGCCTCGACGCGTGATGCCGACCTCGTGGTCCGCTCCGGCGGCGACGAGTTCATCGTCGTGATGCCGGGCATCGGCGCGAGTCTCGATGTCCCGCTGAGCCGTGTCACCAAGTCCATGGAAGCATGGAACGACGCGAGCGGACTCGACTTCCGCGTCGGACTCTCCATCGGGTGTATGCGCTGGGACCCAACGACGGGCGACACGATCGAGGACTCGCTCAAGCAGGCCGACGACAGGATGTACGAGGAGAAGAGGCGTCGGAAGGCCGGTCGTGACGACGGTGACCGCAGGACCGACGCTATCAGCTGCTAGCAGGCAGTCCCTGCCCGGGGGCTGTGCCGTGCCATTTCCATCCCACTGAAACACGCCCGGACCTTCCCGTGTCACATGCGGTGCGATACACCCATGCCTCTGACACGGGGGGAACCCATGCAGCTGACGATCAGTGATGTCTCCAAGACGTATTCGAACGGGGTGAAGGCGCTTGACGGCGTCTCGCTCACCATCGGCAACGGGATGTTCGGACTTCTCGGACCGAACGGCTCCGGCAAGACCACCCTCATGCGGACGATCGCAACACTCCAGGAGCCCGACAGCGGGAGCATACGGCTCGGCGCTGTCGATATTCTGGAGAACCAGCACGCGGTCCGCTCGGTGCTCGGCTATCTGCCCCAGGATTTCGGCGTCTACCCGAACGTCAGTGCCGAGACGCTTCTGGGGTACATCGCAACGCTCAAGGGCGTGACGCGGAGGTCCGAGCGGGATGCGATCGTCGAGTTCACCCTCAGACACGTCAACCTCTGGGACGAGCGGAGACGTAGACTCGGGACATTCTCCGGCGGCATGAAGCAGCGGCTCGGTATCGCCCAGGCGCTCATCGGAGACCCGAAGCTGATCATCGTCGACGAGCCGACGGCGGGTCTGGATCCGGAGGAGCGGACACGCTTCCTCAATCTGCTCTCCGCGATCGGCGAGAATATCATCGTCATCCTCTCGACGCACATCGTCGAGGACGTCGCGGAGGTCTGCGACCGCATGGCGATCATCCGGGAGGGCAGCCTGCTGCACACCGGGGACCCGCAGGAGGCGATCGACGCCATCCGCGGGAAGGTGTGGAAGAAGAGCGTCGACCGAGAGCAGCTTCGTGCGCTCGAGGACAGACACAGTGTCATCTCCACGCGCCTGAGGCGGGGCAGGCACATCGTCCACGTGCTCGCCGACTCCCAGCCCGATGCGTCATTCGACGGTGCGGACCCCGATCTCAAGGACGTCTACTTCGTCACGCTTGGTGCCGGCGGCAGCTCGCCGGCTGCCGGCAGCGTCGGTCACCCGAGTGCGAACAACGCGCGTGCTGCAGACGCGGCGCAGGGGAGGTGACCGATGTTCCTCCACTTCCTCAAGTTCGAGCTCAACTACATCTTCCGGAAGCCCGCTGTCTACATCTTCGCGCTCCTCTTCTTCCTGATGGCGTACGGGCCGATCGTCTCGGATTCCATCCAGATGGGTGGCGCCATCGGCAACGCGGCGAGGAACTCGCCGTACGAGATCGTGCGGCTTCTGGCGATGCTCTCCGTGCTCGGGCTGTTCTCGCTGGTCGGATTCGTCGCGACGGCTGTCAACCGGGACGATGAGTACCGCACGACCGAGTTCTTCTACACAACGCCCGTGGGGAAGGGCTCGTATCTCATGGGGCGCTTCGCCGGCTCGATGGTAGCGGCGGTCTTCACGGTCGCGTTCGCCGCACTCGGCATGATCATCGGGTCGCTGATGCCGTGGCTCGACCCGGAGCGGATCCTCCCGTTCAGCGCCGCCCCGTATCTCTACGGGCTCTTCGTCTACGTCATTCCCAACCTGTTCTTCGCCGGTGCGCTGATGTTCTGCATCTCGACGCTGTCGCGGCGCGTGCTGCTCGGCTACGTCTCGGTCATGGGACTGCTCACACTCTGGGGGGTCGGAAAGGTGCTCACCGGCGATCTCGATTCGACCTTCCTGGCGGCGATCCTCGACCCGCTCGGCAAGGCGTCGCTGGATGCGGCGACCAGATACTGGACCGTGGTCGAGCGCAACACGCTCCTGCCGCCGTTCGATGCGGGGCTCATCACGAATCGGCTCCTCTGGTCGGGGACGGGTGTGGGCCTGCTTCTCCTGACCTGGTCGCGGTTCCGGATGGCCGTGCACGAGAAGGCCGGGGTCGCGCGGCGGTTCGGACGGCGACTGCGCACCGTGCCGGGGGAGCATGTGGGGGGTGTCGCCGCGGGCGCCGCGGTGGGCGGAGCCGCCGGCGTTGTTGCCGTCACGACGCAGCCCTTTGCGGGCGCCGCTCCGAGTGCCTCGCTCGGCTTCTCGACGCGGGCGCAGCTCAGTCAGTTGTGGTACGCGACCAGGGTCGAAGTTCGCACGATCCTCAAGAGCGTCCCGTTCGCCATCATCATCGGTTTCGCGGTGTTCAACCTGCTCGGTAGCCTGATCCCCGACTTCGGTGGCACGAAGTCGTATCCGTTGACCCGTTCGATGATCTCGACCATCGAAGGATCGTACACGATCTTCCTGTTCATCTTCCTGATCGTCTACGCGGGGATTCTCGTGTGGCGCGAGAGACAGGCATCCATGCACGAGATCACGGGGGCGCTCCCGACGCCGGACTGGATGCCGATGGCGTCGAAGCTGGCGGCGCTGACGGTCGTCCAGTTCGTGGCACTCTGCGCGGCCGTCGTGACCACGATCCTCTACCAGCTCTCGCGCGGGTATCTCGACCTTGAGCTCGGTCTCTACTTCCGTGGGATGTTCCTGCTCCAGATGTCCGCCTGGTTCCTTGTCAGCGCGCTGGCGCTGGCGCTCCAGGCCCTGACAAACAGCAGGCTGGCGGGATACGGCGCGATGATCGCGTTCTTCGTCGTCCAGGAGGTCATCGATTCCGTGGGGTTCGAGCACAATCTGCTCCTCTATGGCGAGACACCCTCCTACAGGCTCTCAGACATGAACGGCTTCGGGCACTTCGCACAGCCGCTCTCGTGGTTCCTCCTGTACTGGGGGTTCGCGGCGGGACTTCTGATTCTCGCCTCCGTGCTGTTCTGGCCGCGGGGAACCGACCTCCGTGCTGGTCTCCGCTGGCGGGAGGCGCGACGCAGACTGACCGGGCCGCGGGTTGCGACCGCCGTGGTCCTCCTGCTCGGCTTCGTCGGAGTCGGTGGCTGGATACACTACAACACGAGCGTTCTCAACGAGTTCGTCACGTCGAAGACGCTCCACGAGCGGGCGGCGCGATACGAGCAGCTCTACAAGAAGTACGACGGCATCCCGCAGCCGAGGGTCACCGATGTCACCCTCGAGGTCGACATGTATCCTGAGGAGCGTCGGGTCGACGTGCGGGGTGATCTCGTGCTGATGAACAAGTCCGACGAGCCGATAGTCGAGGTTCATCTCACGCTCGATCGGTGGCTCGATGTGAGCGAGGTCGTGATGGCGGGGGCGTCATGCGAAATCGAGGACACCGAGCTCTGCTACAGGATCTACGAGCTGGCGAGTCCGCTGGAGCCCGGTGAGAGTGTCGAGCTGGCGTACTCGGCCAGTATCACCAACCCCGGGTTCGTCAATGGTCACTCCAACTCACGTGTTGTGGAGAACGGCACGTTCCTCGACAGCGGCCACCTCGTGCCGTTCATCGGGTATGCGAGCGAGGAGGAACTCGAGAACGAGCACGAGCGGAAGAAGTACGGACTTGCCGAGCGTCCCGGTCTTCTCGCGCCAAACCATCCGGTCGCTGCGGAGAACACTTTCACGATGGATGCCGACTGGATCAACTACGAGGCCGTGCTCTCTACGAGCGCCGATCAGATCGCCATGACGGCGGGCTATGTTGAGCGTGAGTGGGAGCAGGACGGAAGGCGCTACTTCCACTACCGGATGGACACGCCGATCCTCCACTTCTTTCCAGTGGTGTCCGGACGGTATGAGGTGGCCGGCGATGAATGGAACGGTGTTGCGGTTGCCGTCTACCATCACCCTTCGCACACATGGAACGTGGAGCGGATGCTCGATTCGGTCAAGCGCTCGCTCGACTACTACTCGGAGGTCTACGGTCCGTACCAGCACCGCGAGCTGAGGATCGTTGAGTTCCCGAGGTACCACAGGTTCGCTCAGTCGTTCGCCACGATCATCCCGTACTCGGAGGGCATCCACTTCACGGACGATCTCCGCGAGGAGGGCGCGCTCGACATGGTCTCCCTGGTCACGGCGCACGAGGTCGCGCATCAATGGTGGGGGCACCAGGTGGCGGCGGCTCTCGCGCAGGGGATGGGATTCGTCGAGGAGAGTCTCTCGCAGTACTCGGCGTTCATGGTCACCGAGCAGTACGCGGATGACGGTGTGATGGAGGAGTACCTCCGGTACGAACTCGACCGCTATCTTCAGGGCCGCGGGCAGGAACGAGAGGAGGAGCATCCGCTCGCGCTCGTCGACAAGCAGGCGTATCTCTATTACTACAAGGGTACGCTGGCGATGTATGCGTTCAAGGAACACCTCGGGGAGAATGTGCTGAACGCGGCACTCCGCGCGTATCTCGAGGACACGAGGTTCGTCGGACCGCCGTACCCGGTCTCGCTCGATCTCGTCGAGTACATCCGCGACGCGACTCCGCCGGAGTACAGCTATCTCATCGAGGACTATCTTGAGACGATCACGCTCTACGACAATCGAATGGAAAGCGTGGAGGTCGAGGAGCTCGATGACGGGAGGTACCGTGTCGCGCTCGACCTTCTGTCGCGCAAGATGCGCGCGGACGGTCACGGCGTCGAGACGGAGATAGAACACAACGATTGGGTTGAGATCGGTGTCTACGGAGATGATGGGGAGAGTGGAACGCCGATCTATCTGGAGAGGCACCGGTTGGCCAGCGGCGAGAACAGGATCGAGGTCGTCGTCGAGCAGAAGCCGGCGCGCGTGGGGATAGATCCCAGACATCTTCTCATCGATCGCGTTCCCGATGACAATCTGAAACGCGCGTAGCAGCAGTTCCGGATTCGCCCCCGGCGAGCGTCCTTGCGCTGACGGGCGCACGTGCTCAATCGCCGGTGGCCGCCGAATCCCGCACGTCGAGCGCAGTGCCCTCGGGCCATCTGGGCGTCCGACCGGATCGGCGGCCCCGGCACCAGGAGGGACTCCCCGGAAGAGCGATGGTTCAGAAGCGGCGGGACGCATATACTGCGTGCCGCCGCTTTCACATCCTCGTTCACACGATCTGATTGCACGGTGGTCGGCAGCGCGTCAGCGTGCCGCCCAGCCTACCGGGAAGTCCTCCGGCAGCCTCACCATCTCGAACAGTGTGGCTATGAATTCGCCCCGGTTGCCGGCGCGGGCCGGATTCCGATACTCCCAGACGATGTCACCGTCGCGGGTGACCTCGAACGCTCTGCCTGCGTCCGATTCGGTGATGAGGACGGTGCCGCCGGGGAGGAGCGCGTTCGAACCGCACGACTTCGAGTAGAAGCCGTCCTTCCGGTCTCCGCCGTACCGCCACACCTCCTCCTGCGTCACAGGGTTGAACTCGACAACGCGGGAGATGTCCGTCTGGCCGCCGTTGTCGAAGACCAGAATGTTCCCGGTCGGGAGAACGGTCGGCTGGTGCTGGCCGATCCAGGGTCCCGCCATGAGCCACGAGATCTCACGCGAGTCGACGTCGAGCACGGCGATGGCGTCGAGCCTGCGGAACGAGATCAGCAGGCTGCCCCGGCGGAACGCGGGGATACGATCGGCAAGCGACCCGTCGAGGATCTCGAGCGTATTGGTATGCGTGACATCACCGTGCCGCTGCATATTGAGCGCGATGAGCGCGCGTGCGTAGTCCGAGTTCCAGAACGCCTGGAGGATCGAGATGCGGTCCAGCTCTCTGCCGTCGTCGCTGAGGATCGTGAGGAAATCCTCGAGAACCGGCGTTCGCTCGTTGACACGGGGTACGACGTGCGCCTCCCGGGTCAGAACGAAGATGCGGCCGTCGTCGACGACCTCGATGTCGTGGTGAGCACCGTTGTCGAGCGCCCAGATGACGTTGGAGTCCTTGTCGAGCCGGACGATTCCCGAACCCTCGAAGATCGCAAGAATGCCCCCGTCGGGGTAGATGTGTGCTCGACGCCAGTGATTGGTGCGCTCCTGTGAGACCAGGTCCTCGCGGTGTGGGAAGGCGTCGAGGAACTCGCATCGCCACTGGTGGAGCACGGTCCCGTCCATGTCCATGAGGATCGCGCCGGGGAAGTGGCCCGACGTGTAGAAGTTGTACCCGCGGCCCGCACGTGTGCGGTCGTGGATCGTCACGCCGCCGATGCCGCTCGCCGTCTGCGAACCGCTCAGATACCCGATCGACTCGAGCCGCCTGACCTCATCGCGCTGCTCGGCCGTCAGCTCCGACGTGCCGCCGGGGATCGAGCGCCAGCGTCCGGGGCGGTCCACGCCGCCTTCACGACCCACGAGAGCCGGGCTTCGTCTGGCCTGTTCCTCGAGCCCGAGCTGGTTTGTCGTGGCGGCGCCGTCCGTCTCGGCTATCTCATCGGTCGCCTCCGTGCGCTCCGACTGCGCGGCGACTGCCGGCTCCTCGCCGGCGAGGGCGTCATCAGCGCCGTCGGAGCAGCCCGCCAGCATGCCAAGGGCTGCCGCGGACAGTACGAGGGCCGTCCCGACGGCCGTCCCGACGGCCGTGAGCAGGGCGCGTCGAGCTCCATACGGCTTCGCTGCTCGTATCGAATGTCTGAACACGGCTCCTCCTCTGATAGCGATTGCGTGAATCGAACCTACCATGTCGCGCACCGGGGAGTCCAGCCGCACGGGTCCGGCTCGAATCGGTGGGTGCGTGTGGGTACCCCTTGTAACGTGGAGCCACTGGGGGATATACTCAGGCGTTCACGGAATAGCCGGGCCGGCGGGCGCCGTCCCGGCTCTGCGTGTAGAAGCGGCTCTGCGCGCACGTACGGCTCCGCGCCGGAACACCGAGCGATTGACGGTGAGGAAGCACCGAGAGGTCCGACATGTGGCACGACCACGACAATCTTGACGAAGAGAAGGACATCCGACGGCTCCCGCTGCGGGCCATGCTCGCGCGGATCGTGCCGTTGTTCAGGCCGCATCACCGCAAGCTCGCGGTCGCGACCGTCCTTCTGCTCGTCTCGGTCGGAGCGATGCTCGCCGGGCCTCTTATCATCCGGCACGTGCTCGACACGAGCATCCCCGACGGTGACCGTGGCAGTGTGCTCTGGCGAGGCATC
>CAZRAD010000063.1:0-13941 GCA_964597945.1 uncultured bacterium
ATCGGCCCGCTGCTTCCGCTCTATGCGCGCGACCTCGGGGCCGCCGGGCTGTCGCTCGGCCTGATCTTCTCGGGTTTCTCCGTCGCGCGCTTCGTCTTCATGCCCGTCATCGGTCGCCTGTCCGACCGGTTCGGTCGTAAGCCGTTCATCGTCGTCGGACTCGCGCTCTTCGCCGGCTTCTCGCTGGCGTATCTGAAAGTCGATTCGATCTGGAGCCTCATCGCCGTGCGAACGCTTCACGGCGCCGCAAGCGGCATGGTCGTGCCAGTCGCGCAGGCGTACGTGGGTGACATCGCGCCCAGGGGACGTGAGGGTCGTATGATGGGGACCTTCATGGTGTCGTTGTTCACGGCCTTCGGGATCGGCCCGCTCCTCGGCGGTCCACTCGCCGACCGGTTCGGGCTTGGCGCGCCGTTCTACGCGATGGGTGCTCTGACGGGAGTCGCGCTCATCCTCGCACTGTTGTTCCTTCCGGAGCTCGGGCTTCACAAGGAGCGGTGGAAGAAGCGTGTCCCCGTCGTCGACGTCATCCGAGACCCGCTCGTCCTCGCTGCCGTGCTGTTCCGCACCGCGATCTCGTTCGGTCGAGGTCTGGTCATTCCGTTTCTCCCGTTTGTGGCCGAGGAGCGCGGCGCCTCTCTCTCGGTGATCGGCGTTCTTCTCGCGACGAACATCCTGCTCGCCGGATTCATGCAGATCCCGTTCGGCCGGCTGGCCGACCGCGTCTCCAAACCGCTGCTCATGGGGCTCGGGATCCTCGCGAGTGCCTCGGTCATCTTTGCGATCCCGTACTGCAAGACCATTCCATCGTTGTTCCTTCTTCAAACGGCGACCGGCATCTCGCTCGCGCTCGGGCTCCCCGCCGCTCTGGCGGTTACGGCACGATGTGGAGACCGTTTCAACGGCATGGGGACGGTGATGTCGGTCTTCAACTCCGGCATGAGCATCGGTCTGATCGTGGCCCCGCTCATCGGGGGCCTGGTCGCGGCGCGCATGGGGCTGGATTTCGTGTTCAAGAGCGGCGCGATGGTTGTTCTCGCAGGATTGGGTGTTTTCGTGATACTCATTGGCAGGGCACGAGCAAGCGGCGCGCTCGATTGTCTTGTCGACCCGGACGAAGAACCGCCATCTGAGATAGCGGCGGGCGAATCCGCCGGTTGAGAACGAGGCTGGACGAAGCCGCCGGACTGATACGAGAGGAGCTTCCAATGAGACGATTCCTGGCGATCGCTGCGGTCTGCTTGCTCAGCGTCCTCATCCTGCTTCCCGGGTGTGGCGGCGGGCCACCGCAGGAGAGCAGCGGCGCGCTCAAGGTCGGGATGGTGTTCGATGTGGGCGGCAAGGGCGACAAGTCGTTCAACGACTCGGCGTACCGCGGTCTGCTCCGCGCAGCCGACGACTTCGGCGTCGAGCATACCGAGTTCGAGCCCGGGCAGGACGCCGACCGCGAGACCGGTCTGAGGAAGCTGGCGCAGGCCGGCTACGACGTTATCGTCGGCGTCGGGTTTCTCTTCAGCGAATCGATCCGCGCCGTCGCGACCGACTATCCCGATGTGAAGTTCGCGTGCGTCGATTTCGACGCCCGTCCCGATGAGGTGCTTCCCGCGAATCTCGCCGGACTTCGCTTCCGCGAGGAGGAGGGCTCCTTCCTCGTCGGCGCAATGGCAGCGATGGCGAGCGAGACGGGTCGCATCGGGTTCGTCGGCGGTATGGACGTACCGCTCATTCATCGGTTCGAGGCCGGCTACATCGCCGGAGCGAGCCACATCAATCCGGGCATCTCCGTGACCGTGGCGTACGCCGGTTCGAGTCCGCAGGCCTTTGCCGATCCGGCAAGAGGGAAGGAGCTTGCACTCCTCCAGTACGGGCGCGGGGTCGATGTGATCTATCATGCCGCGGGAAGCACCGGTCTGGGTGTTATCGAGGCGGCGCGCGAGGCGAGAAGACTCGCCATCGGCGTCGACTCGAATCAGAACTACGTCGCGCCGGGCACGGTGCTCACAAGTATGGTGAAGCGCGTGGACAACGCCGTCTACGCCGTCGTGCAGAGCGTCCACGAGGGGAACTTCCAGGGTGGTGTGCACGAGTTCGGTCTCGCCGAGGACGGCGTGGCGTATGCGGTCGACGACTACAACAGAGAGCTCATCAGCGACGCCATGGTCGAGCGCGTCGAGGAAGCGAAGGCCGGCATCATCGCCGGCGAGATCAGCGTTCCGCGGGAATAGGGAGCTGACCGTTGCCTGAGCATCCTGCCGGAGAGCATCCCGCCGTAGAGATTCGCGGTGTCACCAAGCGATACCCGCGTGTCACGGCGTGTGACAACGTAAACCTCGTGGTGCGTGAGGGTGAGATCCATGCCATCGTCGGTGAGAACGGCGCCGGCAAGTCGACCCTCATGAAGCTCCTCTACGGTCTTGTCAGACCGGACTCGGGTGACATCCAGCTTCGCGGCGAGTACCTGCGGGCGCACCGTCCCTGTGACTCCATCCGTCTCGGACTCGGGATGGTCCACCAGCACTTCATGCTCATCGATCCCCTGACGGTCGCGGAGAACGTCGTGCTCGGATCCGAGCCGGTTCGCGGCGGGCTCTTTGTGGACACCCGTGCAGCGCGCGAGATGGTCCGGGCACTCTCCGACAGATACGGTCTCGAACTCGATCCCGACGCCCGCATTGAAGACCTGTCCGTCGGCCTCGAGCAGCGAGTCGAGATCGTCAAGGTCCTGTTCCGCGGGGCGGAGATCCTCATCCTGGACGAACCTACCGGTGTACTGACCCCTCACGAGGTAGCCGATCTGTTCACGACGCTCCGCCTCCTCAAGAAGAGCGGACACACGATCATCTTCATCACGCACAAGCTCGATGAGGTGCTCGAGCTTGCCGACCGCATCACGGTGATGCGCGCCGGGAGGATCACGGGCGAGGTGAAGGCCTCGGTGACATCGAAGGAAGAGCTGGCCCGCATGATGGTCGGTCGCGACGTGCTCCTCGAGGTCGACCGCGGCGAATCGACGCCCGGCGAACCCGTCCTCGAGGTCAGCGGTCTCTCCGCGTCGCGCCGCAAGGGGGTCCGCGCGCTCGATGCCGTCGACCTCTCCGTTCGGGCGGGAGAGGTGCTCGGCATCGCGGGCGTGCAGGGGAACGGACAGACGGAGCTCGTCGAGGTCCTCACCGGGCTCAGGCGCCCCGGTGCCGGCTCTATCAAGCTCTGCGGTGAGGAGATCGGCGGCCTCAGTCCCCGGACCGTTCGTGACCTCGGTGTCGCGCACGTTCCTGAGGACCGACAGGAGCGCGGGCTCGTGCTCGAGTTCACACTCTCCGAGAACCTGGTGCTCGGCAGACATCACCAGCGTCCCTTCTCCGCGAGAGGGATGGTATCGACCAGGGCCGTGTCCGCGCACGCAGAAGAGCTCATCGCATCACACGACATCCGCCCGACCGACCCCACCGAGATCGCGGAGAGCCTCTCCGGCGGCAACCAGCAGAAGGTCATCGTCGCGCGCGAGTTCGACGGGTCACCGAAGCTCCTCATCGCATCGCAACCGACGCGCGGCGTCGATATCGGCGCGATCGAGTTCGTTCATAAGAGCCTGATCGAGATGCGTGACGCCGGAGCCGGTGTGCTGCTCATCTCGGCCGAGCTCTCGGAGATCATGACGCTCTCCGACCGTATCGCCGTGATGTACCGCGGATGCATCGTCGCGGAGTTCAAGGCAGGGACGGTGTCCGAGGAGGAGCTGGGGATGCACATGACGGGAGCCGCATCGTGAAGCGCTGGGCCGCCATAGCGAACGTCATCGCGCCCGTCGTCGCCGTCCTCGCATCATTCCTTATCGGCGGCCTCGTCGTCGCCGCCATCGGGGAGAGTCCGCTGAGGGTCTACGCGATCCTCTTCCGCGGCGCGTTCGGGAGCGTCGACGCCATCGGATACGTGCTCTTCAACGCGGTGCCGCTCATCTTCGCGGGGCTCGCCGTCGCGTTCGCCTTCCGCGGTGGGCTGTTCAATATCGGCGGTGAGGGTCAGCTCTACATCGGTTCGTTCGTCTGCGCGTGGATGGCGCTCACGCTTCACGGACTGCCCGCGCCGCTGCTCATCCCGCTTCTCATTCTCATGTCGGCCGCGGGCGGCGCGCTCTGGGCCGCGCTCCCCGGCTACCTCAAGGCACGCTTCGGCGCGCACGAGGTCATCAACACGATCATGATGAACTTCATCGCGATCGGGCTGACCGGGTACTTCGTCATCGAGGTTCTCAAAGAGACCGGGCAGATGACGCCCCAGACCGCTGAGATCCCGGCGGCGGCCCAGCTACCGCGGCTCGCGGGAGCTCTCCAGTCAGTCGGCATCCCGCTTCCAGACGCCAATCCGCTCAATGCCTCGATCCTCGTTGCTCTTGCCGCCGTCTGGCTGGCGTGGTTCATTCTCTACCGGACGACGCTCGGATATGAGATCCGCGCGGTCGGTTTCAACCCGAAGGCGGCCGAGTACGCGGGGATCAACATCCGTAAGACGACCGTCATGACGATGGTGATGAGCGGCGCCTTTGCGGGACTCGTCGCGACCAACGAGGTGATGGGGTTCCGTCACCGGTTCCTCGACAATTTCTCGAGCGGGATCGGGTTCATGGGCATCGCCGTCGCCCTGCTCGGCCGGAATTCGCCGAGCGGTGTGCTCGTCGGGGCCTTGCTCTTCGGAATGCTCAATACCGGGGCGCTGGAGATCGATGTCTTCACCGACGTTCCACGGGAGCTCATCCTCGTCGTTCAGGCGGTGACCATCATTCTGGTCGTCGTGGGCAACGAGGTGCTCCAGCGGAGGCTCGGCACCAGGAGGTCGGCGTGAGTCGAGCGGACGACACGAAGCGCGCGAGGCGTCCGGAGAGCGGTGGAGGGGCCATCGTGGCGGACCCATCGGTCGGCGTGGTCATTTCGACCGTCTGGGTCGTCGGGATGGCGGTCATCGCCAAGGCGCTCGGGCTCGGCAAGGATGTTGTCGTCGCCGCCAGGTTCGGGACCAGCTTCGACATGGATGCCTACCTCGTCGCGTTCACGGTCCCGACGCTCATCATCGCGTGGCTGCGGTCGCCGCTGCGCTCGGGTTTCATTCCGCATTTCACGGAGAGTATCGAGAGGGACGGAGAGGCGAGCGCCTGGCGCGGCGCCGGTGTGCTCGTCACCAACCTGTCCGTCGTCGTGGTCGTCCTGTCGGCCATCACATTTGCTGCTGCGCCGGCCATCGTTACCGCGATCGCGCCCGGATTCGAGCCCGAGCAGGCCGCGCTCGCGACCCTGCTTACGCGAGTCATGCTTGTCTCGGTTCTGTTCGCGAGCGGTGCGAACCTGTGCTCCGCCATTCTGCATTGCTATCGGAACTTCGCGCTGCCCGGCCTCGCACGACCGCTCAACAACCTCATGCTCATCGCCGCCGCGATCTTCCTCACGGCGCGTTTCGGTATCCTCGGTCTTGCGTGGGGCGTGGTCGCGGGCAGCGCGGCGATGTTCTTCGTACAGCTCCCAGCCGTCATCAGGAGGGCGAAGGGGTTCGCCGTCCGCGTCGACTTCAGAGATCCGATGTTTCTGGGAGTCGTCCGGCTCGCGATGCCGCTCTTCATCGGGATGGCGGGTGCGAAACTCGACGACGTCATCGACCGGATCTTCGCATCGATGCTCGCCGAGGGGAGTATCTCGGGTCTCTCGTACGCGTTGCGGCTTATCGAGCTTCCGCGCGAGGTCCTCATCGTCGGTTTCTCCACCGTGCTCTTCCCGTTCTTCGCGACGATGGCGGCAAGGGGTGAGATCGAGGAGCTTGGCGCGAGGCTGATGCGCGCGATCCGCATCGCGTTCTACGTGCTGCTCCCGGTCTCAGTCGGGATGGCGCTTCTCGGTGAGCCGTTCGTCCGGTTGATCTTCCAGCGCGGCGCGTTCGACGAGCGTTCCGTGGCCTTCACGACGTCGGCGCTCCTGCTCTACACGCCGACGATCTGGGCGCTCGGTATATCGAGCATCATGACGGTCGCCTTCGTCTCGCTCAAGGACACGAGGCGGCCGGTGATAGCTGGATTCGCCCGCCTCGGAGTCAAGATCGGACTGGCATGGGTTCTCATCGGGGTATTCGAGCACGCCGGAGTTGCGCTCGCGACCTCCGTGTCGCACATCTTCAAGCTCGTGCTCTTCTTCCTGCTCCTCCCGCGCGAACTCAGAGAGGGACGCTATAAGCGGCTCTTCAAGTCGTTCGGCGGGACGGCGGCGGCGACGGCGATCATGGGTGTCGGCCTGTTCTACGTGGCCCGAGGGGGCATGGGGATCGAGCAGAGCGACTCGCTTCTCCTGAGGATTGCGGGACTCGTGGGGATGGGGGCGTCCGGCGTCCTTCTGTATTGGCTCGCCTCGCTGGTCGTTGCGCGAGCGGAACTCAGATCGACGTTGACTGCGATGCGTCAGGGAGCCCGTGACATAGGGTCGCGTCTCGGCGTCTCCAGGAATAGGGGATAGGCCTTGTTCGATATTGCCGTGTTCGACGCAGCACTGCGAATGGCGACACCGCTGATCCTCGCGGCGCTCGGCGGGATGTTCTCCGAGCGTTCCGGCGTCGTCAACATCGCGCTCGAGGGTATTCTCCTGACCGGGGCCTTCGCGAGTGTCGTCGCAACGTGGTACACGGGTGACCCGTGGGCCGGTGCGTTCGCGGGCGTGCTCGCGGGGATGCTGGTGGCGCTTCTCCACGCGGTCGTCACGGTGACCTTCAAAGCGGATCAGATCGTCAGCGGCGTCGCCATCAATCTGTTCGCCGCCGGCGCGACCCAGTTCCTGATGTGGATCATCTGGGACAGCTCCTCGAACTCGCCGTCGGTCGCGGGGATGACCCACTGGACGCTCCCGGAGTCGTGGGGAGGGTTCGCCCGCGTGTTCAATACGGTTCTCGGGCACTATCCGCCGCTGGTCTACGTCACGATCGTGATCATCGGGGTCGCGCACGTCGTTCTCTGGCGGACGCGCTTCGGGCTGCGCCTGCGCGCCACGGGTGAACACCCGGAGGCCGTCGATACGCTGGGCGTCCACGTCCGGAGGATGCGCTACTCGGGCGTGCTTCTCAGCGGCGCGCTGGCCGGACTCGGAGGCGCGTTCCTCGCGCTCAACACACACCAGTTCGTGAAGAACATGTCGGCGGGGCGCGGCTACATCGCGCTCGCCGCGATGATCTTCGGACGATGGAACCCCGTCGGGGCCGCGGCGGCCTGCCTGCTTTTCGGATATGCCGAGGCCGTGCAGATGGGGCTCCAGGGCCAGCACGTGCCGACCCAGTTCGTCCAGATGATCCCCTACGCACTCACCATGGTCGCGCTCGTCGGTGTGATGGGTCGCGCCCGGCCGCCCGCCCAGCTCGGCAAGCCGTATTAGTACGCGCGCGCGTCGACCGCGCACCATTCCTCACGTGCGACAGGCCTAGCTCACGACACCGACTCAAGTTATGAGAGAGGCGTCATTCGGTGCGTCTCCGTTCGGCGTAAGACGGCATCTCTCGTTGACTTCCGCGCTCCAAGCCCCTAGAATCTTGCTGCCGAACGCAACATCCAATCGGTCCACAGAGTGACGACTTCGTTTCGTGCGCAACCAGGAGGGAGCCACGATGAGACGTATCACTATCTGCCTGCTCGGCGGCCTTTGCGTCATCGCGCTGACGCTCGTCAGCTGCAGCCAGAGCGAGATCAATCCCTACGATGCAACCCAGGACCAGACGGCGCCCGTCGTGACGAGCTTCGTCTACTCCGGCGGTCAGGCGAGCTGGTCGACCGATGAGGAGGCGCTCTGCGTGCTGGAGTACGGTGAGGTCGGCGAGGACTTCGAGCACTACGTCTACGAGGCGACGAAGTATTACTCGACGCATCACTCCGTCAAGCTCCTCGGGATGGAGGACGGCGTGGACTACGTCGTCCGCGTGCGCAGTTTGGACCGGGCGGGGAACGAGGACTACGAGGCGAGCGCGACGCTGCCCGCCACGATCACCGGTCGGGCGTACCGCAACGAGACGATGTCGCTTGCGATGATCGATGTCGGGTGGGGCCTTTCGCAGCTGCTCACGACGCCCGCCGGCGAACACGTCATGATCGACGCGGGATACTCGGAGAAGCTCGCCGGTGTCCTCGATTTTCTGGGCGAGAGAGGTGTGACGACGCTTCGGGCGGCCGTCATGACGCACAGCCACGCCGACCACTACGGCGGATTCACCGAAACAGCCGGCGTGCTCCAGAGCCATTGGGCCCACACGGTTGTGCTTCCGGATACGGCGACGCTCTACAACTCGATCCCACCGTACATGATCTCGATCTCGGAGCAGAACGGCTCGGAGATCATCTACGTCAAGCAGGGTGATGACTCGGACAACACCGACGGCCTCGATTGGGACGACACGCCCGGCTTCAGGGTGCAGGTCTTGTCGGCCGGAGTCGGCGGTCTCATCGACGAGGAAGACGATTCGGGCGTTGAGGGGATGAACACGAACAACGACTCGGTCGTGCTCAGGGTGACGTTCGGCGACGTGTCGTTCATCACGACCGGCGACGCGGAGCATTTCACCGAGTACGGCATCATCGACGAGTACGGCCGCGAGGGAGCGAAGGCCGACCTCCTGCAGATCGCGCATCACGGCTCCGATGACTCGAGCTCCGAACTCTGGCTCGAGAACGTCTCGCCACGCGTCGCCTTCATCTCCTGCGCGATGATCGAGGCGGCGCTCGAGAAGGAGGAGGTTCTCCAGGGCATCCGGGCGGTCGACGCCGACTACTTCGTGACGGACCGTGTCTTTCCGAACACACCCCGCGACGCGGACCCTGATTACGGAAACGTGATCGCGACGACCGACGGCTCGACGACGATCGAGGTGATGATCGAACAGCACAGCTGGTAGCAGACAGGCGTTAGTGGAGACCCCTGCATGACCTGGCTGGAGACGCTCAGGCGCAAGAAGGCGATGGATCCGATCACGGCGGCGCTCTACATCGTGCCCGCCGGGATCGTCGTGGTCGTTTTCAGGATGATACCGATCGCGTCGGCGTTCGTGCTCTCGTTCTTCGATGTGAAGATGGGACGCGTGCGCGGGTTCATCGGACTGGCGCACTACGTCCGTCTCTTCCAGGACCCGACCTTCTTCAACTCGCTCGGCACCACGGCGTACTATGTTATCGGCGTGGTCCCGGCGAGTCTGTTTCTCTCGCTCTTCCTCGCCGTGCTTCTCAACCAGAAGATCAGGGGGCTCGGCTTCTATCGGACCATCTACTTCCTCCCGGTCGTGACGTCGCTCGTTGCGATCTCCATGGTGTGGAAGTGGATCTTCCATCCCAGGCTCGGTCTGTTGAACTACGTGTTCGAGAAGATCGGGGGGAACTCGCTGCTGTGGCTCGAGGAGCCGCGGGGCATCTTCGAGATGGCGGCGGGCGGACTCGGGTGGGAATGGTGGCCCGAGGCGCTCTCGGGTCCGAGCCTCGCGCTCGTGGCGGTCGTCATCGTGGCCATCTGGCGAGGTATCGGTTACAACATCGTCATCTTTCTGGCGGGGCTGCAGAACATCCCCGACCAGTACTACGAGGCGGCCCGCATCGACGGCGCCAACACGCGCGGCTTGTTCTGGCGCGTGACGTGGCCGCTTCTCTCGCCGACGACCTTCTACGTCATGCTCTCGACGACCATTGTGTCGTTCCAGGTCTTTACACAGATCTACCTCATGACCGGTCCTCCGGTCGGGGGACCCATGGGGACGACCAAGGTCATCGTGTACTACCTCTTTGAGAAGGGATTCGACGCGGGTGGGAACATGGGATATGCAAGCGCGGTAGCGCTCATCCTTTTCGGGATCATCCTCACGCTCACGCTGATCCAGCGGCGGGTCGTGGAGAGTCGCGTCTACTATTAGCGCCCGCCGGGCGCCGGCGGTGAGTCGGCGCGACGGACATCGGCGCATCGAAGCGCAGTATCGGAGGACGGCGACACGTGGAGCAGACGGCAACACTGCACGACCGTGAGATGAACGCGGCCTATCGCGTGAAGCGCGGTCTGGGGCGCGGCGGGGTCTACGCCGGGCTCATGATCGGCGTTATCCTCATGATCGTCCCGTTCTGGTGGATGCTCGCGACGTCCCTGAAGTCCCCGATCGAGATTCTCGAGTTTCCGCCGACCTGGATCCCGACCGGGCAGTTCGCGCGTACGGATGCCGGGGGGTGGGAAGAGGTCTACATCGTGTCCCGCGACGCCGACGCCGGGACCGTGACGGTACGCACGGCGGACGGCGGCGCGCAGAGCGTTCTTCCCGAACTCGACGTCCAGAGCCGCTTCCGGCTCCGCTTCGCGAACTACGTCGAGGCGTGGAATCAGGCGCCGTTCGCACGCTACTATTTCAACACGGTCTTCGTGACGATCTTCGTCGTCATCGGCGTGCTCATTACCTCGTCACTCGCTGCGTATGCGTTCGCGAGGATGCGGTTCTGGGGCCGCGACAACATCTTCCTCGTCTTTCTCTCGATGATGATGGTGCCGCAGCCCGTCTACATCGTCCCATCGTACATCGTGCTCGTGAAGCTCGGATGGATAGACACATACCAGGCGCTGATCATTCCGTGGCTGGCGCACATCTTCAGCATCTTCCTGCTTCGCCAGCACTTCAAGACGATCCCCGACGATCTCTACGACGCCGCGATCATCGACGGGTGCAGCAGGTTCGCGTTCCTGTGGCGCATCATGCTGCCGCTGTCGAAGGCCGTGCTGGTCGCCGTCGTGATCTTCACGGTCGTGGGAACATGGAACTCGTTCCTCTGGCCCCTCGTGATGACGAACACGCCTGAGGTCCGCCCCCTCCAGGTCGGGCTCGCCAGGTTCTCGCAGGAGCAGGGGACGAGTCACGAACTCATGATGGCGGCCGCCGCGTTCTCGGTGGCGCCGCTGATCGTCGCGTACTTCTTTGCGCAGAAGCAGATCATCCAGAGTCTTGCCACCTCCGGCATGAAGAGCTAGCAGCCGCGCGGCGGGCGGCTTTCGGAGTGAAGAGCCGACAAACGCGCGACCTGCGATTTCGGAAGCAAAACGCTGATAACGAACCGGCACTGAGATGAGGGGTGCGAACATGAGAAGAGGAATGCTGCTGACGCTTCTCGCACTGATGGCCGCGGCGCTCGGACTTCACGGGTGCGGCGGTGGCGGCGGGGAGTCCACGGACGGAGTCGTCGAGCTCCAGTTCTGGCACGCGATGGGCGGGCCTCTGGGTGACGCACTCGACGAACTCGTCCTTGAGTTCAACGAGACGCATCCCGACATCGAGATCCAGTCGATCAGCATGGGCCGCTATCAGGCGCTTTCCCAGAAGATCATGGCCGCGGTCGCCGCGGGTCAGCCGCCGGATCTCGCGCAGGCGTATGAGGCCTGGACCGAGAACCTCATCGAGAACGGCAGCGCCGAGCCGCTCTCCGGCTACATCGCGGGTCCGGACGGCCTGTCGGACGAAGAGATCGCGGACTTCGTCGAGGGCATGATCGAGAACAACACGTGGGACGGTGAGATCTATTCGTTCCCGTTCAACAAGAGCGTCCGCGCCCTCTATATGAATAAGGACCTCTTCGCCGAGGAGGGGATCGATTCCGCCCCGGTGAACTGGGACGAGTATCGTGACTTCTCGCGTCGTCTGACGAAGGACCGGGACGGTGACGGCACCATCGACCAGTGGGGGACGGCCGGACAGATCAGCGCGTGGATGTTCGAGAACCTCCTCATCCAGAACGGCGGCGAGATCCTGAACGCCGATGGAACACGGGCGGCCTTCGACAGCCGTGAGGGCATCGAGGCGCTCGAGTTCATGGTGCAGCTCCTGACCGAGTACGGAAAGGTCACCTCCGGCTACGAGTACCAGAACGATTTCCAGGCCGGCAAGATCGGCATGATCGAGGGCTCCACGGTCTCGCTCTCGTTCATGGAGGGGAAGTACACGTTCGACATGGCCGTGGCGCCGCTCCCCGAACAGAAGCAGAAGGCGTGTCTCGTTGCGGGGACGAACATCGTCATCTTCGCCGACTCGCCCGACGCGAAGAAGGCCGCTGCGTGGAAGTTCATCAAATGGTTCACGAGTCCTGAGACCACGGCCCGTTGGGCCGCGAGGACCGGATACGCGCCCGTTCGAAGGAGCGCGATGGACGATCCGGTCATGGTCCAGCGCTTTGATGAGATAGAAGGACTGCGTGAGGTGATCGCGCAGCTCGAGTTTGCAACGTACGAACCCCGGTCCGCGGCATGGTACGCGGGGCGGAAGCACCTTGAAGAGATAGGCGTCGAGAGCGCGCTCAGACAGCAGCGGTCGGCGCGCGAGGCCATCGCCTCCGCAGCCGCGGCCGTCAATGCCGAGCTCGCGCGGTAGCACGACGCACACTGAAGGGGGAATCGATGACGAGAAGCAGTCGACTCGGAGCGGTCCTCGCTCTGACACTTGCATTCGGACTCGCGGTTGCGGTTGTGCCTCTCGGTGCGACCACGATCTGCGAGGTCCAGGAGTACGACGCCAACGGGATCTCGCCGCTCAACGGCGAGACCGTGACGATAAGCGGTATCGTCACACTCCCGCCGGGGTATATCGTACCCGGCACGCCGCCCGGGCACACGTCGATGTACATTCAGAGCGGCGGGTGCGGTATCAACGTGTTCTGTTTCGACGAACCGGCGCTCGTATCGGCGGACTTCGGCGACAGCGTGCGTGTGACGGGAACCATCGAGGAGTACATCAGCACGTCGTCGGGCGCTGGTGCGATCACGGAGATCGCATGTGACACCGCGGCGGACATCGAGATCATCACGACCGGCAATCCGATGCCGGCACCGCTCGAGCTGGCGCTCACCGGGAACATGGTCACGGAGGATATGGAGGGCGTGGTCGTCCGGACCGTCGGTATCATCACGGTTCATCAGGGTTTTCGAATCGAGCTCGACGGTCTCGATGACCCGATCGTCTACCAGGGCTACAACGACCAGGTGAACTTCGACGTCTACTCAGTCGGTGACACGCTGGACGTGACGGGATTCGTGCTTCAGTACGACACGTCCGCGCCGTATCTGTCCGGCTACGAGATCGTGCCGCGGACCCAGAGCGACATGGCGCACTTCGAGCCGGTGCCGCCGCCGTTCATCGGGTTCTCGTCCGACGTACAGCTCTCCTTCACGGAGATCGTGGACGTCGACACGACGGGTGTCGTGGCCCTTCCCGTGCTCGGTGAGTCGAAGGCGCCGGTGTTCTACCCGGACATCGGTGAGGTCCTTCCCATCTACTACAAGGCTCCGCGGGAGAGCAGAACCGTACTCACCGTGTATGATCTCCAGGGGCGCGTCGTACGCACGCTCATGGCCGACGAGTACGACGGGTATTCCGATATGCCGATCCACTATGACCGTCTCTTCCCGTTCCGCGTCGGCGTGCGGGGATGGGACGGCCGTGATGACCTTCTCAGACTTGTTCCCACGGGGACGTACATCTGCAGACTGGAGGCGGTCGAGGACAGCGAGACGCTGGTGACGACCGCACCGATGGTCGTCGGCGCCAGGCTCAACTAAGCGATCGACGCCCGAGCGGAAGGAAACGCGAATGAACGTGAAACAGGCAATACTGCTGGGGGCCCTGGGACTGCTTGTTGCGACGACGGCGTGGGCGGATGTCATCCCGATATCCGACGTCAATGCCGACGATGCGAACGACAACCCGGTGCTCGACGGCGAGATCGTGACGGTTGAGGGTGTGGTGACCGTGGGTACGGGGTCGTTTGCCGCCACGAACGACATCTTCATTCAGGACGCGACCGGAGGCGTCTTCGTGTCGCAGCTGAACATGGCGGACCCCGTCGTCTCGCCGGGAGACAGCGTGCAGGTCACTGGTAAGGTGGGCGTCACGTACTTCAAGCGCACCCGGCTGAGAGTCGGAAGCACG